>NZ_RQFO01000004.1:1180000-1205575 GCF_004770045.1 Leptospira montravelensis
CACTCAACCTAAACAAGTTTATGAGACATAGGATCTGGATTTAGATCAGCGTTCAAAAGACAATTCTTAAAACCGAAACCGGGAAACAATTTTCTCCATCGAATCGGAAACTGCTTTTAGGTGATTTGCTTCTTCGGAAATTTCTTTAAACGTGGTAGAAATTTTAGAATGGTTTTCCCATAACTCTTGTAAGTTGGAATTGGATTCTTCAGTATATCCTGTTTGCAATTTCATTTCCTCGGTGATTTGCTCCGCGTCTTTTTGAAACTCCCCTACAAGTTTTTTTAACGATTTAACATTTTCAGAACCGGTTTCACTTGTGCGGCCGAACATCTGTACCACTCTCGAAATTTCTTCAAACTTAGATTTTACATCTTCATTGGTAGAGATGATTTCTTTCATTGATTCCAAACTTTCTTTAGAGGCGACTTGGGATAATTTTACCACTCTTTTGATCTCCTCGATATTTTTTGCAGTTTCATCAGCAAGGCGAGAAACCTCTCCCGCCACCACAGCAAAACCACGTCCCATAGTTCCTGCCCTGGCTGCTTCAATTGATGCATTGAGTGATAATAGATTTACTCGGTCAGAAATATCTTCCACAATGGAGATTGTAGCTTTGATATTTTCACTCATCTGATTCATTATTTCTACCTTTTCATAAGCCGATTGAATGGCGTCCTTTGCTACTTGTATTGTGCCAATCGAATGGACAGTGTTTAGTGCCAAAGCTTCTGCTTTTTCTGATAGGTCCGTCATTTCATCCGTGACTCGCGTAAGTTCTGTTACCAAGAAATTTGTTTTATCTTTTTGGGAAAGAACACGTTCATAGGTTGCCTTAGAAAGATTTTGGATCTGATTAACGGATTCAAACGTTGAGTCTAATTTTGTTTTTTCAGAACTAACCTGCGTATCGATCACGCTGCCCTTGTCCAAAATTAGTCGAGATGTTTCTAGAAGTGAAAATGCTTCGTCTTTAGCTGTCCGAAAGTATTGTCGCAAAGACTCCATAAATAAGTTTAATTTTGTAATCGTATGACTTAGGTTTGTAGCTGAAAGTTGCGGAATGGTTTCTGACAACTCCCCTTTAGATAGTTTTTCAATAGAATAATTTAGATTACCAATATCTTCCTTCAAGGATTTACTTCCAACATAAGCTGCATAAATAATGATTACAATCATCATTATAAACACAATGGGCATTTGATAAAACCAGTAAGGAGACCTAAACTCAGTAAGTAAAATTAGGAACAAATAATAACCCAATGTCAACATTGGCAAAAGTGCAACGGCAACCATCGTAAATAAGTTTCTTTGAAAAACACCAAAAATTCGAATTTTAGTTTCATCCAAAAGTACAGCCGATAGTTCTTTTGCTTTTAAAACTGGACTTAAATAAACCTCCGTTTGGAAATAAAAAGCCAGATAGATAATGGGAGAAAGCATGATACAGGCATAAGGTAAGGCTAAAATTTCCTTCCAAGGCAGACCAAGAAAGGTAACAGCCATAAAAGAAAATCCAAAAATTGAAACTGCCCACCGAATGAGAATCACACGACCTTCCCAATGTGGATGTTCCAATAGACCTTTTTTTATCGCTGCAAGTGCATTTGCCTCTAAATCCTTAGTAAAGTTAAGTAATACCTTTAATCTTTTGTTTCTAAGAGTAATCCCAATCACCAAAGGAACTAATGAAAGGAGTGTGCCAAGAATTCCTAATTTGATAAGTGTATCTGTATCAAAACGGGAGGCAAATAAACAAAAGTTTATAAAATAGGGAAAAATTAATAGATATAAAGGAGCCTCAATCGCAACCGTCAATTTTCGGATGAGTAAGTTTTGATTCATTTGCTTTTAATCCACCATTTCATTTGGTCAATGTTTCTGGAAATCCAAGGAGACTTCATCCACTTTCGTATTTTTTTTGTCAGGAATCAATATTGGTAACTGTTCAGGATTCTATTTTCTGCCAATTGTAGGCAAAATTTAGGTAGATTTAAGTTCCAAAATGGAAATTTCCGAAGGTGCACCTAGCCGAAAAGGAGGACCCCAATACCCAGTCCCTCGACTAACATAAATTAGCGAATCCTTATATCTATGTAATCCAGAGACAAATTTTTGCGCAAAATAAATTAGTATATTACCTGGGAAAAATTGGCCACCATGTGTATGACCCGAAATTTGTAAGTCGAATCCAACCTCACTTGCTTCATAAATACTGTTGGGTTGGTGGGCGAGTAAAATCTTATAATCGCATTTTTCTCCGCCTTCCATCGCTTTTTTGGGATTTGTTTGGTGCGATCGGATTATTTTCCCGGCAGAAAGATCCGTCACTCCAGCCATAAGCAATTTTGATTCACCCACTGAGAGAATCTGGTTTTGGTTTAGCAAAACATTTACACCTAACTTTTGTATCTCGGGAAGCCAGGACAATACTCCTGAATAGTATTCATGATTGCCTGTGACATAGAAAGTGCCATATTTTGATTGGATGTTACCTAAAGGCTTTAAATGATGTTTGAGAGTAGTCACTGGGCCATCCACTAAATCTCCGGTAATCACAACAACATCTGGTTTTTGAAAATTGATTCTTTTTACTACTCTTTCTAAAAATCTACCTTTGATTGTTGGTCCAATATGTACATCAGAGATTTGAACTATCTTAAAATCTACCAAATCAGGATGAAGATCTTTCACTGGGACTGACACTCGTTTGTATAACAAACGGACATGTGCATTAAAAAACCCAAGAGAACTGAGTGCTGTTGCCGCTACTATGGTTGAAAAAGCCAAACTAAAGTTTTTTACCTCAGTGACCCCATCTAAAGGAAATCCAAAATGAACCAAACTTGAAAATAACATCCGAGAATAATCTGTGATGATCCCAAGGTCCATCCAACGCAAAAAATCCATTAGAAGAACGAGGGTAAAGAGAATCGAAAAAAAGCCAAAATTAGTAAAAGTAACATAGGCAAAAAAAGTCTGCGTTTTTTCCCGTTTTGTGATCCGACTCAGCGCATAAGTCAAAGGAACTAGTAAGACTAGTATTCCAATTCCGAATAAAACCAAAGTCACCACTGGCCCATTGAGTGAAAGACCTGAAATCAAACGAAAGGTAGAATAATAATAGATAAATCCAAGTAAGGATGTCAGAACGGACAAAAATAAAAAGAATGCTTTCAATCGAGTTACCTTATCCTTTGGACATGATTTGAATCGTGAAAGTTGCCGATAATTATGCGGAAGGTAGAGAATGAAAGAAAAAGACAAGGTTAGAACGAAGTCCGATGTAATTTTAATCGGTGCAGGTATCATGAGCGCCACTTTAGGTGTTCTACTAAAGGAACTAGCACCCCACCTAACAATTACTGTATTAGAAAGATTGGATGCTGCTGCTCGCGAAAGTTCCAATGCTTGGAACAATGCGGGAACCGGACACTCTGCATTTTGTGAACTCAATTATACGATCGAAAATGAAGACGGCACAATTCAAACAAAAAAGGCACTTCAAATTGCCGAATGGTTTGAAATATCTAAAGAATTTTGGGGTTATTTGGCAGGAACCAAACGAATATTAGATGCAGATGAATTCATTCACTCCGTTCCTCATTATAGTTTTGTTTGGGGAAAAGAAAATGTGTCCTTTCTTCGCAAACGTTTTGATGCTTTAAAAAAATATGAGCTCTTCAAAGAGCTGATTTATTCGGAAGATGAAAAAACATTAACCGAATGGTTGCCTTTAGTTATGAAGGGCAGAGACAATTCCGAACCAATTGCAGCAACCAAAATGGAGTTAGGAACAGATGTCAACTTTGGCACCTTAACGAGAGCCATGTTTCGGTATTTAGAAAGTCTCCCTGGTGTACACGTCCATTACTTCGAAGATGTTAAGGATTTGGAACGTGCAGAAAATGGATACTGGCACTTAACTTCGAATCATTTACAAACACATGAGAAGGAACACCATGAAGCGAAGTTCGTGTTCATTGGAGCTGGCGGTGGAAGTCTTCCTCTTTTGGAAAAATCAGATATTCCTGAAGCATCTGGTTTCGGAGGATTTCCGGTAAGTGGTCAATGGTTACGCTGTCGCAATCGCGAAGTAATCAAACAACATTTTGCAAAAGTATATGGAAAAGCGGACGTGGGTTCACCTCCAATGTCTGTGCCTCACTTGGACACAAGAATCATAGAAGGGAAAAAAGAATTGTTATTTGGTCCTTATGCTGGTTTTACAACGAAGTTTTTAAAAAAAGGATCGTATTTAGATTTAGTAAAATCGTTAGAGTTTGATAATATATTTCCAATGTTATCTGCAGGAATGCACAACCTACCATTAACAAAGTATTTAATTAGCCAAGCCATACAATCTCATGAAGATCGAATTGCTGCTCTACGAGAATATTTCCCAGAAGTAAAATCGGAAGATTGGGAACTGGTTGTAGCGGGTCAACGCGTACAAGTGATCAAAAAAGATGAAGAAGAAGGAGGAGTCCTTGAATTTGGTACGGAAGTAGTTGCGGCAAAAGATGGTTCATTAGCTGCATTACTCGGTGCCAGTCCAGGTGCTTCCACATCAGTTTCCATTATGTTAGAAGTACTAGCTGATTGTTTTCCAAAAGAAATGTCATCGATTGAGTGGAAATCAAAACTAAAAGAAATGATTCCTAGTTTCGGGGAATCTATGAAAGACAATCCTGAAGTTTGTAGAATCAGTCGATTGAATACTGCCAAACTTTTAGAATTAAATCAAAAAACAAACGTTAGTTCCCAAGTTACTATTTAAATAACGATTGAGTTTCGATAGACTACCGCTTTATTTGTTTTTCTTTCGAAGCTCAATCACCACCTTTTCTTTTGATTCCACATTGTATAAAGCGGATCCTTGTGTGGAATCTATAATTCTTTTTGGATTTACACCTTTTTCTCGAAGCACTCGCGAAATTGCTTTAGACCGTTCAAATCCGAGATCATAGTTTTCATAATTACCAGGAAGATCTTCCTTGAATGGTGATGTATAAGTGATCACCAAAATATCAAAATCTTTATATTCGTTTTCTAAACTACGTGCAATGGCATCTAACCTAGCTCGACCTTCCAAATGTATTCTACTAGATGGAAGATCAAAAATCTCACTCGCTAAAAACACAAAACGTTCTAATTTAGTTTCTGTAACCGGTTCTTTGTTTTGGTATGGTATTTCAGGACCAACGGATTCTACTACGTTTGATTGTAAGTTCTCTGGTTCGGAAATAACTGTGTTGTTATCAGTGAGTGAAAAACTTAATCCTAAACCTAACTTAACAAACGTTTCTTCGTAGTTTCCTTTATTTCGATGTCCTGAACTAGGAGGCTCGTATTTTACAATATAAACATTCGAATGTTCCACCTCTGCACTAAGGAAAAATAGGGAATCAAAATGATACCTAAAACCGACTGCTCCAAAAATTCTATTTAAAGTGCCACCATACAATTGTTCATACCCAACTCCTCCACCGGCTCGAACGTAAGGATCAAAAACATTGTTTGGAAAGAAGTGGAAGAAAAAATTCAGATCTCCTGAATTACCACTAAAAACAGTCCTTCTTTTTTGAACTACAAGGTCATAAGTATCACCTAAATTCAAGTTTTCTAATTGCGAATTTACATTTGTTCCCATAAAAGAAAGTAGTATAATATTCCGTTCTTCGATTGCTCTGAAATAAGAAGAAGTAATCGTTTGATTAGAATAGGAAAGCCCAATTCCAAAGTAACGAAATAAACCATACTCAAATCCTAATTCCCCACCGTGGCCGGAAAGTTCCGTGCGGTTTTTTACAAACTCAGAATAAATGATATAATTACCAACTCGATAACTGGTATCAACAAAAGGGGAATTCAACATTAGAAAATTAGGTTGGTTTGTGATCTCTACTGATTTTTCCAAACTTCCAGAATGATTTCCTAATCCAAAAGATCCGAAACCATAAAAAACCAAACTCCCCTGATCAAAACCTTCGCCGTACAAGGTGAAAGTCGAAAAAGTTAAAAAAATTACAACATAAACGTATAAATTTTTCCACTTCATTTTCTGCATGGATGATCGTTCCGGCACTTGAAAGTTTAATCAAGTCGAATTTTTTATATAACCTTGTCACAAACATACGGCTTTCACTCGTCTTGGTATCGAGGTATCAAAATGAAACCAAAAATATTAATCCTTGGCGCAGGTTATGCTGGAATATTAGCTGCCAATCGTTTGGCAAAACAAACCAAAGATGCGGAAATTCAAATCGTTTCGGAATCAACAGAATTTAAAGAAAGAATTCGTTTCCATGAATTTGCAAGTAAAGGTTTTGATAAAAAAGTAAAAATCAAAGACCTACTTCGAACAGGTATTAATTTTTTACAGGCAAAGGTGAAACAAATTAGCCCCTATGAAAATAGCATAGAAATAGAAAACAGTTCCCAATGTCTAAGGTATGACTATTTAGTCGTAGCTCTCGGAAGTTCTCAAATTCATCAAATACATAATGAAGAAAATTCCATTCAGTCCAGCGAATCAGTCTCTGAATTTATAAAAAAATACAATCAAAAGGAAATTCAAAAACTTTGTATTATTGGCGGTGGTCTTACTGGAATTGAAATGGCTTCTGAATGGAAATATTTTCATCCCAATACATCCGTATCCGTCATCGACAAAAACGAGTTAGGTTCAACTTTTTCAAAAAAAGGGAAAACATATTTGCGAACTTACCTTTTGAAAAATGGAATTCAGGTTTTTGATAAAACTAAAATTTATATGATTAGCGAAAAGGAAATCACTTTAGAAGATAAGAACAAACTTACCTTTGATTGTATTATCAACTGTAGTGGATTTAAATCTTCGAATCTCGCAAAAGAAGCGGGTTTTTCCACCAATGCACAAAACCAAATTTATGTAGATCCATATTTACGATCACTTACTTTCCAAAATGTTTTTGTTGCAGGAGACTCTGCCTACTTAGAAAACTCGATCTTACGTATGGGTTGTGTCACAGCATTGCCGATGGGTGCCTATATTGCCGACCAAATTGCAAAAATGATTAGAGGGAAAAAAGTATCTCCCTTTTCATTTCAGTTTGTTGGACGTTGTGTTTCTCTGGGCAGAAAAGAAGGATTAATTCAACTTACTTATGGAAATGATAAACCAAAAGAATGGATTCTTACCGGAAAATGGGGTGCAGTGATTAAAGAACTAGTGAATCGATTCACCATTTTTTCATTATTGATGGAGAAACTACTACCTTTCCGATTTTACTTTTGGCCCAAAGGAAATCCTATACAACAAAAAGAAATAGTTTTACCAAAAACAATGTTCATCGGGACATAAAATTGTGGATGATTTAGAATTATTTTTAAGCTGGAAACATTATATTTTTTCAATCGCATATAGAATTACAGGAAGTTATGTGGATGCAGAAGATATTGTTCAGGAGAGTTACCTAAGATGGCTCTCCGCAGACAAACGTTCAATCCAAAACCATAAATCATATTTGGGAAGTATTGCAGCAAGACTTGCTTTTGATCTCTTAAAAAAAGCATCCAGAAAAAAAGAAACCTATATTGGACCATATTTACCTGAGCCGATACCAGAAACAGCTGATACTTTGGATGATGAAAAAATCAACTTTGCTTTTTTAGTTATTTTAGAAACTCTGAATCCAACCGAAAGAGCAGTTTTCATATTACGAGAGTTATTTGATTTTGATTATGAAACCATTGCTTCCATTGTTGGAAAAAATACAGACAATTGTAGACAAATTCTAAGCCGTGCTCGTTTAGCCGTCCAATCGAGAAAGAAAAAATTTGATCCAGATCCCAAACTACATTCAAAACTTCTTCTCGAATTTAGTTTTGCTTGTTACAGTCAAGATACAAAATCTCTCACGAATTTGTTACGTGAGGATGTGATCGCATTTTCAGATGGAGGTGGAAAGATACACGCAGCAAGGATTCCTATTCCTGGTATTCGCAGAGTAATTTCACTCATGATAAGGACCACTAAGAAAGCAGCAAAATCCACAGAAGTATTTTTTGGTTATGCCAACGGCTCACCTGCTATCATTGGTTATTCCCAAGAGGAACCAAGTTTCGTTCAAATATTTACTATAGAAGGCAAGAAAATCGACAGAATTTATAATTTAGTAAATCCTGATAAGCTAAAAGGCTTTCGAAACAAAGAAAACTTAATGAAATTAGGATATCTACGAAAACCTACCTTCTGGGAATGGACTTTATACCAATTGTATCACTTAATTTCACTCCATTAAAACACAAAGATTTCCCTCCTTTCTTTCGTCTTATTATAAAGACAATGAAGAGATTAATACGATTCTTCCTGTTGATTTTACTCTTCACAACACTGAGCCGTTGTGACCAAAGAAACGTTTCTACTATACCTTTCGCCAAAAAAGCTGTGTTAGATCTTCGCCATTGGAACTTTGAAACAATGGGAAATGTTCCACTCAATGGAGAATGGAGAATCGACTGGCAAAACTGGGATCCTCAAAAAGATTCTACTTCGCAAGAATATACAATCGTTCCTGGACATTGGACCAATTCTAATTCTAAAAAATATCCTACCGGTTATGCAACGCTTAGCCTTATCATTTTAGTATCCGAAAATACCAAAGGTTTGTATTTACAAAACGGTATTACTCGGAACGCATTCGAAATTCTGATTCAAAACAATTTGGTTTACCAATCGGGATCCATTGGAAAAAGTTATACTTCAGAAATTCCAAACTTAAACATCCAAACCATCGCCATTCCCGATTCAAAAAATCAAGAAATACAATTATCTTTAAAAATTTCATGTTTCCATTATCATGTTTGCGGTGTCGCAACTCCTTATACCTTAGGCACCCATTCGGAAATCAACAAATTGTATCTTGAAACTGTCAGTAGAGACATTATCGTATTTGCCTCTCTATTCACTTTAGCTTTCTTTCATTTTGTATTGTATCTATTTTGGAGGGATGAAAAAACTCATATTTACTTTGCTGTAGTCTGTTTTTTAGCTGCAATCCGTTTACTCAGTATCGGAGAAACTAGAATCATTTACAATTACCTACCTCCAGGTATATACGAAACGATAGTTAGGTTAAATGGCGTTAGTTTCGTCCTACTTTATCTATCTTTTGTTTTATATGTGAAAGAGATTTATAATTCCCCGAAATATAGATTTGTATACCGAACCAATTTCATCATTGCACTTATATTATTTTTTGCCTTACCTTTAGATATCATTCTTTATTCGAAATTTCTAGCAATACATTTGATTCTTTCTCTCGTCGGCCTTTTGGGGTTACTATACCCAATCATCCACGGTGTGATTCTAAAAAAACCAGGTAGCAAATTCTTCTTATTTTCAGTGGTTGCTACAATCACTTTATTCTCTTTAGATATACTTACTGAATTTGCAAAAAGAGGAATTCCCTATCTTGCACAATATGGATTTTTAGTATTTGGACTTTCCCAAGCTCTCTTCATTGCAGAACGGATGATTGAAAACTTTAGAAACAAAGAAAGACTAAAACAAGAAAAAGAAAATGCGGAAGCAAAAGTAAACTTCAAAACATCTTTTCTTTCAACTATGAGCCATGAAATTAGAACTCCCATGAATGGAATTCTAGGAATGACTCAAATGTTGCAACAAACAGAATTATCAGATGAACAAAAAGAATATTTAAACTTAATACAATTCAGCGGAGACAATCTTTTATTATTAGTTAACGATATTTTAGATTTAACAAAATTAGAATCAGGTCAATTTGAATTACATTTAGAACCTGTGTCTGTACGTAAACTTCTACATGATTGTATCAACATTTTCAAAACCCAATTGGACAAAAATAAATTAAATGTTGAATTAGAATTTATTAACGAACTTCCCACCTTCTTAATGACAGACCAAAGACGATTTGCACAAATCCTAACAAACTTACTAAGTAATGCAGTGAAATTCACTGAAGAAGGAAGTATATTGATTACAGTAGAATCAGTTCCTATTTATGAAAGAAAGATACGTCTTAAAGTTTCAGTGAAAGATACAGGAATAGGAATACCTGAAGAACGTATGGGAAATTTATTCCAACCGTTTTCTCAAGTACATTCCCATCTAACGGAAAAAACAGTTGGCACTGGACTCGGACTTGCGATAACCAAAAAATTAATCGAAGAATTGGGAGGCTCCATCTTTGTAAACAGTGTTTATGGAAGAGGTTCTAATTTTACTTTCCATTTTGAGGCAGAAATAAGTTCCGAATTGAATGAAAGGAACACAATAACATCGCAGAATGAGTTAATTAAAAAAACCAATTGGGATTCTAAGTTGGCAGAAAAATATCCATTAAAAATTTTAATTGCTGATGATGATCCAATTAACCAAAAAGTAACAAGTCTCTTTTTAAAAAAACTAGGTTATACCGCCTTACAAGCTGAAAATGGAGAAAAAACTTTAGATATGGTTCGCACCTATTTACCAGATCTTGTTTTCCTTGATATTCAAATGCCTGACATGGACGGAATTACTGTCACAAGATGCGTTCGCAAATCCGAAACCATTCCCAAACAACCAGTGATCATTGCTCTTACAGCTAATGTTTTGGAAGAAGAAAAACAAAGATGCCTTTCAGGCGGCATGGATGATTTTATGACAAAACCTCTTTTATTACATGATTTAGATTTTATGATACGAAAATGGGCCAAAAAAGATTTAACACCGTCCAATCTTTAAGGACAATATTTTGGCTACAACTCTTGGCAAACTTCCACATGGAGAATTACTCCAACGTATCTCAAAATCAGAACATTTTCAATCTGGTAGCTTCAAAAACATAGAACATACGGAAATGTTAGCACCTAACAGTTCCTACTGGAAAATGGCCATTAAATATTGGCAAAAACCCAATTCTATTCGTCCTTCATCCCCAATCCCCTCTTCGAAAATCAATTTAAAAGAATTAGATTCTACAAAGCCACAGTACATTTGGTTCGGCCATTCCTCATACCTTTTAGTGGCTGAAGGAAAAACTATTTTAGTTGATCCTGTTTTTTCAGGTTATGCTTCTCCTTTCTCTTTTGCAGTACAATCCTTTGAAGGCACTGATGTATATCTGCCAGAAGATATGCCAGATTTGGACATTCTTATTATCACCCATGATCACTACGACCACTTAGATTACGAAACAATGATAAGGTTACACCAGAGAACTAAAAAAATCATCGTACCGTTAGGTGTTTCTGCTCATTTACTATCTTGGGGAGTGCCTTTAGAAAAAATTATTGAATTAGATTGGTTTGAGTCCAAAGAAATTACCACTGCTCTAAGTATAACCGCAACACCGACTAGACATTTTTCTGGACGAAGTGTACTCCGAAACAAAAGTTTATGGTGTTCCTATGTATTAAAAATTGGCGAATATAAAGTATTTATCGGTGGTGATTCAGGTTACGGAACTATTTTTGAAACTATTGGAAAAAACTATGGTCCATTTGATTTGGCATTTTTAGAATGTGGACAATACGGGGATGATTGGCCATTCATTCATATGCGTCCCGAAGAAACGGCTCTGGCAGCAGCTAACATTGGCGCAAAGTCTTTTGTCCCCGTTCATTGGGGAAAATTTATTTTGTCACTACATCCTTGGAACGACCCAATCAAACGAGTTCTTGTAGCTTCCCAAACTATGAAACTCAATTTACAAGTTCCCAAAATAGGAGAAAGTTTTGCCTTCAAAGGTTCAGGAAGTGTAGATGGTTGGTGGAATTTTCAGTGACAAAAAGATCATAAGTTAAAATGATTAGATCCATTTCGTATGGATCACTTAAAATGAAAAATGCACTTGTGGTTGGAGCTACTTCCGACATTGGAATTTATATCACAGAATCTCTCGCAAAACGAGGATTTTCACTATCTTTAACTGGAAGAAACAAACAAAAGTTAAGTGTATTAAAATCCAAAATCCTATTAAATTATATGGTTTCAGTAGATATTTATGAATGGGATGTTACTAAATTTTCATTACACCAAAACTTTTACCAAGAACTTTCCCAAAAACCAGATATTGTTTTTTTTGTTGTAGGTTATTACGAAAACCAGACCAAAGCAAGAGAAAACCAAAACGAACTCTTAGAGACCATTCAAGTAAATTATTCTGCTGTTGTTTCACTTATAAATATAATTTCTTTGGATATGGAAAAAAGAAATACAGGAACAATTGTAGCCATTAGTTCTGTAGCAGGAGATCGGGGAAGGCAAATGAATTTTATTTATGGAAGTGCAAAAGCTGGTCTTACTACTTATCTTTCTGGACTCAGGTCCCTTTTGTATTCGAAAGGAGTCTATATCACAACTATCCAATTGGGACCTGTTTATACAAAAATGTCCGATGGGCATAATCTAATACCTTGGCTCACCTTACAACCACAGGTGGCCGCAGAACTTATTGTAAAAGCAGGGTTATCTAAAAAGGATTTAATTTATATCCGTTGGCCTTGGCGTTTCATCATGATGGCAATTCGTATGATTCCTGAATGGATCTTCAAACGGCTACCTCCATTTTAGTCAAAATACAAAATCCATAAAAACACGTTGCGATTCACAGACTTATTAAAGAAAAGAAATAGTTTAAGAATGTAAAATCCCATCTTCAAACTAATTTATTTTAACTTTTGATACTGGATAATCAATGCGTCGGAATTGGATCCAATCCCTTCTATTCGAGATACAACCATTCCCTCTTTTGAAACTAAACTGTAAACGGCAGAATGGTTAAACTCTCCATTGGATATTTTTTTATAATTGATTCCAAGTACCACTGACAACATACGAATGTCCTCTTCCTTGCCCGATAAAAGAGTCCAATTTTCGTTTAAATTCATTTTCTTTTTATATGCGCTAAGGACCGCCGGATTGTCCTTTTCGGAATCAAAACTAACAAGAACTATACGAGGGTCTTTCCCTGTTTTTTCAGCTATTTTTTTAGAAAGTTGTCCTATATCTGCCACAAGTCTTGGACAAATAGATTGGCAAGTAGCATAAAACATACTAATAATGAAAAGAGAACCCTTAAACTCCTTCAATGTGATCGTTTGGTTGGATTCGGTTGTCCACTTTGAACCCAAATCAAATAAACTTCCTTGGGCCGCATCACTAGAAGCCAAAACATGATCGTCTCCATGATGGTGGTGGCCACTCGAATTCTGATCGTCACAGCCAAAACTAAACCCGAAAGTAATGAATAAGATAATTAGTTTTATCCTAGTTTGAAATTTCATAGTGGATTATCCTTAATGTTATTATCTGAAGCACATCGAAATCCTAAATATTTTGCAGTATACCATCCTTTTAAGCCGGCTCGATAACCATAACGCATGTAAGATGCATAATTGGAAAAGTCATTGGCTTTCAAAGATCCACCACCACAAAAAAGGTTACTTTCTAAATCGCTATCTTGTCTTGAATCTCCGGTGACAGAAGTATTATTAAAATCAAACACCCACTCCCAAATCATTCCATGTTGGTCATAAACACCATGACTATTTTTGTATTTACCTACAGATGGTAGGTACTCTGGTTTTTGTTCTCCATACCAACCAAGTATGACAGATTCCATTGCTTTTTTGCTTTTACCTGCCTGTGGAACACTTGCGGTATATTCCCATTCTGATTCCAAAGGCAAACGTTTCCCCTTCCATTGGCAAAAAGCATTGGCACTAAACCATGAAACATAGGTTACAGGGGAATTTGCACTCCGATTGTCTGGAACCATTCTCTTCCAATCACCTAAATAACCACCATCAGCAAATAAGGAAGATACTTTTCCTTTTCTCCATTCAGGATTAGCTTTTAAAAATTCAAAATACTCTTTTTGTGTGACTGGATACTCGTCCAAATAAAAACTTTTGATCTTAATTGTTTCGCCTAACTTTGCATTTGTGTCTTTTAAAAACGGTTTCCAATTCCCCGCAGGAATTTTTACCATCTCTGCGGAAAGAGAAACCGAAATAAAAATACAAATAAAAAGTGAAGGCTTCATGTTTGTAAAAAATCGTTTATTAACTTATTTTACTTCAGCTTCCGAAACCATAATTCCTTTATTTCCCCATTGGTTATAAACATAACTAAGGACACTTGCGATCTCTTCATTGGTTAGTTCTAAATGAGGCATTACGTTATTGTATTTTTGTCCATTTACCGTGATTGGTCCATTGAGTCCTTTTTTCAAAATTTGAATCGCACGTGCTTTGTCAGCATTTAGAAAATCAGACTTTGCCAGAGGAGGAAATACTCCAGTCACACCTTGCCCTTCTTTCATATGGCAAGCAGCACAAACCGATTTATATACCCTTTCTCCATTTGCCAAAATTTCTTTTGGAGTACTTGCTGATACTTTGGGTTTGACTTCGGTAACCATTCTTTGAATGGCTGGGCCTTCTGGAAGGTAAACTGTATCGTCTTGTTTCCCAGAATAAACTGTTGCATTTGGTTCGCCTTCCACTTTTAACATACCAAGCGAACCTTTGTTAAATGTTCTAAAAATTGAATGATCAACAAGAATCAAAGTGCCTGGAACATCTACTTTAAAATCCACAATGGCAGAACCGCCCGCTGGAATGAGTGTGGTTTGTACATTTTTTTGGTTAGCAAGTGCTCCCCCTTCTGTATACACGTTGTCAAAAATTTCACCAATGACATGAAAAGAGGAAACTAAATTTGGCCCACCATTCCCAACAAACAATCTAACAGTTTCTCCTACTTTAGCAGTGATGGCTCTGTCTTCTACAAGGGAACCCACAGATCCATTAAATACAACATAATCGGGAATTTCCGTAATGGCTTTTTCCATACTGAATGGTTGGAGACCTGGTTCACCATTTTTTCCTTTTGTATAAAATTCACTTTGCACTACATAATATTCCTTATCCACCTTAGGAAGATCATCCTTAGGTTGTACAAAAATTAGACCGTACATTCCGTTCGCAATATGCATTCCCACAGGGGAAGTAGCGCAGTGGTATACAAACAATCCTGGGTTTAATGCCTTAAAAGAAAATTTAGAAGCATGACCTGGAATGGTAAGTGAGGCAGCAGCACCTCCTCCTGGCCCTGTGACTGCATGTAAATCGATGTTATGTGGCATTTTACTTGTAGGATGGTTTTTTAGGTGAAATTCTACCTCATCCCCTTCTCTCACTCGGATCATAGGGCCTGGAACCGATCCTCCAAATGTCCAAAATGTATATTCAACACCATCCGCAAGCCTACCCACAACTTCCACAGTTTCAATATTAACAACGACTTTGGCTTCACTCGTTCTTTCAATATGAGGAGGGACTTCTGGGGCATAAGTGAGTTTTGCCTCTTCTGTTTTTGGTCCCGAACAAACAGGGAATAAACTGATTATCAGCATAAAAACTAAATAAACTTTTAAGGTTTTTGGTTTCGGTAGTTTTGTAAGCATTTCCGTATCCTTTCTCTTCATTCTAAATCGAAATTGTTAAAACCGTCATTGACACAAATCAATAAAATCGTTGGCAAACGATAAACAATTCACAAAATCTAAGGATATAGAAGTATTTTTTTAGTGGTTCTGGAATTTCTGATTTAATCCAAATAGAAATTCTAAATCGACGGAATCGAAACTAGCTGAAATAATGGTTTGGTGCCCCATGACTTTAGATCCACTCACTAGCCTAAGTAAGTTTCGTAGCTTACTCCATATTTCTTCCATTTTGAATGCAAACCTAGATTTGCACCAACTCCTTCCTTTAATTATGTTATATTCTAAAGATCTATTAGAAGCTGAAGCAAGTTCACTTTTCCTTTTAGAAGATGAAGAATTTTTGTATTGCGAAGTAGCGTTAGGAGAAAAGGGCGAAATCATTCAACAGTATGCTAGGTTAGAGTTAGGTGAGGGAATTGTGGGGATGGTTGCCAAAGAGAAAAAACCTATAGCTTTGGAAGACGCCTATAAAGATCCAAGATTCAATGCTAGTATGGACAAACGTACGGGTTTTAAAACAAAATCCCTTATTTGTGTTCCGCTTTTTGTGGAAGAAAGACTTATCGGCACTCTTGAAGTCATCAATAAAACGAACAATAGGTTATTTGATTCATCCGATTTGGAATATCTGATTTCCTTGTCTGAAGTGGCAGCCACTGCCATCCAAAATGCCAATACTAAAGACAGTTTAGACAAACGTATTCTGGAATTATCATTGTTAAATGAATTTGAAAGATTATCCGTTTCTGAAAAAAGTTTAAACGAACTTGGAAAATGGATTCTGAATCGAGTTTTAGAATACCTCGGAGCAACTTCTGGAACCATTTACCTTGCCAATGCAGAAAAACAAGAATTAAGTATCCTTTCCGCAAAAGGAATTCCAGAAGATGCTTATGATCAAATAAAAGTTCCTTATGGAACTGGTGTTTCCGGTTGGGTAGCAGAAAAAAAGGAAAGCCTACTTATCCATAATCTTGATTTAGATCCGCGATATAATAAACTTTCTCCATACAAATTTGAATCTAAATCTTTGATATCAGCGCCACTTATTTTTCAAGATGAACTTCTTGGTGTCATTAGTATCAATAACAAACTATCTGGATACGCCTTTCAACATTCTGATTTAGATTTACTTACGAATATTGCCGCAAGACTGAGTAGCACGATTAAAAATGCTCAACTTTTCCATCAAATTGTGGACACAGGAAAAGAACTGAACCGTGCCAAAAATATTATGAAAAAAATAATGCCATCCACATTACCTAGTTCCGACAAACTGGCGTACGGTGTAGCGCATATTCCTTTGGAACAAGTGGGAGGTGATTTTTACGATGTTTCAGAATTGGAAGATTCTAAATTTTCGATTTTGATAGCAGATATCTCCGGACATGGACTTTCGGCAGCAGTTCTTGCGGCAATGGCACATATGGTGTTAAAAAATTTTGAACAAGACATCAAACTTAGCCCATCTCTGTTTTTAACCACCCTAAACCACATGTTATATGGAAAATTGGCAGGAAACTTTCTCACTGCATTTTATGGAATTATTGATCTAAAAAATAATACAATTCTTTGTGCGAACGCAGGCCACCACGCACCATTTTTATTGGATAAAAAGGACTCACCTATAATTCAGTTAGATGTGAAAGGAAAAATATTGGGACTTATTCCCGATTTATTTTATGAGGAAAAAACGTTTCCTTTTTTACCTGGAAACCGACTGGTAATGTACACTGATGGAATCACAGAACATATGTCCAAGGATCATAACAAACGTTATGATGAAGAATTGTTCCAAAATGCAGTTCTAAAAACTAAATCATTAGACACACAAAATTCAGCAAATCACTTGATCCAAGCAGCCAAAGACCATGTAGGATTCAATGATTTTGCTGACGATGTAACGATTCTTCTTGTGGATCGCATTTAAAAATACAGATCCACTATTTGTTGTTTTCGTTTCAGAAAACTTACTTGATTTGTCTTTTTTAGAATGAAATTTCCAAAACTTCCGTTTCTCCCGTATGGTAATGTTCTACTAAATCCATAATTTTTTTTGGTTCAGATACTACTAAAGAACTTTTTTCTTGTAATGTTTCTGATTTATACGCAATCACTTGTGCTTGTTCCGAAAGTCCAAGTAGAATATTAGAAATTTGTTTTGAAGCTAAATTTGCTTCTAATACTGATTGGTCAATTTGTTTTACTTGGTCTTCCACCGAGTCTAACTTGAGTTTCACTCTGGTTGACTCTTGTAAATCATGATACAATGATGCTGCCACTTTCTTTAGAATCGACTTCATTTCACTAAACAAGTCAGCGACGGAGAATACTTCCGTAGAGGCTTCGTTTACTTTAAGGGATGTTTCTTTAATCACCGTTAAAGTTTCATCTACATAATTTTTTATTTCTTCCACGGAAACTGCAATTTGTTCATTTAAACCCATCATCTCTTTAGCCACTATGGCAAAACCCGCGCCCGAATGTCCTGCCCTTGCTGCTTCAATTGAGGCATTCAATGAAAGTAAGTTTGTTCTATCGGCAATTTCTGAAATAATAGAAACAATATTTAAAATTTTACTTGAGACATGTTTGATAGCCTCCATACCTTCTAACGATTCAGAAATTTTTTGTTTTCCAGCATCAGCTTTTTGAGTTGATCTTGTGGACAAGTCGTCCAAGCCTTTCAAAGCATTCTGAGTTCCTTTCAAATTTTGATTCACTGCATTCATATAATCTTTCATGTCTGACATGATGACCGAATGACTTGCAGTAATTTGTTTGATATTATCAAGTGCGGAAGTCAATTCCTCCATACAGGCAGCAGCTTCTTCACTTCCCGATGCCATCGAATGTGTGGAACTAAAAAAATGGTCGGTAAGGTCCGTTAATTCCTTGGAAATACGAATGGATGCATCTGTTGCTTTTTGGATTTGCGAGACGATTCCCCAAAGATTAATGCTCATACTTTTCATTGACAGTAACATTATTTTTACTTCGTCTCGACTATCATTCTGAAAATGATCAGGATATTGAAACCTTCCCGAGGAAACGGAGATTACAGATTCTGTGGCTTTCTGTAATTTTTGATTTTTTTGCCTGAGAACCAATACAAATGAAATTGCGATTCCTAACTGCATTAAAAGTAACAAACTACAAATAAGAGGTTTATCGTAAATTTGCAATGAAAGTAAACTTAAAAAAGGAATAGAACTTAACAAAACAAAAGTTAATTCATGTACTTTGATCGAACGTATGTTCTTAGAAATTTTCTTTTTTTTATTTAACGAATAAGGTTTTTCACCTAATCTTCGATATAATTTTTCGTAATAGTCCTTCTTTGCATCCGCTAATTTTTTACGCACAGATACAAAACCAATTACTTGCCTTCTTTCGTTTAAAATGGGTGTGATCGTTGCGTCTACCCAGTAATAATTACCTGATTTGGCCCTATTTTTAACAGCTCCTGTCCAGGGGAGTCCTACTTTGATAAAATCCCAAAGCTCTTCAAATACCACTTTTGGCATGTCGGGATGTCTGACAATATTATGAGGTTTCCCGATCATTTCTTCTACAGAATATTCGGAAATTCTTGCAAAGTCAGGCGATACATAGGTAATCAAACCTTTAGTATCGGTACGAGAAATTATGACGTCCTTTTCGGTCAGAGCATTTTCAACGAAATTTACATTTGCATTTTTCAATTCTATTTCCCTCAACTAACATAGCTAAAGTTAATTAAATTAGAATTGGAATCAACCCCGTTGTTTATTTTTTATACAAAGTTGGTCTTGATATTTGTCAATGGAGGATAAGGGAAACTACGAATTTAAACTTTCGCAGTATTTAAGGAAATTTCTATTTTCCAAACTTCTCGAAATATTGATTATATTTGAGATAAACTATTAAGGAGTGTTTCGAATTTTTTTTCAGACATTAGTTCATGAGTTAAAAACTTTCCCTCATAATAAATTCCCAAAGTTCCAAACGGACTCCCAAACGTTTGAGCTTCTTTATGATTTTTCAATTTTTTGATATCCACAGGGATTTTTTTCTTTTTGGATAAATTGGCAAGTAACAAAACATACTCTTCCATAAATGGACACTGGTTCGAATAAATAAATGTTAATCCTTTTTTATGAGTATTAATTTTATTTTTAGAGTGTTCCAAAAAGAACGGTAATTTTGTATTTTGATTTAGCTTTAAGAGAAGTAATTCAAAATATGGAGGTGCTGTATCCACCAGTTCAAACCCATGTTTCAAATAGAATTTTTTGTCAGTTAGATATGGCTTTACTTGGTTACTGGTAACGACAACAATCCCATCCATTTTTTTCTGTTTTGCATCGAAGATACACTCATTCAGCAATTGAGTGGAAAAACCTTTTCCCTTAAATTGACCCGAAACCCAAAGACAATGGATCACCATAAAATTTTTTCCTCCAATAGGTTTCCATGATTTCTCAACAGGTATATATTCAATAAACACCTTGCCCCTTTCATCCAATCGTTTAAAAACAAGGCCTTCTTCAAATGAATCCCGCATCCAATTTTTTTTGGACTCTGCCCTAGTTTTATTTTTAATATCGTTTCCAAGGGCACAACAAATATGCTCTACATCAATATTGTTTTGATCTATGGAAATTATCTTCATTGTAATGCCTTTGAAACCAATTGACTAAAAAACCAAACTACTGTTTAATTTGAATATAAGGCACCTACACAAGTCCCGCAAATATCCGAATCGGCATTTGCTGATTTTGCTACGGCAACTCTGATTTTTTTTAAATCCAACCTTTGGGATGATTTTTCCATTGTATGTTTGGAAGGATCGAAACCACAAGGAAAGGATTTTATTCCTCCCTTCTCTACTTGGATATGTGCTAATTCTACATTTTCATAACGAATGAGTGTGTACAAACTTTAACCTCTTGTCTATTCAGAATCATTTTTCAACCAGTAGAAACCAATACAATGAGAAAAATAATCAAAAATATTCTATGATACAAAATTTGAGAATTATAAATACTTATCAATGAGACTCGAACTACAATTAAATACTTTTGCTCACGTATACGCATTCATAAAAATGACTACGAACGGTTTTCTTTACAAAACATTTTCATAAAAAACATGATAGTTATTTCTTAGCGAAATTAACATTAGCATAAAACAGAAGCTACTCATTGGATTTAAAACCAGAAATATTCCTTTCTAAAAATTTATAGTAGATTATTTTACAAATGGGAAGAAGTTTTATTATACTAAATGAATTATATCCTAGAAAGGTTTTTAACTAAAACGGCAGGACTCATTATAACTTTTTCTGCGGAATATTTTAAAATCAATTTCACAAGCAGTTTATACACAAATATCACATTTTCAGTTTTATTAGCGGTATTAATCTACGGTTGGTTCAATCTATTAAGAAAAAAAGAAAAACACAATCACTCAACTTTCGATTTTATTTTTCTTAATTCCCCAAATTTGCTACATATTAAAATACCCAAGGCCAGTTTAACCCAAGATTTCTTATTTTCTATTGTTGAATTTATCAATAATTGCAAACCAGAAGAAGTGACTTTTTATTTTTCCGAAACGGCTGAATTTTCAGATTCTTTTAAAATAACAAAAACCGAAAATCAACTGCTTCTATTTTTTTACTCAAAAAAAACAAACCTCGATTCATTTTCTAAAGAGTTAAATGATCATGGAATCAAGACGCAAGTAAAACTAAGTCTAAATCAAAAAATAGGCAATGTGCAAACATCTATAAATGACTTATTTCCACAGGAGCTAAACTTAATACATTTGTTAATCGTAAAAAGATTAAAAGTAAAAAACGAATACATATTTGTAAATAACAGCGATATCTATATCTACAATTATTTAAACAAACTTTTCTCAAATTGAATTATTGGATTTACCATCTAAACAAAAATAACATTCCAATTTGAATATGCTAAATTTTTTCTCCGTTCTCCAACTTTTTAATGATTTCCTTAATACGTTTTTCTCTAGTTTCTGTTTTTTTAGCAGTGTGAAGTCGAAATCCAATAGAGAAAAGACTGGTTTTGCCTAGTTCCTTAAAGGACTTTTCTGCTTTTTTGTTTTCACTAAGTTCCAATAAAAAATCATCTGGCACCGACATTTTACTTGGTGAATCGTATGCCTTATCCCATCTGCCATCTGCTTTCGCTTTTTCGACAGCTGCTATGCCTGCAGGTTTCATTTTACCGAGTTTGATTAATCTTTCCACATGTCCAATGTTAACTTTTGACCAAATGCTTTTTGAAGTTCTCGGAGAAAACTTTTGCAACCAGGACTCTTCATCAAACTTTTGTTTTTGACTATCTATCCAACCATAACAAAGTGCAACGTCTAGTGCTTCTGCATAACTGACAGTTTTGATTCCAGAATCTTTTTTGAATATTTTTAACCAAATTCCATTAGAAAGGCCATGATTTTTATCCAGCCATTCTTCAAATTTATTTTGTGTTTTAAATTCTTTTGTTGGTATCGTATTCAATTGATTCATACCTATTTCATTTTCCTATTTTGTTCCATTTCTTAGCCGGCAACTAAACAACTACTACATCGTATTTTGTAGTTACCTTTACCCTTTGTATACAGGACAATGTTATGCGTAGTTATTGATTTTATTTATTACCTGAGCCTATAGAATGAATTAAATCACCCATACTTTTAATTTCTGGCAAAGCAGATTGGATCACAAAAGCAATAAAAGTGAAGATAGTAAGTAATATTAAAAATGGTTTAATTGTATTTTTCAAAACCACACCATACCAACCAATTTGTTGGTAATTTTGCATTTTTTTGTAAATAAAAGTCATGGTAAAAGATTCAAAAACTAATTCAGAAAGAAAAATTGGAGAGATAAATATAACATATCCAAATATTATCAAAACTGAAAGAGTCAGTATAAGAATAAGTATAATTAAAAAAGCTTGTTCATGTTCGAATAAAAAATCATAGGGGGCAGATGAGATATTTACATCTAAACAACTCGATAATTTATTAGAATCAATTCTCAAGATATTTATTGATTCATCTGGATGAAGATTCATTCCCTTAAAAGCAAAAAATATCCAAATTTTCAGGAACAGAAAAAAAGAAAAATACCCCACAAAAATAGCGATTGGATATCGAAAATACATTTTAGTAATCCCAAAATTTAATAAGCTAATAGAGCAGAGTGTTGTGCATATAAAAGTCGCACTCAAAATCACAAACATCTGGAATCTAGGATTTCCTCTTTTTAATAAAATCGCTTTGATTTGATCTATTTGTTTGATCTTTGGATTCTCTATTCTTTCTTTTTTAGTTAGTTTCATTATTTTTTTCAAAAACTACTTATAACGAAATAGGTTTATCGATGTTGTCAGCCGACATTTGCTTCCTTCTTTTTTATATCTTTTATTAACAATACCAAATAAAGGATTATGTAAAATATAAATATATAGAAAGTAATTGAGTTGATAATTTCAAATTTCCCAAAGAATGCGTCAATCAGGGCTGATGGTATGATTGCTAAAAAAATAATCCCATTTAGTGAATTTTTATAATTCTCTTCCGCATTTTTTATATTCTTAAATAAGTTATAGAAAATTGAGATTATAAAAATTTCTATTTTTCTTATTATAAATTGAAATAGAATCATAACCAAAAATCCCAAAATAATGGCAGGTATGGTTCCCAGCTTTATCCATTGTTGGATATTTTCACTTGTGAAATCCCAATCGCCGAAAGTGCCTGCAGGAAAAGATCTTATTTCGCCGGATTTCCTAACTACACTTATGTGTTTACTTGAAATAATTACAGAATTAACAGGCAAATCATTAGGAATGGATTCGGAGCAATGAACGAAATATAGTGCAAGTCCAGATTCTTCATCTTCATATTTAGAATCGCACTCAATCTCTGTTTCAACATTTCCATTCAAAATCTTGAAAGCAGGAAAGTCGTCGAAATATTTATCAGGATTTGCGAAGAAAAAAAACGATGCAAAGAGCATTGAAAAAAAACCAGGAATTGCAATCAAAATTGCCAAATACAAAATATCAGTTTTGGTTCCAATATTATGGTTTTGTTTCGCATGTTTTAAACCTAGGGTAGGTATAAAAGCAAGATATACGCTTTTTAAAAAATTAATGGTTTGATTCATTTTATCTCCTTTTGCTCATTTTAAAAAAATCAGCCTAAATTCGCAACAATACTAGACTGACCAACCCTCCAAATCGCGAAGCCTACAAGTGCAGGCTGTTATACGCAGAGTGAATGTTGAAATCATATAACCATAGATTCATTTTGTCTCTATTTTTATTATTGAATTTAAAAATTAACAAATCTAACAGTGTATAGACAATTTATCTCATCGATTTTATTTTGTTGAAACTGGATTTCCTTGTTTATGATTCTGTTTTCAATTCCAGATAAATGTAAATTTCTTTCATAAATGATTTGATCTTTAAGTTCTGTTTTTGTAGATTCATCCAATTTGCATTCATGTTCAAATTTGGCTATATTGTATTCAATCAGATAGAAGTATTCACGTGGGTTATTGTTTAAATTCGTAATTTCACCACATTCTACAAGATTTATTAAGAAATATTTCGGTATTCTTTCCATCAAAAGGTAGATGGAACCTGTAGAAATATAAACCAGTGTTAAAAGAGGATGAACAAAATATCCTAAAGATCCTGCAACGACAGTGTCAAATGTGACTCCACTGTAAAATAAATACTTTCCATTGGTTGTATTTTCTTTTTCTACCGCATTTTCATTCAATGCAGGTTTATTTACGAAAAGTTTCGAACAGAATGTCTTATCATTTTTCTCTTCTTTATAATCAAGATGGAATTTAATTCTAAGCGAAGAACTTACACCAAAACATGAGTATAATAATAACATTATTATATATGGAATCAAAAATTTCATTATGTTTGAATTATTTCGCATAACGAACCAGACTTACCGAAGTTGTCCGACCCTGAGTCTCAACAGGACGTTAGGGACTGGCACGTAGCTTGCGTACGCAAGGCGAGTGCCAGAAGCCTATGTGTCGTAGACCGAGCGAGGGCGCAAGTCCCGAAGCGAAGCGTTTCCACGCTGTTATGCGAAGTCTCTTATTTTAAAGAAGGGGTTTTAGACTTTCTATCTAATTCATCTTTCTCTACAATTCTTGTTTTATAAATTTCATGTAGCGATTGATGTTTTTTTAGAATTAGTTCAAAATCATTTTTACTTTCTTGTTCTAACTCGGTTTTAATTTTTCTAACTTCTGTTATAATTAAATCATCCATTATGAAATCTCCATTAAAGCTTCCGGCGTAATAAGCAAGGGTGTTTTTAAATTTAGTTCTAAATTCAAGTCAATTAATGCACTTTGAGTTCTCGGGTTAGAAATGTGTTTCATATTCCAACTTAAAAGTTACTCAACTTCATAAAATGAAGCATACGCAATATGAATTGTATAATATTTAGATTTTTCTGGAATGTTTAATTTTGAAAAATATTTGTCAGCAAGAGCCATAATTTCAACTTTTTCAGCTAAAATTGGCAAATTTCCGGATGCTTTTAATCTTTTATCAGCTTCGAGTTGGTTTCCCTTTGAAATTTCTTCAATTACGGCTAGAGAGATAAAGCAGTCAAATTTACTCATTTCCTCTTCCCACCAGTCAATTGTTGTTTCTTGACGAGATAAAGTGCGAATATCTTTAGAAAGTTTTGCCGTATAGTAGCTTATTACTGAAGTTTCAATATAGACTCGACTTTTCATCTACCAGAACAGTTTAACTTTGTGAACTTAGTGTAAAGATTAAAAATTTCCATTTTTTGAGTTATTTCTGTTAAGGAAAATTTTTTAAGAGATTTCGTATAACGAATTAGACTAACCGACGTAGGCTGGCCCTGAGTCCCGGACGGGACGTTAGGGACTGGAACGACGCTTGCTCAAGCAAGAGGAGTGCCAGAAGCCTATGTGTCGCAGACCGAGCGAGGGCGTAAGTCCCGAAGCGAAGCGGTTAGT
>NZ_RQFO01000005.1 GCF_004770045.1 Leptospira montravelensis
ATAACGAACTAGACTAACCGACGTAGGCTGGCCCTGAGTCCCAACGGGACGTTAGGGACTGGAACGAGGCTTGCGTAAGCAAGAGGAGTGCCAGAAGCCTATGTGTCGCAGACCGAGCGAGGGCTTAAGTCCCGAAGCGAAGCGGTTAGTCGCTGTTATGCGTAGTCGCGGAAGTTAATCAAAAAGTGTTTTTTCTTTTTGTAAAATTTCTTTAATTTGAATTTCAAGTATTGGAATTTTGTTCTTAACAAGATCCCAAACAATATCATAATCAACGATGAAGTAGCCATGTATTAAATGGTTTCTTGTTGCAGAAAATTTCCGCCATTCAGGTTGATTATTCTTTTTCTTAAAGGAATCAGAAAGTTTGTTAGAGGCTTCGCCAATAATCTCAATACTTCGAACAAAGGCTCGTTTAAGAACATTATTATTAAGAAATGAATTTTCATCAGTTTTTGATAATTCATCCTTTAGAAAGAGAATTTCATTATATATATGCTTAAAAAAATCTAAGTCAGACTTCAATTAAGACTGACTCACTTTCAACAGAAATTTTCAGAGAACCAGATATAGATTCAGTAGTAATTAAATCAACTTTCACTTTAAAAATGTCTTCAAGTAGAAATGTAAGATTAATATAATTATCAAAATTTTTCATTCCAGACTTGAATTTGACAAGGAAATCAATATCGCTATTCTGCCTTGCTTCGTTTCTAGCGACGGATCCAAAAAGATGAATGGTCTCCACTCCTAGAATATCCAATTCCTTTTTGTAATTTTTTAAGGAGTTTTGAATAGAGTTTGAATCTAGAAGTTCAACTTTCGCCATATCTCAAAATTGGTCGTTTTTGTGTAAAAGTCAAGCGATTGAATATGGTGCTTTTGCCTATGTTTTCGATATTTTTAGCATATTAAAAAGTGTTTCCCATGTCCTGAGGCATACATTTGAGCGATTACGCATAACGAACTAGG
>NZ_RQFO01000006.1 GCF_004770045.1 Leptospira montravelensis
CTAGTTCGTTATACGACAGTCAGCAGATGTTTTCCTGAAAGTAAGAGTAATAATGAAGAAATATCTAACTATTTAGGACTTGACAAACCAAAACATATATACTGGAATATATATATGAATCGTGCTAAATTATTTAAGAACGGTGATAGCCAAGCTGTTAGACTTCCAAAAGAATTTCGATTTAAAGGAAAGGAAGTCTACATCAGAAAAGACGGGAACTGTGTCATCATATCCCCGATCGATGATGCTGTTGATAGACTATGGAAATCACTAAATGATTTTTCCGATGATTTTAACATTGAAAGAAATCAACCGAAAACTTTTGATAAGCGAAATACGATATGAATCAGTATTTGTTAGATACAAATATTTGCATTTACATCATAAATCAAAAACCTGAAGCAGTATATCAAAAATTCAAAAAGATAAGCCTAGATAACATATTCATTTCTGCAATCTCTGAATTTGAACTTAAATATGGCGTTGAAAAAAGTCAAAAATCAGAACAAAACAAAAAAACTCTTAATGAATTTCTTGGATTTCTAAACATTATCCCCTTCGACTCAGAATCTGCTTCTATAGCTGGATCAATAAGAACTAAACTAGAAAAAAAGGGAGAAATCATCGGTCCTTATGACTTACTCATTGCTTCACAAGCTATCGCAAATGATATAATACTAGTTACAAACAATGAAAAAGAATTTAAGAGAATTAAAGAACTTAAAATCGAAAACTGGATTAACTAGAATACTGACCGTCGTATAACAGCGACTAACCGCTTCGCTTCGGGACTT
>NZ_RQFO01000007.1 GCF_004770045.1 Leptospira montravelensis
GCAGGTGAAGCTAGAAGAGTTTATCCACTTCTACAACCACAACCGAACCCATCTTGCCCTCAACAAAGAAACACCATCCCCTCACCAACACTCCACAAACCGAGATATGGAAACTGCCACTTGCAATCCACTCCCGTGTTAGGTGGTCTATACCACACCTACTCCTGGAAACAAGCGCTTAAGAGAGACTAATCTCTTTTACGCTTCGGTTTATAACCATTGTTTGCAAGCTTTGTCTAAGTAATCTCTTCCATAGAAGAGATGGATTCCTTATGTCCTAACGATCAACGGAACACTCATTTTGGTAACAAAGTCTTTGTAAATCACTAGAAATCGATGACTTCGGTTTGTTTTTTGTCTTCAAAATCGGCCCCGTTTGCATCAAGCGTCTAACTTAACGAACAATTTGTTCGCTATTATAGTTTTGGCGAGGCTCAGGGAACAAAATCTTTGTGAATCACTAGAAATCGATGACTTCTGTTTGTTTTTTGTCTTCAAAATCGTTCCTGATTGCATCCAGCGTCTAACTTAACGAACATCTTGTTCGCTATTATGGTTTTGACGAGGCTCACTAAACTCAATTAATTAAAACTCACTCGAAATTTTAGTTTTTTCTTTTTCCCAAAGCTTCATAACCGTTTGAGCTTGATTTACCACAGTGTGCCATTCTGGATCTTCTACTATTTCCTTATCTGTATCTTTTTCTTTATAAGCCTCAAGCATAATGTATAATTTTTTTAATTCTTCTTCTAATGATACATCAATCCCATATTTGATAAGAATCTTTTCTTGTATAAAGTCACTAAAAGTTAAATCCTCAATAAGTGTACAGTATGCTTCTTCAAACGATGAAACATAATCTGGTTTATTTCCGAAAACCCAAACATCTTTTTGAAGGTTAATGTCTGAGAATTCATTAATCTTTCTGAAAACAAATCTTATCCACTCTAATTCATCCATCTAATTCATCCTAAATTGTTCTCTTGGAATATGTGCTTCAGGTTGATCTCCATCTTTTAAGGGGTTCCCATTTACATCCCTAACTTTACCATCTTTAACCCATTTCACATAAGGTGATTGTTGTGCCGGGTTTGGAGAATTTGGATTTCCGGGCATTACTCTAATATTATTGCCTCTTTCATTTTTTGGATCATAAAACCTAGTTCCATTATTTTTTTTATTTGAAGGATCAGTTAGCCACCCTGCGGGGATTTGATTCCTAACCGTACCATTTGGATCACCTGGGTATAATCTGTTTTGATCGATTGGAGTAGAAGTAGATAAACGAGATTTATTATTACCTATTGGGGCTAAATATGAATCTACATCCTTTCGATTCAAAGGATCTAAACCTTGTTTCCTCATCTCTTCTGCTTCTATTGGAGATACATCCAAATATCTTCCTGGATCTCCTTGGAGTTTATTCTTAGATCCATTAGAATCATTTTGATTTCCATTACCCATTATTGAATCATAGATAATTCCACCTGTAATACCAACGGCTGCAATGCCAAGAATCGTATATGCTCCGGCCATAAGTGGTCTTTGTAATTGAGGTGGCAATTTTGCGGTTTGGAGTGACGCTGCTTCTGCTGCTTGAACAAGTATTTTATAATCTTCAACGCCCCGATTATGCACCCAAACCCCGACTTCCCCTACGAAGTAGGTATGATACTCTGCCACCTCAAAGTTATAAACTGTCTCTTCCCGCTCATCAATGGTGATGTCGGTTATAACCAGTTCCTTTCCGTCAGCACCAAGAGCCACATCCCCAGGATGTAAATCTTTTGCCTCTACCCAATCAGTAGTTTCTATAGAGAACTTCTCTAAGGCATGACCTTGGTTTTTCACACGGAACGGGTGGTTCCAAGTGGTTTCTAGAGTTGTTCCATCAGTAAAGGAAACAGTGTAAATAGCTTCTGTTTGGCGGATAAAGGTCTCAACTACTTTGCGGTAAGAGACTTCGCCTGTTTCATCGGATTTAGATAGAACTTCATCCCCAACTTGGATATCTTCGATGTTCTTGAGTCCGTCTTTTGTATGAACTTTTGTGCCTGCAACGAAGCAAGTTCTTTGGTGGAATACACCTTTCTCATCTACGTAACCCATACCAGAGGATACTCTTGTTCCTAGGAAAGAAGTACCTAAGTCAGCAATAGCACCGCCCACCTTACTGAAAATAGAATCCCTGGATTGGCCCGAATCAACCACAGCATTATCTTTTTCTTTATCTCCTGGATGGTTCAGATTCCCACCTTCATCCAGTTCTTTGATCTTATCTTGGAGTTTCTTCGGATCGTTCGCATACTCTGCAAGATCTGGATTCAGCTCAATCATCGTTTTTTTGTATTTTTCGAACGACTTCTCTACAATTGCTTGTTTTGCCTTTTGGATATCTGAATCGTTCTTCGATTGGAGTTCGTCCATGCTATTGATGAACAGCGATTCTTCTTGACCCACATTGCTGTGGTTGAAGCTTAGTTTTCCACCTTCACTTATCCCTAGACTTAGGTTCTTTCCAGCGATCTCACCAGAAACAGACGCTTCAAATCCTGTTTTCGAATTAAAACTAACTGTTCCTTTCACCCCTTCCATGATTTCGCCACTCAAGGATGCGCTGAACCCACCTCGTTGCGTGAATTCTAGATTTCCTCCAACACCAGCAAATTCACCGCTAAGCTTTGCTCCAAAACCATCTTTTTGGCTAAATGTTGCGCGTGCCTCATCTGAGCCGTAAGACGCTTGGAATCCTTTTTCACGATTCCAACCTACTTCGGCACTTGTTGTGTTCGACAAGGCTCCTTGTCCTAACATTTTTCCTGCGTAAACACCAAGGCCATCTGCTTTGGAATAGTTGAGTCCCCCTCTCATTCCTCCACCTGCGGCACCAATTTGACCGGAGAAACCATCTTGTTCAGAATAGGAAAGGCCAACTTGAATGTTGCCAGTTTTAAAACCTACGCTAGTTCCAAATCCACCTTGCTGCGAATAATTAATACCAACACTTAATGGACCCACACCTGCACTGATACTTGCCCCAAAACCAGCTTGATCTGAATAACTGACTCCGACAGTGACACCTTTCACCCCAGCACCGACACTGGCACCGAAACCATCCGCGTAGGAATAGGACATTTCCAGATTGGCTCCAAACATTTGTCCACCTGCCGCAAGTCCAGTGATTGCACCTGCAGCTGCACCAAGCACCCCACCTGCGTAGGCACCTTGAACCGCTTTATATGCAGCAAGCACAAGTAGCGATGCTCCACCAGTAAACGGAGCAGCGATTACAGCAGCGACTGTGGCGATGGTATCAATCACATCCCCATTATCGTTCATGAACTTGGCAGCAGTTTTTGCGTTAATAATTCCACCAGTTGCAACAGAGACCACGCCTCCCACAGCATTGGCAAATCCATTGCCATTGAGTGCTTCCCCTTCTGCCTTGATCTCGTTGTATTTTTCCTTCATCTTAAGGATAGGATAGAACTGGTTGAAGTGGTGAGTTCCGAAGGTTCCCCCGACAGTAGGTCCAACCAAATAACCAGAGTTCTTCGCAGATTCGATCATGGCTTCTTTGCCTTTTTCATCAGCAGAGTTAAACTCAAACATCTTTTGAGGATCTGTTGCAAGCTGACCTAAAGCAGATTGTGCAGCTTGGGCGACTCGCGCCATAGCCTTTGGATCAAACATGGTTACAGCAATTTCACGGTTTTCTGATTTTTCAGGATCAAAGGTTTGTTTG
>NZ_RQFO01000008.1 GCF_004770045.1 Leptospira montravelensis
CTAGTTCGTTATACGACATTTCCGAGAAATCTATAAAAGAACGGGCGTCCGTGCCCGTAAGAACGAAAAAAGGAAGAAAAAGAGATTACTTAATTCTTGACAAACATTACCTACGCGTTATATTACTCTAAGTGTATGAAATAAAAAGAACCGAAGAGATGGTTCTCTGGCTAAAAGATCTAGATAATGATGCAAAAAAGGATATTTTAGTTTCCATCGAAATTCTTAAAGAGTTTGGTCCTAGACTTGGAAGACCACATGTTGATACCATTACTGGTTCTAAAATTAAAAATTTAAAGGAACTTAGAGTTAATAGCAAAAATAGACCCTTTAGAATATTTTTCGTTTTTGATCCTAAGAGAAATGCTATTTTACTAATTGGCGGAAATAAAGCTACATCTAAGAAATTTTATCCAAACATGATTAAAAAATCTGAAGAATTATATGCTGAATATTTAGGAGATTTGTAATATGATTAAGAAAAAAAAAGAATTAAAAAGTTTTGATACTGATCTTACTAAATTTGTCTCACAAGATATTATTGAACAAGCAAAAGCTGAGGCTCAAAAACAAATCTTCAAATTGAAGCTTGCTGAACTAAGACAAAAACAAGGAATCAAGCAAACTGATGTGGATGGTTTTTCTCAAGTTAGCGTTTCAAGAATTGAATCTAGATCTGATATTAAAATCTCTACTCTAGTCGATTATGTTCACGCTTGTGGATTTGATGTTGAGATTAAAGCTGTCCCCAAAAAAAAGAAGAACAAAGAAGAATTTGTTTTATTAAGAGCCTAAGAAAACGCCATCCGTGGCTTAATCAAATCGCTATATTCGAAAACGTCGTATAACAGCGTCTACTCACTGCGCTTCGGCACTTGCGGCCTCGCTTGGCCTGCGGCACATTTCCCTTCTGGCATTCGCTCGCATACGCAAGCTGCATGCCAGTCCCTAACGTCCCGCTGGGACTCAG
>NZ_RQFO01000009.1 GCF_004770045.1 Leptospira montravelensis
CGGTCTGCGCCGAACGACTTTGATGCTAGAGCTCGAAGCTCACGCATCAAGTCGGGTGCTCGCAGTCGCGGCAGTGCCGCTTGGTGCTCCGCAGGCTTTCCCTAATCGGGAAGATAGAACCTTTGTCGTATATAGTTGAAGAAGAGTAAGATAAGAATAAGCCTTATGTCGAAAGATGTGAGGCTTTTTTTATGTCCGGAGGAGAAGTTTGGCGGTCTGCGCCGATGGACTTTTTGCTAGGCTTACGCTCCGCAAAAGTCCCAACCTCACTCCCTATGGGTCGTTGCGGTTGGCTTTCCCGCATCGGGAAAGATAGAACCTTTGTCGTATATAGTTGAAGAAGAGTAAGATGGAAAGAAGCCTTTGGTCGTAAGATCAGAGGCTTTTTTGTTTCTGAATACCTGTTCGCATCGCTGTTTTGTCTGAGGTAGGGTATACCCTAAAAAGTAATTGAGTTATGAATCTTACAAAGTAATGTTTGTTAGATTTTGATTTCAAAAGATAAAATAGGAATCAGGTTTTCTTATCCTGATTGGAATGCCTTAAATGAATAAAAAAAGCCTCTCTGAGCGAGATATATGCTCTAAATTTATTAATCCTGCACTGGAAGCAGCTGGTTGGGATTTGCAGTGGCAAGTGAGAGAGGAATTTCCGATTACAAACGGACGTATTATTGTTCGTGGGAAACTTCATACTAGAGCAAAGAATAAACGTGCAGACTATGTTTTGTTTTATAAATCTAATATTCCGATTGCTGTGATCGAAGCAAAAGACAATAGGCATTCCGTTGGCGATGGGATGCAACAAGCCCTTCAATATGCTGATTTGTTACAAGTTCCATTTGTTTTTAGTTCTAATGGAGATTCTTTTTTATTTCATAACAAACTTGTGAGTGAGGGAAACCTTGAAACTGAATTGAGTTTGAATCAATTTCCAAATCCAGAATCACTTTGGAAAATGTGGAAAGAGGCGCAAGGACTTGACTCAACGCAGGAAGAGCTTGTCACTCAAGATTATCATAGTGATGGATCAAATAAATCACCAAGATACTATCAAATTTTAGCAATTAACAAAACGATCGAGGCCATTGCGAAGGGTCAAAAGCGTCTGCTACTTGTTATGGCAACTGGGACTGGAAAAACATACACAGCATTCCAAATCATTTGGAGGTTATGGAAATCCAAGGCAAAAAAACGAATCTTGTTTTTGGCTGATCGAAATATCTTGGTTGATCAAACAATGACCAATGATTTTAAACCATTTGGATCGGCAATGACCAAAATCCAAAAGAGGCAAGCGAACAAATCGTACGAAATTTATCTTTCTTTGTATCAAGCAGTTACGGGAACAGAAGAAGAACAAAATATTTATAAACAATTTTCGCCAGATTTTTTTGATTTAATCGTAGTGGATGAATGTCATAGGGGAAGTGCAGCAGAAGATTCCAATTGGCGTGCTATACTTGAATACTTTTCTTCTGCGACTCAAATTGGACTAACCGCAACACCCAAAGAAACAAAGGATGTTTCTAATATCCATTATTTTGGGGAACCAGTGTATACATATTCGCTAAGACAAGGGATTGAGGATGGGTTTCTTGCGCCTTACAAAGTGATTCGGATTGACTTAGATAAGGATTTATCGGGCTGGCGACCTGAAAAGGGAATGCGAGATAAGTATGGAAATGAAATTGAAGATAAAGTTTATAAACAAAGTGATTTTGATAAAAAAGTTATCTTAGACAAACGAACGGAACTTGTTGCTTCGAAAGTCAGTGAATTTTTGAAGCAGAACGATCGTTTTCATAAGACCATTGTATTCTGCGAAAATATAGATCATGCGGAAAGGATGAGACAAGCCCTGGTCAATGAAAACAGTGATTTGGCTAGTCAAAACAGTAAGTATGTGATGAGGATTACTGGTGATAGCGAAGAAGGTAAAGAAGAGCTGGATAATTTTATCTTCCCTGAATCCAAATACCCTGTGATTGCAACGACATCCAAACTCATGACAACAGGTGTGGATGCGCAAACATGCAAACTCATTGTTCTTGACCAACACATCCAATCGATGACGGAATTCAAACAAATCATTGGTCGCGGAACACGAATTAACGAAGATTTTGATAAATACTATTTCACAATTATGGATTTTAAACGGGCAACGGAGTTATTTGCGGATCCTGATTTTGATGGAGACCCCGTGCAGATTTATGAACCAAAAGAAGGCGAGCCAGTAACACCTCCGGAATCTTTGGATGAGGAAATGGATGGAGATGTTGGTTCCTCAAATGGTGTGACTGGATTCGGAGAAAATGAATCTGAATTTGATCCTTCTTTACATTTCGATGGAAGAGAATTTCAGGAAGGGGATTTGCCTCGAAATCGGGTATTGAAATACTATGTGGATAGTGTAGAAGTTCGTGTTGCCTCGGAGCGAGTGCAATACTTCGATGCCAATGGAAAACTGGTGACTGAGTCTTTGAAAGATTACACCAGAAAGACTGTAACCAAAGAATTTTCCACTCTTGATGAGTTCCGAAAGCATTGGAATGCCACAGAAAGAAAACAAGCGATCTTAGAAGAATTAGCAAACCAAGGAGTCTTTTTAGAGGCTCTTGCGGAAGATGTAGGAAAGGATGTGGATTCCTTTGATTTGATCTGCCACGTAGTCTGGGACAAACGCCCATTGACAAGACGGGAACGGGCCGACAGAGTTAAAAAAACGAATTACTTTGAGAAGTATGGGGAAGCGGCGCGGAAGGTTTTGGATGCCCTTCTTGAAAAATACGCAGACTCAGGTGTGGTTCAAATTGAAGAAACACAAATCCTTACCATCAATCCATTTCCTGAATTTGGGACACCGATGGAGATCATCCAAGAATTTGGTGGGATTGAAAAATACAACGAAGCCATTACAGGTTTGGAAAATGCACTGTACCTTGAGATAGCATAAACTAAGGTTGATTTAGACAATATGGCAATTGGAACTTTAATTAAGTCGATTCAAGATATTATGCGGAAAGACGTGGGTGTTGATGGTGATGCCCAACGAATCAGCCAGATGGTTTGGTTACTCTTTTTAAAGATCTTTGATGATAAAGAAAAAGAATGGAAACTGACCCTCAAAGATTATAAATCCCCACTTGCCTCAAGGTTTCAATGGAGCAGTTGGGCCTCCAATGCCGAAGGGATGACCGGGGAAGAGCTCATTGATTTTGTGAACAATAATCTTTTTCCTGCGTTAAAGAAACTGGCAACCCAGGCCGGTGTGAGTGCACAAGGAAGAGTGGTTGGAAGTGTTTTTGAGGATGCTTACAACTATATGAAGTCTGGCACCTTACTTCGACAGGTGATCAACACCATCGAAGAAGATTTGGATTTTAATAATTCCACCGACAGGCATTTGTTTAATGATATTTATGAAAAAATCCTGGCAGATTTGCAATCTGCAGGAAACGCAGGGGAATACTATACTCCGAGGGCAGTGACTCAGTTTATGGTGGATATCATTGATCCGAAATTGGGGGAAACCATTTTGGATCCGGCTTGTGGGACAGGTGGGTTTCTCACCACATCCATCGAACACTTAAAAAATCAGACCAAAACTGCAAAAGACAAACTGATTTTACAAACCACCATTCACGGTGTGGAAAAAAAGCCACTTCCTCATATGCTTTCTCTCACCAATATGATGTTACATGGAATTGAAGTTCCTACCAATATTCGCCATGACAATACACTCAGCCGTTCGCTTGTAAATTATGGCCCGAAAGATCGTGTGGATATCATAATCACAAATCCTCCGTTTGGTGGGATGGAAGAAGATGGGATTGAAAACAATTTCCCTAAAAAATACCAGACTCGAGAAACTGCTGATTTGTTTATGGCCCTCATCATGCACCTTCTGAAACATGATACGGGTCGTGCGGCAGTGGTGCTTCCCGATGGGTTTTTGTTTGGAGAAGGAACTAAAACCAATCTAAAACGAGAGTTACTCGAAGAATTTAACTTACATACAATTGTTCGCCTTCCCAAAGGAGTATTTAGTCCCTATACGGGGATCAATACCAATCTCCTTTTTTTCGAAAAGAGAGGCCCTACCAAACAAGTTTGGTTTTTTGAACATCCGTATCCACCTGGGTACAAATCGTATTCACGTTCCAAACCTTTAACGATTGCGGAATTTGATCTCGAAAAAAAATGGTGGAACAAACGAAAGGAAACCGAATTTGCCTGGAAGGTGAGTGCCAAAGACATTGTTTCCCGCAACTACAATTTGGATTTTAAAAATCCGCATGTGGTGGATGTGGTGCACCGAGATCCAGAGGAACTCGCAAAGGAATACGAAGAAGTTTCCAAGGAACTAAACCAGGTAAGAGACAAACTCAAACAAGAATTGATGAAAGCGTTAGGTGGGATGCCTTAGAAAATGAAAAAAGCCCAGCTAAGCACTAAGAAGGATACCCTTCGACGACATGGAGTCGGAGTTCATACAAAGACAGGCTCTACTCCGTTGAGCCATGAAACTTAAAAATGAGTCAATTGATTTTTAAGTAAGTTGTTTTCTTAGACCGTAGCAGGAGAAAGTAAATGTATTTTATGTATATAGATGAATCTGGGGATCCTGGAAAAGAAATTGCAGAAGTAGGACAAGCAAGAAAAGGTTCATCGCATTACATCGTATCTGGCATTATAATTCCAATGACTGAGTGGCGGACCTATCTAAATACATTTGTTAATCTACGTCGAGCAATCAAACAGCAGTATGAAATTCCTGTTCGCTTGGAAGTGAAAGGTTCAGAGTTTATCAATCCTAGAGATAATATTTTTCTAAAGAAATTGAATCGGAGCAAACGAATTCATATCTATCAATCCATTCTGACCGACATTACATCGCAAATGAATCAGGCAAAAATTTTGAATGTCGTATACCGAAAAGAAAATCGATCATTTGGTCTGGATGAGGATATTCAAGAAGATTGTTGGAAATTTTTAATCACTCGCTTTAATACATTTTTAGAGAAAAAAGGAAATGAGTATGGGATTCTTTTTTCTGATGAAACGAATGAGCCAAAATTAAGAGGACTTGTTCGAAAGATGCGAATCTATAATCCTGTTCCAAGTTTGTATTCTAGCAAACCCCGAATGGCTAACATAAATCAAATTCTGGAAGATCCTGTGATTCGGAAATCAGAACACTCGTATTTTGTGCAGATTGCCGACTTGATTGCACATGCATTGTATCGCAATTTATATCCAAAAGGAAGTTACAAGAAATATAACGTGGATTGTCTTTTTGATATTTTGGATCCAATTCTATTAAAGGAAGCTAGTAAAAAAGATGCACGAGGCATTGTATATGTATGATTTCAAAAATTGCACCCGCTACAAGCGGGCGACTTTGTTGCGGCCAGAACTTCCTTTTGGAAGGAGCCCGGTCGCATCCATCAGTTTACCTATCGTCAAGCTATTCGTCAACCTGAAACTTCTATGCCAAACTCCCTAAACCCACTCCTCCAAACCCATTTTGACACCGCCCTCGAACACCCCAACGGAATCAAAAAACTCCGTGAACTCATCCTAACCCTTGCCATGCAAGGAAAACTGGTTCCTCAGGATCCCAACGACCAGGCATCAAGTGAACTCCTAAAAGAAATCCAAGCGGAGAAGGCGCGTTTGGTGGCCGAAGGGAAGGTAAAGAAGACTGAGGCTTTGCTAGCGGTGAAGGAAGAGGAAAAGCCGTTTGTCCTTCCCAAAGGATGGGAGTGGGTGAGGTTAGGGGATGTTTCTGTACACAATTCTGGAAAGACATTAGATAAAGGAAGAAATTCTGGTATTCACCGAGAATATATTACGACCTCAAATCTATATTGGGGATTTTTTGAATTAGAAGAATTACGACAGATGCCTTTTAGAGAAGAAGAATTATTTCGATGCACTGCCACGAAGGGAGATTTGTTAATTTGTGAAGGAGGCGAGGCCGGTAGAGCAGCAGTCTGGAATTACGATAAGGATATTTGCTTTCAAAATCATATTCATAGAGTAAGATTTTTGAATAAAGGGAATCCTTATTATTTCTTTAGATTCTTCCAAAAATTAGATTTTACTGGAGAGATAAAAAATTATAGAAAAGGAGTTGCCATTTCTAGCATCTCTAGCGCAACACTAGGAAACATCTCTCTCCCCCTTCCTCCACTTACCGAACAAAAACGGATCGTAGAAAAGATCGATGAGCTTTTTCTGTTATGCGACGAACTGGAAACACTCAAAAAATCCAAAGAGTCCAAACGAAAAGACCTCCATCAATCAGTCATTACACAGATGTTAGAAGGCGATTCGCAGAAAAGTTTTCAAAAACACTTTCAATTTCTCACAACTCATTTCCAGGAACTCTATTCTGTGAAAGAGAATGTCAAAGAACTGCGAAAGGCAGTGTTGCAATTGGCGGTGATGGGGAAACTTGTAGAGCAAGATCCAAAGGATCAGCCAGCGAATGAGTTGTTGAAAGAGATCCAAGCGGAGAAGGCGCGTTTGGTGGCGGAAGGGAAGGTGAAGAAGAGTGAGTCGTTGCCACCGGTGAAGGAAGAAGAGAAGCCGTTTGTGATTCCGGAAGGATGGGAGTGGGTGCGGTTGGGGGAGGTGTGTGAAGCAGTAGACTACGGTACATCTGAAAAAGCCAATACTTCCAAGGGCGTACCAATTCTAAGAATGAATAATATCCAGGATGGGAAATTGGATATTAGTAATTTGAAGTTTGTGTCAGAAAAGATAAAGGATCTTCCAAGATTATTTTTAAAAAACTTAGATTTGATTTTCAATAGGACAAATAGCTACGAGTTAGTTGGGAAAACTGCAATTTTTTATGGAGAAGAGAAATCTGTTACACTTGCCTCTTATCTTATTCGAGCGACAATATTTAAATATATTCATATCGAATATTTAAATTTCTATATGAATTCTAGAATTTGCCGTTTAAATGAAATTGAACCACATATTACTCAACAAACTAACCAAGCTAACTTTAGCGGATCAAAATTGAAGATGATCAAAGTTCCTCTTCCTCCACTTGCCGAACAAAAACGGATTGTGGAAAAGGTAGACCAGCTTTTGGCGTTATGCGATGAGTTGGAAGAAAGGATAGGGAAGGCGGAGGAAAAGAGGGGCGAGATTTTGGAGGGGATGGTGCGGGGAGAATGAAAAGATGCGGTTGAAGACTGTCTATATTAGCAAATATAAAAATTTAAAAGATTTCACGATGAACTTTGAAGGGGATAGTTTTCTAGATATATTTGTTGGTAAAAATGGAAGCGGGAAATCAAACTTATTTGAAGCTCTTATTGAGATATTCAGACATTTGTATGAGTTTGATAGCAGAAATATTCAAATTGATTTCGATTATTTAATTCATTATGAAATTGAATCAGCCCCGATCGTTATATCTTGGACAGACAATAAACTGCGAATTAACGAAGTTGTCAGGAAATCCATTGGAAGGACACCGATACCAGATAATCTCTTAATTTATTATTCAGGTCACAATGCAAAAGTTTCAGATCTTGTGCTTCATTATGAAGAATTATTTAAAAAAAGAATAAAAAAAGCATCAACTGATGAATCTAGTAAATTCAAAGGAATAAATAAAGGTTACAAAAATCTTCTTCTTTCGTTGATAATGATACAAGCCGAGGAAAATAAAGCTAGAAAATTCATTATCAGACAACTTGGGATTCGAAATATCAGTTCAGAACTAAAATTGAAACTAAGAAGACCATTCTATGCTAACAAGAAAACCATCATCGATCCGGGTGATTCTGAAACTCACTACTGGGGAGCAAAAGGTATTACGAAGTCTTTTTTAGATCGGCTACTAACTTGCAAGGCAGAAGGGTCAACGCACAAAGATGGGTATCAGGAGAAAGAAGATATTTATATATTTTATCTTGATATTAAGAAAATAAGGAAAGAATTCAAGTCTGATTCATCACAACAATTGTTTCGTGAATTCGATAATTTGAAAACTATAGAAATGCTTGAGAATATTTCCGTCGATATTCATCTCTCTGATGGAACACAAGCTGATGTTGAACATTTTAGTGATGGCCAATTTCAGTCGGTTTACATCTACTCCATTCTTGAATTATTTAAAGATCGAAATTGTATAATGCTACTAGATGAACCTGATTCTTTCCTACATCCTGAATGGCAATTTGAATTTTTAGGTAAACTCTTGGAAATTTCTGAACATCCAGTTAAAAATAACCATGTATTAATGAGCAGCCATAGTGCATCTACGATAGCGTTTTCTGGAATTGATTATATAAATTCATTAAGTATCGAGCAATCGAAAGTAGTCTCAAATAAAGTTCCAATCAAGGAAGTAATAAAATCATTGTCAGCCGGATTAATAAAATATTCTGAAGATGAAAGAATTTTAAGAATAGATAGAGCTTTGCGAATGACTGATAAATCAGTTTTGTTCGTTGAAGGACCAACAGATGTGTTAATATTGGAGACGGCCTATCAAAAGTTATATAATGAAGAAGATATGCCATTTCTCATTCAGGACGCTTTTGACCGAGGCTTCATAAAAATATTATTGTTGCGCTCTGAAATTTATGCCAACTATCAGAATAAAACTTTCTTTGGATTATTTGATTTTGATGAAGCTTATAATGATTGGCGTGAGTTACCTGGCGATTTGGTTGAAGAAGAAATTTGTAATGGATTATGCAAAAAACTTAGAAACAGAGAAGCATTTGCGTTCTTATTACCTTTACCACAAAATGAATTGAAAAACCAAGTTTGGAATGATAACAATCCTGTCGATAAAGTAAAAGCTAATCCTTGTTTTAGCATAGAACATCTATTTTGGGGATTAACGGAAACGAACTGTTATTTTAAGGAAAATAATAGAAATTTAGAAAAGGAATTCATATTTAAGGGAGATAAAATACATTTCGCAAAAGAGATTGTTCCTAATTTGCCAGGAGAGGCATTTAAGCCACTTCGGCCCATGTTTGACTTTATCCGAGGCAAATTGTAAATAGATTAGTCACGATTTCGTTTGAGAAAGCGCCATACTATATTTTAATTCCAGATAAAGTATTTTATTAAACCTACTTTGGATTTTTGACTTTTGATAAAGAATTTCTAACGTTGAATTGAGGATTACCCAAAATGATGATAAAATAATCCAGTCGTTAATTACCGGAGCTTTATTTATACAAGTTTGGCAGCTTTGCTTTGTGAAAATAAAAAAAGCCGATAAAGCATTAGTCGGAGGAATTAGTGGAATCATTATCGCTGCATTGCTTGCTTCGTATAAATCGAGGAGAGATTTTGGAAGGGATGGTGCGGGTGTGAGGAATTGGATGAAATGACTCATTTTTTGGATCAATTCGATCACGGAGAAAACTCTCAATATTTATTTCATTATTGTAAACTCGATCAAAGAAAGTTTGATTCGATTCTAAAATCTCAAATTTATTTGGATGATGTTAGAAATTTCAACGATCCATATGAATTGCATTATTTACATACTGCCGATTCAGATGATTGGGCAGAACAAGCAAAAGATTATTGCAAAGAGAATGATCTACCTTACGATCAGGATACATTTCAAAAATTTATAGATAGAATAAGTTCTGATCCAGTTGAAAGGGAAACTGCAATGATCCGAATGGCAGAAAACTATTCCGTTTGCTGCTTCTCTCGTGAACTATTAAATCCTATTATGTGGGCTCATTATGCTGACAATCATAAAGGCATCTGTTTGATTTATGGATTTGATCTGGGAATTGGAGAAGGAAATCTCGTAGGGATACCTGACCTCGATGGGAAACAAATCTCTATGTTTCTCGATGATGTTAGTTATCAGGATACTTTTCCTGTATTTTCCGCAAAGAAAGATCCGAATACTGAAATGAAGAATAGAAAGATTCTATCAACAAAGGGAAAAGTGTGGGAGTATGAGAAGGAAGTAAGAATCGTTTCCAAGCGAAGACCCGGGTTAGTGTCTATAAAAGAAAAATCGTTGAAAGGAATTTGTTTTGGATTGCGATTCCCAAAATTATCAATTGAAATGTATGTTTCCTTTTTACAAAAGAGATTCAGTTGGCTTAAGTTTTATCAAATTGAAAAGGAGATTAAGACATACGAAATTAAAGTATTTCAACTTTAGAAAGAATTCTGTCAGGAAGTGTGCCTCAAATTTCATTTCTCTTTGGTTGACAAAACAATTGATGCTCCTTACGATAAAACTATGAACCGGGAAGATGAGGAAACCTTAAACAATTTGATCAAAGGTGGACTCCTCGGCGCAGGTTTGACGGCACTCCTCAAAAGACAGGTTGACGGCGAAGATATCGCAGTGGGAGCCCTTCTCGGTGCCGCAATCCTGGCTTCGGTTAAGGCATCGGAACGAGCAAAAGAAACAAAGATTCCTCTTTTAGTGCAAGAGGGAGATTCGCTTTATTGGAAACATCCTGATGGTCACAAAGAATTCTTCAAAGAATTGCCGAATGACTCAAAAAGTTTACCTACGAAGTTTAAACTTTCTTAGATGAGTAAAAAACGACTTCGTATTTTTGCTGATCCGAATGGATCTGGAAAATCCACCTTTATTAATCAATTTGAAAGTTCTGATCCAAGATATAAACTTCTGGTTATTCGATTTATCTATATTTTTTTTGCACCGTCGATCTAGCTATTAATAAGAACAGAGTTGAAATCAGAGTGAAAGAAAAAGGGCATAACGTTCCTCCGGAAAAGATAGAAGAAAGATATTATCGTAGTTTAGAAAATTTAAAAGAAGCAATCCGATTATCAAATCGAGCATTTCTTTTTGATACTTCAAGTGCTACTTTTGATAAATTATTATTTGCAGAGGTAACGAATGGCGAAGAGGTCGAAGTATTTACTCGAGACGCTGTTCCAACCTGGTTTATTAAATATGTTGTGGATAAACAATAGAATCCCGCGTTAGGGATCGACCGAGCGCCCTCGTCGAGGGAGAGCCCGACCCTTAAACTTTCAATCAATGATGCACAAACCCAATTGGGAGCGCCCAAAACTGTTGCTTTTAAAGGCCAGTTTTTCTCTCAATCAGCCATTCATATAATGCTTGTTCTATTTCTCTTTTTTGGAACGGTTTCGGCAAAAACGAAGACATTCCTGCGCGAATGCACTTGTCTTGATCATCCTGGAAGGCATCCGCTGTAACTGCAATGATGATTGGTTTGGGAAAAATCCGTTCGTCTTTCAAAATCTCTTCTGATGCCCCGATACCATCCAAATTGGGCATATTGATGTCCATAAAAATCAGATGGAATTCGTTTGTTTGTGCCTTTGTTACCGCTTCCCTGCCGTCTTTCGCAACATCATGGCGGACTTTTAATTTTTTCAAAAAACTGGAAAGTAGAAATAGATTTGTAGGATCATCTTCCGCAATCAATATATTTGTGTTAGACGGTAATCTAGAGAGATCCACCGAATCTTCGGATCTTATGACTCTGGACATTTGGTTGGGAAGAAGTCTGAGTTCAATTTCAAAACAGGAACCGACAGGAAAATTCCTTTTAACTTTCAATTCTCCTCCCATCACATCCATTAGTTTTTTAGAGATGGCGAGACCGAGTCCCGTTCCTCCATACTTACGGGAAATGCTTGAATCCAACTGTGTGAATCTTTGAAACAAGGAACCCATTTTCTCTTCCGGGATTCCTATTCCTGTATCCGTTATCGATACTTTGTATTGAATCCTGTTTCCTACTTCTTCCTTTTTGGAAGAGAGAAGGATTTTGATTTCTCCAGATTCCGTAAATTTGACCGCATTGGAGATTAGATTAAATAACACTTGTTTGATTCTATTTTCGTCGCCATGAGCTAAAAATATAAAATCTGGATCAAAGTTGACTTCAAATCGAACTTGTTTCTGTTCCGCTTGGTGCTTAAAAATCCCTTCCGCAAGTTCGAGCAGAATTTTCCAGGAAAAATCGGATTCTAATAATTCTATTTTCCCCGCTTCCAGTTTGGAATAATCCAAAATGTCGTTCAATATAGTCAAAAGAGATTGTCCGCTGTCCTGAATCATTTTCAGATATTGTGCTTGATCCGCCGAAACAATTGTCATTTTCAGAAGTTCCGTGATTCCCAAAATTCCATTCATGGGAGTTCTGATTTCGTGACTCATTGTTGCTAAAAATTGAGACTTTGCCTTGTTCGCAGTTTCTGCTAGTTGTTTGGCGGTCTCGTATTCTTCCGTGCGGAGCTTTACCTGCAATTCCAATTCGTATTTTTGGGATTCTTTCAGATTCAAGAGTTCCGTATGAGTTCTGTTTTTTTCTTCCAAAGTTTCACCGAGCTTTTGAACTAATTTTTCTTCCTCTTGCAATGCTTTAGTTATTTTTTTTGATAATAGAATCGCTTGGATGAAGATAAATAACAAAACCCCTAAATGGGAGAGATAACCTGTATGAATCAATCCGAAATTGAATAATATATCGTTAAGTAGGGTAACCGCAGTAATGGCGTAGGCAATGAGCATAAGTCCCGCACCTTCCCTTTTTCTAATATAAGCTCTGATGAACAAAGGCACATACAGTATTATTGCAATCATTGCAAAACCGAAGAGATACAATGCGTAATGTGTGAAAATGGAAACTGGCAAAAACAAAGTTAGTAAAAAACTAAAGAAAACCAACCTGAGAACTTTTGTGATTATTTTGGGGATGTCCTTCGGAAATAAAAGATCGTAGAGTGTTACCATGGAAATCCCAATCATATAAATCACTCCGAACAGCAGCCGGATATATGAATCAAAATCCAGATCGGGGAATAGATAATAAAACGTATGCGTTTCAAAATTCAATTGTCGAATTCCCATAATCATACAGAAAAAACCGAACATCAGATATTCTTTGGAACGGAATCTTGACAGAAAAATAATCAGATGGTATAAGCCGATGATGATGATTGCAGAAGAACTCGCAATGTCCCGTATAACAAGATTGAGATGCTGTTTTTCTATGGATTTCCATTCTCCGAAATAAAGAGGTTCCCAAAATCCATGATTTTCATGATTGAAGTTGGATACCCAAACGACGATTGTCACTTCATCGGAAAGATAACCCAGATAGGACGTGCCTGGTTTCATGTCAGGCGTCATTGTTTCATAACTTTCTCCCGTTTGTCCCACTTTTACCACAGAACGGGAGTTAACGAATATTTCAAAAGCGGACAAAATTTCAGTCCAAAACAATCCGTAGGTTATTTCCCGTTTTGGAAGTTTGAGTTTGAGTCTGTAGGTTCCCTTTCCAAAAATCGGAAGGTTTTTTCCGTTTATTTTGTAGAATTTCCAAAAAGAGGGAACCGGAAAATAACCTTGGCATTTTTTTTTCCATACGGACTCATCCGATTCGGGAGGAATCAATTCATCCCAACAAAATTCCCAATCTCCTTTCAAATTGATCACAGTTAGTTTTGGTTCCCATGCGGAAAGATCCATAAATCCGGATTTTATATCGGGGAGGGGAGAAGTTGCGATTTTACAAAAAGAAAAAGATATAAAAACTACAAGTAGAGGTAAAATTTTTTTTTTAAAAAAAGAAAGCGAAATTACCATAAAACTACCCTTAGGCGAGAGAGAAGTAGAACATTTGATTCAACTGAAAAAATTCGCTTGAATTGAAGCTTCGTATATCTGATTCCGAGAGCAATCTATTTATTTTATACTCTAAAAAGCAAACGAATCTGACAAACGCCAACCGCAAATTGAAATTAACTTTGTTTGTTTCAAAAGTGAAGCCAATCTATTGTGCAATGCGATAGATGGAATCGCTTTCTTCTATGCGGAGCAACGGTCGGGTGAATCTTGAAATGGATAGTCAAAGCCGTCGATTTCGAGTCTATCTTTGTTCCAACGGGCTTGTCTTTTTTTGGTTTGGTTGGGAAGTGAGGATGGGAGTTTTTGAAATTCTAATTGAATGACTTTTTCGGAAATCCATTGATACTTTCCTCTATACTTTGGTTTTTCCATTGCACCGTCACTTTCCCGAAATTCAACCAAAGAGAGTTCAAAGGAACCATTGGAATCAAACTTGATTTCCGAGATTGACCCATAAGCACCTGGACTTGGACCAAACCAAATCATATTTGTAAAAATTTCTTTGGGACTTAAACCTGCAATTTCATTAAATCGATATGTATTCCGATGTAAGGAAAGATCTTTATCTTTTAGCATCAAACTTTTGTAAGTTTTTTTATATGTGACTGCCTGATGCAATAACTGAAACACGTCTTGTTCTTCTGTCAAATTCTCACATTGACTGAGTAGAATGGTGTAAACGCAGGCCAAGTTATAGTTTGCGTATGGGTCATTCGGATTTTTCTTTAAACTTTCTTTAAACCACATTTCTGCTTGAGACCAATTTTTCTGGTAAAAGGCATCAATTCCTTTTTGGTTAGTTACAGATAATGGTTCTGCATTTAGCGAAAATCCAAATCCAATCAAAAGAAAAAGTGTGAATAAATAAGTTCTAATGGGAGTCATTTGCTTTCGTATCTACAATGTACGATTTAGATCGAATCTCTTTGATTCGCAAGTGGAATTTTTATTGGGAAAAACGAGTGGGCCAAGGCATAGAAGTTGTGACCCGTATGATTAGAAAATCGAAAGCTTTCTTCGTGATTCGGTCACCCATTACAATCTATGAAGAGGATCTGGCATAAAGGACACAGTTGAATGATCAGTTGTTTATTTCTATGGGTGGAAAATAAATCCCCCTCAATCCAAACCCTTTTTCCCATCTGCCCAGTAGGCTCGAACCTTTAGTTTGTTAGTTGGAATTCCCGAATTCTTCAAATAAGCTCTGACTTGTTGGATCGAACTGGCACGACCGGTAAGAAAAATCTTTGCGTCGGGAATATTTGAAATCAGATCAAACATTTCCTTTGCAATTGTTTGAAGATGCGATCCTTCAGGGGATCGTTCGATCATTCTATGCCCTGTTAGTCCCAGATGGCCTAGAGCTTCTTTCCCTTCTGCAAGCGAATTCAATTCGAGGAATGAATAAGATTTCTTTTTTATGTTGTTTTGCAAAACCTTCGCGATACCAAAGGAAGTCTCATCACCGAAAAGGATTGCATCTTCTTCAATGTTAGAAAAATCCAAAGACAGGCGAGGGCCGAAAACTTCACAAGGGTCGCCTACTTTTAAGGAATGGATCCAAGTGGATGCTGGGCCATCATTTCGCTTGTAAGCGAGGAATGAAAGTTTGCCTTCGTTTTTATCAACGATGATGGGAGTGTAAGTGCGGTAGGTTAGATTTCCCACATTGACTTGCACCTTACTTCCTGGGTTCCAATTGGCTTCTTTTAACTTTGTTCCAGTCATTTCGATGAGAACGAAACTTTCTGCTAGCTGTTCTATTCTTGAAACTTTGGTCTGTGTGAGAAAAATACTAAAGACTGATTTGATACTACGTTTGAAAAATGAATTTGCTTCCGACATGGACATCTTCCTTTAGGAAATAAAGTTTGTTAAAAAGTGGTTCTACTTCTCCTTTAGACCTATCGGATTGGTGTAAAGTTCAAAATAAGAAATTAAAATGATGACTCGATCGAAGTGGAATTTTAATTCTATTATTAAATCAAATATAGGCGGCTTAATCTTTCCATATTTGAGAGAGAATCAGTTGGAAAAAAAGTAGTTTTTTATTGCATAAAAAATTCAATTTATATAAGCCAATGATATGTCAGTATATGTTAAAAATACCTTAGTTTTTAACTAATCTCTCAAATCATAGGAACTCTTAACTTTTCCAAACTTAACATCGTCTGCAATGTTTTTGAGGAAGTCTCGAAAATTTCTATTTTCTTCCACCAACATCCTTACCTTAAAAACAGAAACGATTCGATCAATAGTTTCACCCCAACCAGACAGTGCAAAACGAGTCGGTCGTTTGCTCACTTGCTGAAATGGTGAGATTGGGCCACATGGAGATGATTTTTTAAGAAATGGTTTCGTAAACGGTGTTATGTGATCACTGATCCCATTCCACGATATTAATTTTGTATAAATTTTTAGTTTAAAAAAGATTGAAGAAGGAGACTTGGTTCTCCAAATTCAAAGCAACCGAAGCTGTCGGAATAGAATCATCACCTAACCAATCTTAATACCATACTTTCTAAATACCTCTACCATTTCCAAAAATACATCAGCTGATTGTTGTTTGAGAATCTTAAAAAGTAATGTAAGCGCGCGCTTTTGGGTTGTCACTTCTTTATATGCGATATAAAACGCGATTAAATCCAGTGGATGTAATTTATTTGGATTTGAAAGGCCATTCTCATTCCATTCCTTTCCAAAGGTTGAATGTTGTAAACGAATCCGTTCCTTTAGGAAACGAAATAAAAATGGAATCACTTCTTTTGAATGAAGTGATTTCCAAATTGTTTTTAAAGTCTGCCATTGCATTCGACGAAAAAAAGGAAACCTATTTCGTATTACCGCCATTAAATCTTAAACTAAAGTAAATTAGAAAAAAATCAAGACAAAGAATGATGAGGTGATATGTAGTTCTTGCCAAAACCATTTCACGTTTGATCTAAGGAAAAAAATGTCTGATTCAGAATCGTTTTGTGATAATTTGTATAGAAGGATGTAACTATAGAATACAATCCGACTAGGGTAGGGAGGTCAGAAATGAAGGAAAACTATTAATTCAAACCTTCTATTATTTAAGCAAATTAACTAAAATTTCATTAAAATCCAATCAGAAATTGTTTATAATGAAAAGGATATCAGAAATTAACTTTAAATTGGCTACTGTTCATGAATGTGTTTAATCAAACTTATATTGTTTTTTTTCATTTCTCATGTTTCATTCTCGAATGGTTTTAATCCAAACAATGATTAAAGATTCTTGTTTACTATAACGATCCGAAAATAATCCTAAAGTTTCCGAATTCTGTCCAAACTCTTTTTATATGAATCTAATTATTGCAAATCGTTTTTCATTGCGGTTAGGAAACATTGTTTTAACTAGTGATTGTATTGTTGAATCTGTTGTATTAAGCAAAACGAATGTTCCATAGTAAGTAGGTGTAATTGGGTATTATAAATTATATATTTTATGAATCAATATTTACCAAATCGTAAGATTAAAATTTATAGTTTGGAGGATTTTGGTGTCAGTGTAGATCAAGACTTTTCTATTAATATATTTCAGAATTTAGAATATAAAAATAAAAAATGGTCGGTATTGAGCATGAATCACTTTTCAACCTTGATATTGATTAGAAAAGGTAAAGGTCATATTGAAATAGATTCAAAAAAATATACCATTGAGGATTTTGGTATTCTATATTTACCATATTATGTTTCTCATAGAGGAGTTTGGACAGATGTTACTGATGGTCTTGTGATTCAATTTTACGATTCATTCTTGACTCGCAAAAACGAATTTCCCGCAAATAGGTTTTCGTTTTTTTTAAACACAAAATCTCCCATTGTTGTAAATATTAAAGATTGTACGATAGTTTGGGGGATTATAAAATTTTTAAAAAAAGAATTAAAGTTAGAAGATAAATCCGAAAAGGGAATCATTCGAAATCTATCTGAACTCTTGTTCCTTTATCTAAATCGCTATATTCAAAAAGACCAAAAATTAATTCCGATAAAATCGAATCGGACCGTATATGATTTTTTTCAATTATTAAACTCATCACAGGGAGAAATCAGATCTGTAAATCATTTTGCATCTCAATTAGGCATCACTCCTGGACACCTTAGTGACACGGTTAAAGAACTTACCGGTAAGTCAGCTTCAGACTTCATAAAAGAAAATGTCATAAGAAGGGCGATTCGTCTTTTAGAGAATACTGATGAAAGAATATCGGATATTGCCTCGCAGTTAAACTTTCAAGACTCAGCTTACTTTACGCGTTTTTTTAAAAAGAAGACAGGATTAAGCCCATCTGAATTTAGAAAGAATAGAAATCCGACATTTGTCCATACATCCCCTTGAATTATCCAAAAGTTTTTTTTAGAGATTTGCCTAAGAGTATAAATTTAAATTGAGTTAGCTTCAATAATGAAATCGAATATTAGAATATATTATTTGTATATTGAGCTAAACACTGCTTGTTAACTGAATCTCACATATTGGATGTATTAGAATCTTTTCTTTCTGCACTACCTTTGGGAAATTATGCAGTTTTTAACAACCAATTAGAGTTAAAAATATTAAAAGGACCAGTATTTGATGAAGAAAAAATCAGTGAATATCTAAATGACCTAAACTCGGAAAGTTTTTTAAAAATACCTTCTTTAGCTAAATTCAATATAAGTCATAATAGATTTTTAGATGTACTAGATGGTAAAACATATCTAGATGAAAAATTTATAGATAACTTCTATCATTGTTTTAAGATTTCTGCGATTTTCATTCCAGAAGAATTGATCAGTCAAAGTTTGGTTCAGCCCGAACAGTTTCTATTATTTTCCTGGATTCCAAAAGAACGAAACATTTTAGAACATTTTGGAATGGAAAATCTTTCAGAAAAACAAAATAGAATCATCGCCTATGAGGAAAGTTTGTTCAAGGAAATTAAAAGTATCTTTGATTGGAGAAAAGAGATAGGGAAAAAAACAAAACATAAATATTGGATGCTGAAGGCCTTACCAAATTTAAACACAAGTTTGATGCAAGGAACTGGTTTAGGAGGTTTAGTTACTTCAATGGGTGCGATGATTCGAAAAGTTGAAAAGAGTGAAAATGTGGCTACAATCCCGATTCGAAATTTTGAGTTAGTTGAGGAAAATTTTAAGTATACTAAAAAATTAGTAAACTCATTGGCTGTTGCACAAAGGTATTTTGAGGAAGTTGATTTTGAGTTAGAACCTTTTACGGTTCAAGAAGTAATAAATATAATCAAAGAGATTACAGAAGATTTGGTAGATATGTTAGATATTAAAAAACAGAAAATTATAGTATCTGTTCTTCCTAATGCAAATTCATATTCTGTAAAACTTAATAAAGAAAGACTGATTACGATAGTTAAGGAGTTATTTATCAATGCGATGAAATATTCGCCAGATGATGTTTCTTTAATAGTTCTCTTTTTGATAACAGAACAAAAGTTTTTAATTAAGTTCGTTAATCCTTCTGATGAAAAAGGACTTACAACTATGGAATTTGGACATTCAGACGATTTAGCTTTTTTCCATCCATTTTTTAGATTGAATAAGGTCGTTGATGAACGTTTTGATAAGGAAGATTTTGCACTCGGTCTAGGATTATCCATTGTAAAAAAAATTACTGAGGATATGGGAGGTAGTATACAGATTGGAACAATACAATCAGGAATATATCAGAATGTACTTCATACGAATCAGGTAGATCAAAATTTTGCCGAGGTTTGTATTACTTTGGAATTCAATTGGTTCTGATTTTCATTTGTTCTGAAGTAACACAATTTAACTGAAGTTTTTTTATTCCGCTCACCGTGATAAGTTCTGTGAATGTTGATTGGATTTTATATCCGTGTAGTGTTAGTTGAAAATTGCTTTAATTTTTGGAAAGGCTTTACTATTTTTTTCCCGAGACCAAATCCTTGCGCTCGTGGATAGGTAGGGCTTGGTCTGCCAAAAGGCAGACGGAAGCGAAAGCGGACCCCGGAGTCACCCCCTTGTTTAAACAAAATGTTTTTCTACTAAATCATTGGGAGCGCCCTTCAAAATTCTCTTAGAAGTTTTCTAAATACCTGGCAACTAACATCTATTCATTAAAGTAAGATTTCTTGACTTTGCTTGATTCGTTGGTCATAATGAAGATGGAAAGTGGATTTGGAAAATTATAGATTTAGAATTAGAAATTAGGAGAGGTTTTGAAATGTGGACATTTAATGCCGAGGAAGGCACGACTACAGCACAGGGATTTGGAATTTGGTTTCTTGTTTTTATATCATTATTTGTTTTTAATGAATTTGCAAGAAGATGGAAGTGGGCAGGTTTTTTTAGTTTTTTTATTTTGCCAAGTTTGCTAACGGTACTTTGGTTTTTCTTTATGAAGGAAAAAACTTATACGGATTGGTTTCACTTAGTGAAGGTTTATTCTGCCACTGCTGGTTGTATTATCTTTTGGGCGATTCGGCATGTTCAGATAAAGGATAATAAAGGGACTGTGAGGTGGCGTTTAGCAAATGTTAAATTTGCACTTGTTTTTCCTGCTTTGATTTTAGCAGTAAATATCATCGAAGCGGTAACACGTGATTTTCAAGTAGGGAAAGAATATTGGAATTTATTTTCTGGACCAATTGAAGGTGAAGTGACTGGAGTACTTGGTGGGCCTTGGAATTATATGAATGCGATGGCAGGGATTCTTAACACGGTGACCATTACAGGGTGGTTTGGAATTGTAATTCGAAAAGAAACAAACTCTGATAAAAGTCGGGATATGTTATGGCCTGATATGTTGTGGTTTTGGATTATTGCGTATGATCTTTGGAATTTCAGTTATACATATAATTGTATTCCAACACATTCTTGGTATGCCGGACTTGCACTTCTCATTGCACCTACTTTATGTGCATTTACTTTGGGAAAAGGGGCTTGGTTACAGCACCGTGCACAAACACTTGCTATTTGGTGTATGTTTGCACAAACATTTCCAACTTTTTTAGATTCAGGTGCTTATGTAGTTAAGTCAACGTACCAACCTTGGATTTATACCTCTGTGGCAGCCATTGCGTTAGCTAGTAATGTTGTCGTGTTTTGTTATATGATATATAAGTGGGTGAAAACTAAACGAAATCCATACGCTGGCGAAATTTTTACTGACTTAGGAGAATATAAAACCATAAAAGCCCTAGCGGAATAAAATTTCTATGGTAATCAGTAAAAATATCTTAAAATTCTTAAACGAACTAAAAATAAATAACCAAAGAACTTGGTTTCTTGAAAACAAAGAAAGGTTTAAAGAAATTCAAAATGAATTAGTCGTTTTAACTGGGTATTTATTATCGGAAATTGAGAAATTTGACAAAAGCGTAAAAGGTGTAGATCCTAAATCTTGTATATTTAGGATCTACAAGGATGTTCGCTTTTCAAAAGATAAAAGTCCCTATAAAACACATTTAGGGATTTTTATGAGAGGTGGGAATCAAAAGATAGAAGGTACTGGTTATTATTTACATATTGAACCAGAAGCATCTTTGTTAGGTGGTGGTTGTTATAAACCAGAACCGAAGGCTTTGCAGAAAATCCGCGAGCGTATAGTTGCCGATACGGATTCATTCCAAAAGATTCTAACAAATAGACAGTTTGTGGAAAATTTTGGAAATACCTTTTATGCCGAAAAGTTGAAAACAGTGCCAAAAGGTTTTGCAAAAGACCATCCATCAATTGAATTTTTGAAATACAAAGGATTCGCTGTAGTTAAAAAAATAAAAAATTCTGATTTAACATCTGACCACTTTTTAAAGGATGCAATTCATAGTTTTCGTGTTTTATACCCGCTCAATCAATTTATAGAAGCAAGTATTGCTAAAAAATAATTTGGTTCGGTTTGTAAATCCCAATGTATTGGTGAGAAGGAGATAGAAATGTCAAAAAGTTTTGAATTGCCAAAGGGCTTTTTGTTGGGTTCAGCAACAGCTGCGACTCAAATTGAAGGTGGGAATATCAATAATAATTGGTATTATTGGTCTTTGGCAGGTAAAGTTGGAAATGGAGAGTCTAGTTTTACAGGAGCAGACCATTATGCGCGTTATGTGGAGGATGTAAAACTTCTTTCTAAACTCAATCAAGAATGTTACCGAATGAGTATTGAGTGGAGTCGAATCCAACCTTCCGAAAATGAATGGTCAATGGAAGCTGTGGACCATTATCGTGATGAGTTTCGGCTTCTTTTGGAAGCTGGAATAAAACCTTTGGTTACCCTCCATCATTTTTCTTGTCCTGAATGGTTTCAAAAAAAGGGAGGATGGTTGGGAAAAAATGCTATAAAAGAATTTCTCGAATTTGTTGAATTTGCGGTTAATCATTTTGGTGATTTGGTTTCCGAATGGTGCACCATCAACGAACCTAATGTCTTTGCTAATGATAGTTATGTGGATGGTAAATATCCTCCGGGAAGTTACGGTGACATACCTGCATACTTAAAAGTAACTCGCCGACTCATTTTGGCTCACTTAAAGTCTTATCAACTCATCCATAAAATCAGAAAGGAATCTTGTTTTTCTAATCCAACTAAGGTTGGTTTTGCGCACCATCTGGCCATTTTTTCGCCTCTTACCTCGCATCCTTTGGCACGTCTAGGTTGTTTTTTGAGCGATTATTTATTTCATGAAATTCAAATGAAAGGTTTTGTAGAGGGAAAGTTATCATTTCCCATTGGATTTGGTTATCCGGAAGGTAAGGGTTTGTTTTGTGATTTCATAGGGATCAATTATTATTCACGCCATCTGTTTAAAGCAAGTTATAATCCTGGAAATCTTTTTGCTACACCTATGGTAGATCCGAATTGCCCAGATGCTCGTAAAAATGATTTGGGTTGGGAGATTTATCCAGAAGGACTTTCTAAAGTTTGTCACAGAGTTTGGGACGATTACAAACTTCCTATTTATATTACTGAAAATGGAATTCCAGATGCAAAGGACGAAAAGAGAGAAAAGTATATTGTCGACCATTTAGCAGAGATTCGGCGGCTGTTAGATGAAGGTGTGTCTGTAGAACGATATTATTACTGGTCTTTTTTAGACAATCTTGAGTGGAATGACGGGTACGGACCAAAATTTGGACTTGTTGAGGTGGATTATAATAACATGAAACGGACGATTCGTAAAAGTGGATTTCGTTATGCAGAGATTTGTAAAACTAAAAAATTCGAACTTAAATAAGAAAATAGTTTTTTAAGAATGTTTTTCTAGTTAAACTAAGTTGCAAAGTTTGCACCTAACATAAAATAGAAAAACATTCAGAGTTTATTTTTAGAAATTTTATTTGTTTATTTTCTGAATTTTTTTGTTAAAAGATAAGAAACAAAAATAATTACAAGTATTGAGTCAAACACAAGGGCAATTCCGGACTTAGCAAAGTAGGCTTGCCCATAGATCAAATTAAGCAAAACAAAGGTAGTTTTACTCATTGAGGAAACAACAAGAATTAGACTGCGGTTTGGTTCGTTGTAGGCACCATACACAAGCATCCCGCCGGTGATCGCAATCAGAGCTCCCCAGTTACGCACAATGATATTGGCCAAATCGCCATTCAAAGTATCACCAAATGTTAATGTGAGTCCTAAGCTCGGATGTAAAGCAGAAAGGATCATGGAAAAGGTAATAATACCAGAGCCAAGCATAATCCATTTGATATTGGAAAAAATCAGATTCATTCAAAATACCTCGGTGCTAAAAGGAACAGAAACCAAAGGAAATGCGAGAATTTTATTTTCTTTTTACGCTTTTTATTTCCATCTAACAGTCTTAAGTATTTGCTTTTGAAATAAAAATCGATTCGTTCTTTTTTAAACACTAACATCACAAGTGTTTTGCGATGTTAGTGTTTTTTATTGCGATATTTATTTAGGTAATTAACAATTTCATTTGTTTCTGAATAATCATAGTATGTTTGGATGAAATCGAAAATAGAATGGCCTTCCTTATCTTTTGAATTGATATCCGCACCATTTTCAAGAAGTAACTTTACTAAATTTAAATTAAGTGTGCGAGATTCTACAAGTAAACGAAGGATTGACCTACCAGTAGGGTCTTTTGCGTTTACGTCGGCACCTTTTTTTATCATGTATTGTATAATGTTTATATTTGGTTCTTCTTTTGTGGTCAAATACATCAAAGGAGAATATTGATTTTTATCTTTTGCATTGATATCCACGGCATTGTCTACGAACAACTGAACCATTTTAAAGTTCACTTGTTTGCGATTACAAACTATGTTTAAAATTGTACCGTTGCCATTTGTTTTTTCTAAATTCAAATTATGGCGAATCATGAGTTTAATAAGGTCGAATTGGTTGTTTGCAATTGCTGGTTGCACCACAAGTCTTCCTAAGTAATTCACTGCATTAACATCCGCATGATTCTCGATCAAATAACGTGCAATATTGATTCGATTATTATCTAACGCGTAAAATAATGCGGTTTCCCCTTTTTTATCCTTTTCTTCTAAATTTACACCAGCTGAAACCAAAATTTTGATTTTTGCCATATCAGAACTAATTACTGCTTTGTGTAATTCAGGTAAACTTTGGTATTCACGGAAGTCGTCGATTTTGTTACCAATACTTTGGTAACCTTTCCTAACTGCGTCGATAACGAGAACAGGAGAAAGGATGATATAATGATACCATTCTAATTTAACCAAATCTTTGTTTTGGCTGAAAATTGAGTTGGGAATGATACAGAAGAGTAGTATTCCCATGCCGATTCGAAAACTTTTGTATGGTAACAGTTTTAAATCCATTGAACTTTTAAAATTGATCTGCGTGAGCTTGTGGATTGAATAAGTTCACAATTTTATCTTTTATATTCGAAAGAATTTTGCCGAAGAAAGTTCCTACTAAAAATATTCCTATGCTGAAGAGTATATTTCTCAAAGGCTCATACCATAATTCAAAAAAGGAATTGATAATAGCATAATCTGGTTGGTTTTCTGAAAGATATAAGGGAACTGATTGTCCGATCTTGTACTGATTGCCAACTTCACCCAAAATTTTGCCATGAATTTCATATGTTTTTCCATTCACTTGGTATTTGATAATTGGTCTTAGGATGTAGTGAGTAGTCCCATAACGTTTGTTACCGGTTTGAGTTGAATAATCTGTTTCTTTGTAAGAAGATACAACTTTTCCAAAAATTTTGCTCCCAGACTGTATTGTGATGATTTTACCTAGACTCGCATAAACCGAAGTAAAGAAGAGATACAGAGCGAATAACTGTAATATGCGCGAGAAGATTTTAATTTTCATACAAGAGACTTATCAAAATGGAAACAATTTCCACTTTCAATCAAAAAAACAATTTTAATCATACAAAAATACTTGAGACTATTTACTACAGATCTTAGGATTTCGAATGTGCCCATAGTCATTTTATTTTTCTTTATTTTTTCTTGTTCTGAGCCTTTATCGGAAAATCGGTATCTACCAGAATCCTTACCTTCTGAGGAATCAATCAAGGAAACACTTTCATCAGAGATTCATATGAATCAATTAAATGAGAAAGCTAAGACCCTTGGAATCACATTACAAGAGTGGAAGGAAACTGAGAAAAAACTTGTTTCGGAATTGGACATCAATCATTACTGGAGTTCAGAAAAACATCAGTTACGAAGTTCCATGCAGGATACAGATGCAATTGATCGATTGCGCGAAATGATTCGCATACGTATTGTTTGGAGTCGTATCTTTCAAAAAGCGAATATTAGTATAAAGCAAAAGCCTTTTGACCAATCAAGGGCAACTATACTCTCAAAAATAAATAGTAAGTTCACACCTCAATTGGGGCAACCCAAAGCAAAATGGGCGATCATTGAATGGAGTGATTATTTATGTGGATTTTGTAAAGAAACCTTTCCCCATACGAAAATAATACTTACGAAATACAAAAATCAGATTTTTTATATCCATAAAGATTTTCCATTGGATGGTGAATCAAACCAAAGTTTAGCACCGCTCGTTGTGTCACGTTGTCTGTGGGATAGAGACCCAAATCATTTTACAGATCATATGCAAAACCTATATTCTCATGCGAGAACAATGATTAAATCAGAGGATCCAATACCTAACCAATCTAGTGTTTGGTCTGAATGTGATTCACAAAGAGAAACAAAAAAATACTTAGATCTAGTAAAAAAGGATTGGGAAGAAGCAAAAAAACTGGGAGTCACTGCAATCCCTACATTCTGGGTGAATGGTCGATGGATCGTCGGCTCTTTGAATACTGAGTCTTGGGAAAGAGTGTTGAAAGATACAAAAGGTCCTTAAAAATTTCTTGCCTTCTCCATTAAATGCATTCTTGTTGATCCACATTTTGAAAGGACAGATTATGAAACTTAAATCTTGTTTGTTTTCCTTTTTGATTCTATTAGTTTTATTAACAGTGAATTGTGGCAAAAAACTCCACTTTTCGATGGTCACCTCCACTTCTATGGAAAATGGTCTCCCCTTTCTCGTATTAGGTGGAAAAGAGTGGAAAGCGGAACCAGGTGCTGAATTTGTTAAGTTACATTTTTATGCGGACAATGCGTTCGCTTTGACAAAAGTTTCTATTGAATCTTGTTCAGGTAAGTTCAAAGACCGAATTGCCGCCTATGTCAACTTTGATGAAGTATACGCAAGTACTGATGTTCAAAATTCAAATTCAGAAGTGATTTTTGATCCAGTTGTACAAGCTAGATCAGTAACTTTGAATTTCCAAAGAAATCAAAATATATGTATTAAGTCAGTTAAGTTTTATGATGAAAAAAAAAGTGCCTACAGGACCTACACACCGGAAATAATTTCTGGAACCGTTACTGCATCTGAAACTGCATCCCCAGAACCAACTTATTCTGTTATGAATCTTTTTGATTCTAAATATGAAAATGGTTATTCGTCAGTAAAGGGTGGTGTTGGTGTAACGTTTAACTTTGATTTTGCTGAAAAGAAAAAAATATCAGTATTAAAGGTTTGGAATGGTTACCAACGTTCCGATGTCCATTGTATTAAAAATGGACGTGTAAAGTCCTTTCTCTTGAAAGGAGATGATGGATATTTAGCGAAGGTCAACTTGGAAGATTCAATGGGCAGTCAAGAAATTCAATTGCCCACACCTTTTAATGGCCAAAAATTAACGATAAAAGTAGAAGAGATTTATCCTGGATTAACAGAAAAAGGAATCGTCTTATCTGAGTTACGGTTTGGTGATGATGGGGAATGGTTTGTGATGGATACCCTTCCTAAATCAAAAGATACCGCTGCAAAAAACTTTGACGCATTCGCAAAGGCTTCTTTGCGAAAAGTATTGAATCGAGGTTTGACGGGCAGAGAAGTTTCTGAAGTAGTGGATGAAACTATTTCCGATGTTCCAGCAGGTGCAGAAAATGAAGTAGCTATTGAGGAAAATTTAGATCCACCATCGTCATCTGATTGGACCATTCGTCTTCGGTCTGATGGTACTTTCTTTTTGGAAGGATCAACTGCACGTACAAATTATGATGCAGGTGAAGAAAGCTCTAATCGTTTTTATGGAATGGGAAATTATGAAATCAAAGATATAAGTCCAGGTAAAATTCAGATGCGAATTTTTGGATTCTTACGCAAACAAACATTTACTAACTTTTTAGATTACGGAGGTGGAGATTGTAATGGTTGTGGACGCGATTGTAATCTTGTGAAAAATCCAGATCCGAACAACAGTGAAAAAATTTTCCAGGAGTTTGTTACCTTACAAATGCGAGGAAAACAATTCTATTTAACAAATGCTAAAAAAACTGAAAATTTAGACTTCTCTACTTTGGAACTCAATTTAGAATAAATTAAAAATGAAAGTTTGTTTTCAGCAAATATCGGTCGTTATCTGTTCTATATTGTTTTTTTTCAATTTCTCTTGTGGAGGTGAAACTGAAAAATACGAACACTCAAATGTAGAGTCTACTGTAATAAATCCAATAAAAGCAAATAAGGTTTCCATTCATATTCAATGGGAATCAACAACTCTTCCCCTAAAAATGGAAATCCGAGAGCCTAACGGAGCACAAACGTTGGCTTTGTGGACAACTGGTTCGGTAAAAGAAGGGAAATTGGTTCCTTTTGGTGATTTAATTCCTGAGAATACGATTGTCCTGAAACCAGGTTCCAAAAAACAGTTTTTACTTGTGATGAAAAATCCAACCGATATTGCTGTCCATTTTTTTGCGGCACCACATTCGGCAATGCCTGTTGAACATAGTTTTGGATTCAAATTTAAATGTTTATGTGTCAACCATGCTTTTACAGTTCCTCCAAAGGAAACTTGGTATCGAGTTGTGGAAATTCGACTAGCGCCAGATTATTTAGGTGATGAATTAATTTTAACACATAACCTAATTAGTATTAGTCGAGAAAGAATGTTGCAGTTTGAAAAAAGTGCTAGCAGTAATCTTCCCAGTGAAATGGATTAATTCTCTTCTGATACCAAATTACAAAAAATTAGAAAATCATCTAAGCTCATTGGTTTTGCGATAAAATAACCTTGACCAATATCACATTTCATACTTTTTAATTGTTCCCAATCAATTTTTGTTTCTACACCTTCTGCCATACATTTTATTTGTAATTTGCCTGCCATTTCTGTCATGGCGGCAGTTTCAGTAATTTCAAGTATTATAAATTTTGGATCTACCTCTAAGTTTTTTACGATTTGAATAATTTTGTCTGCAAGTTTTTTATCAACTAATGAAGAGAGTGAAAGATTTACAGAGGTTGAAAAAAAAGGAGTAAATTCCCCATTCGTTAAAACTTTTAAAATTTCGTCTAAACTAAAAATTGATCCATTTTTTAATTCATATCCTGATTTGCTTTAACTGGGAGAGTTTTGCTGGTTTGATCATTACTTCGTCCATTTCCACCGAAAGACAGTGTTCATTTTCTTCGCTCAATACATTGGCAGTGTAAGCTATGATCGAAATTCTTTTCTGAGAATTAAAACGTTCAAGATTTCTAATATCTTTTGTTAAAACATATCCATCTTTTGCGGGCATCTGACATTCTGTAATGATCAAATTATAATATAGGAAATAATAAAATATAACAACTGTGAAGTGGTGGATTAACTAATTTTTATGATGAATTTTATTCCGTTCGTTCTTAGGTATTTAAATAATTGAAAAAATTATCCTTAAAAATGTACAAAATGTACTTTTTTTATAGGATGATGCAATAAATTAAAAAGAGGTTTTTTGGTTAGTTGTCTGAAATGGACTGGATAGTTTTGTTTCCTGATTGTAAATCTAAGTAATCAGAATTCTGTAAATGTGAGTAAGTGAGAATGCCTAGGAAGTATGAAGGAGAATTTCTTTCTAGGCTTTTGTTTTAATATCTTTTAAGAAAGTTATTTGAATAATAAAATCACTCCACCAATATCATCTGTTGTCGATTTTATTTTTTCCAAAAGTTTGGATAAAGTTTCACCTTCTGAAAATGTTGCTTTTACGCTAGAGTCCATTGCTTGTGCCACATCTGAAATCAATTTTTGCGAATTGTTTTGATCTGCAATGTTCTCTTTAATCTCAGCCAACATTTGCGATAGTTGATTGGATTCAAAAATTAATTTTTCTTTTATCTGACTCTGGTTAGTTGCAGATTCAGAAATAAAATCTATCTTCTGAAAAATTTCTTTTACTTCACTAATGATTTCTTTATAGAGTTGATTGGTTTCGCTGATTTTTTGTCGGTTGAGTGTTACTTCTTCTTTATTCCGTTTTACGTTATTGTCAATTTCTTTGATGCTATTAGAAGTTTGTGTCGCTAATTTGGAAACTTCTTGAGCTACCACTGCAAACCCACTTCCGTATTCGCCAGCCCTCGCTGCTTCAATGGAAGCATTCAGTGCCAATAAATTTACGCGTTCTGAAATTTCTTTGATAACAACTACCATCCCTTCAATTTTCCCAGAACTCACGGCAATGTTTTCAATTACATTTGCCATTTCTTCTAATGCTTTGTTTCCTTTTTGAATTTTTTCTGAAATACCGAATGTTAATGTTTTTGATAAATTACTATTTTTTTCTGATTCGTTTATATATTCTGAGAGCACCTTGATACTTTCTGAGACACTGATAAGAGTTTCATAGTTATTTGCAGATGCATTTTCTATGTTGGTCATATTTTCGGTCATTTTCCGAACAGCTTCTTCTAAGTTTTGAGAATAATTTTTTTGACGGTTTAAACTAGAATTAAATGAATCATCTACTGATTGTGCATCACCTATGGAAGTGGAAAGACCTTTTGTTGCATCCTTTAAAAGTGTGATGATATCTTGGAAAATATGAAGAAGTTCAAATATTGAAAGTAGGATGGAATCAACTTCGTTCCTTTTGTTCAGTTTCGATTTAATTGTTGGATCAATGTACAAACTTCCTTTAATTGCATTGGTGATGGTAGTTTTGATTACAGCAAATTGGACTTTGTAGTTTCTGATTTGAATTAACGCAAAAAATATGGTGGCTAATGAAAAAATAAGACCTGCCGACTGCAATGAAACCATAACCCAATTGAATTCTGAGACACCAATTAATTGGTATCCCAGAGAAATGAGTTGGATTGTGATTAATGCAATCGAGAGGAAAAGATACTGAGTAGATTTTCTATATTTCATGAAAGGAATCTAAACCGACTCCAGCCATTTATATCCCTCTTCAGGAGTTTCAAAAATTTTGACTTCGATTCCGTTGGAAGCAAAAAAATCAACTAGGTTTTTTTCTGACATCGCGGAAAGCGCAGATTGCGGTTGCACCAAGGCCCATTTTTTCCAACCCGCTTTGATTGCTCTTGGAGTCCAGTCGTTGTTTAACCACTCCACATCCTCTGCCGTATGGGTTCCCATATTTCGGTTGTCTGAAAGCCATTTGACAGCCTTATGTTGGATGAGCGCCTCAACACCTTTATTGAGACTTTCTTTTAAATTGGCTCCTGTGTTTTTCCCATTCTGAGTAAGAACAACGATCTTTTTATCCTCAAGGTATTCTGTAACTGCCGTTGGGCATTGAAAAATAATCATTCGATTTATCCTTTTAATTGATCTGATTCATATTTTTTAGAGACGAAATTTGCAAGGTAATTCTATTTCGAAGGAAGGAATTTTTTAAAAATATGTATGAGATCGGAAGTGCGAAAAAAATTTTTGATTCGCTAGAACAATGTTTTTTTAGTCAAACGATTTATATTGAACTTTATTAAATTGTATTTTCTATTTCCCATATTTTGCAAAGAAAACTAGCATCGATTCTTTTATTGGAAAATTTAAACAGAGATTGAGGAAAATATGGAAGAAAAGAGATATTGGCAAAATTCAGAACCATACCACCTAGTTGAAGTTATGTTGGAAGCAGATCGGGTAATATTTAAAGATTGGTTTGACTCGGGAAAGGATCCCAATCGTTACGATTGGAGTTTAAATGAATTTTTAATGGGAGAAGGGAAATCACAAATTGAATACTTTTTAAGTCACTCTATTTACAATGAAATTTTGGAAGCTGTGAAGTATCGATTGATGAAAAGATAATAGTTACTAATTTTTAGTATTAATTTTATTGATCGTAATTTAAGTGATTAGTTTTTTTCTACTCGAAGCCGAGTTATATTTCTAATGGCTGCATGATGAAAATCATTTTTTTGCCACATAGAAAGACTTTGTAATTTAAACTTTACTATCTTTCTTTTTTATCTTTAGAATCATTCCATCTTATTGAAATTCAATTTCTATTACATAATGAAACTCTAATCCTTTCCATTGCCTAAACTACGTTCATTAAAAATTTAATAAGAAGTTTTTATGGATAAAGTTTTTCTTGATTTTGTTTTAGGCTATATACATATAGGGGTATAGGTATTATGAAATGAGAATTGTAGTGATGGGTGCGGGAATTTCGGGACATACAGCGGCTACGCTATTAAAAAGGTACTTGGGAAAAAAACACGAGGTTATTGTGATTTCACCAAATACCCATTGGAATTGGATTCCTTCCAATATTTGGGTAGGTGTAGGAGCTATGGTTCCAAAAGATGTAACCTTTGCATTAAAACCTATTTATCATAAATCAAAAATACAATTCATCCAAGCAAAAGTAACGAATTTATATCCAGAGGGTGATAAAACATCCGAACAGGCGTTTGTTGAATATGAATCGACAGCACCAGAAACAAAAGGTCAAATCAACCGAATAGGTTATGATTATTGTATCAATGCCACAGGCCCAAAACTTAATTTTTCTGCTACACCTGGACTTGGTCCCGAAGAAGGTAATACTGTTTCTGTATGTACTTATTTACATGCAGAAGAAGCGAATGAAAAATTACAAATTCTCATTCAGAGAATGAAAAAAGGGGAACTTCTTAATTTTGTATTTGGTACAGGTCATGGGATGTGCACTTGCCAAGGTGCCGCTTTTGAATATCTATTTAACGTAGACCATGAACTAAGAAAGGCCGGAGTTCGTGATAAGGCCAAAATCCTTTGGATTTCAAATGAATACGAGTTGGGTGATTTTGGGATGGGAGGAATGCATTTAGAACAAGGTGGATATGTAACTAGTAATAAAATATTCGCCGAATCATTGTTTGCCGAACGAGGTATCCAGTGGAAAACTAGGGCGCATGTGTCGAAAATAGAAAAAAACAAAATATTTTATACTACACTCGAAGGAGAAGATGGTTTTGTAAGATATGATTTTTCAATGTTAATTCCCCCTTTTAGCGGGGTAGGATTGAAGGCATTCAGGAAAAATGGAGAAGAATTCACCTCAACATTGTTTGCTGCCAATGGGATGATGAAAGTGGATGCAAACTATGAATCTAAAAATTATGAAAATTGGGATTCGACAGACTGGCCCAGTACTTACCAATCACCGTTTTATTCTAATTTATTTGGGATCGGTATTGCTTTTGCACCTCCACATCCCATTTCGAAAGTGATGAAAAATGGCGACGGAATTCAAATCTCTCCAACACCACCAAGAACTGGGATGCCTTCTGCGATTATGGGAAAGGTGGTTGCACAGAATATAACTCACCAAATCAAATCAAAAACTAAAGAGTTAAAACATAAGGCTTCTATGGCGGAGATGGGTGCAGCTTGTATCGCCTCAGCAGGTAATGGAATTTTTTCTGGTACTGCGGTTTCCATGACAGTATATCCGATTGTTCCCGATTTCAAAAAGTATCCCAAATGGGGGAGGTCACTTACTTACACGACAGGTGAGATTGGCCTTGCAGGTCATTGGATCAAGATGCTTCTGCATTATATGTTTATGTACAAAGCTAAGTGTAAACCTGGCTGGTGGCTGATTCCTGAATAAAAATTATCGGAGAAAAATATGAAACAAGAAGAACTGGTAGAATTATATATTTTGGATCAAAAGGAATTAATGTCTTCTTACAAACAAGGTGATTTTGTAGCACTTCCTAATACATACACCAAATTCTTTAGAAGATTTTTCCCTTGGCAATTGGTTAGATTTATTTGGATTAATATTCGTATGATGGTGATGATTTTTAAATCCCATCGTTAAATGAATGAAATAAATTTTTTCATAAGCAATTCTTCAGAAAACTTTTCTTGGGATTCTTTTTTGGTTGCTTGATCTGTGGATTGTTCAGGGAATAAACCATAAATTCATATGGCAACATATTCTAAAAAAGACTATTGGATGATTGGCTCTCTTCTTTTTTTAAGTTTGGTACCTACCATTGCTGGTGGCATTCGTTTCCATCAATTGATGACAGGGAATGGTTATACGGTAGAAAACCAAAGGTTCTTTAATGATCCGATTCCTGTTCTTGTTCATATACTTGCAGTTCTTTTTTTTAGCATTTTAGGTGCGTTTCAATTTTCGCCAGGCTTTCGAAAAAAACATATTGTTTGGCATCGAATTTCTGGACGATGTTTAGTATTTATGGGACTTGTATCAGCTCTCTCCGGTTTATGGCTTACACTCGTTTATCCTAAAGTTTCAACAGATGGAGATTGGCTATTTGGAATCCGTTTGGCAGTTGGAATCTGGATGTTCCTTTGTATAATGGTAGGGTTTATTTTTATTTTAAAAAGAAATATATCGAAACATAGCCATTGGATGATTCGCGGTTATGCGATTGGAATGGGAGCGGGAACACAAGTTTTTACACATTTGCCTTGGTTTATCTTTGTAGGGGGAGATCCATCCGGAGTTCCCAGGGATTTGATGATGGGAGCAGGTTGGTTTATCAATTTTGTTTTTGCCGAATGGATCATTCGAAAAAGAAATTTGTAAATTGGTAGATTAATGACTTTTATCTCTTTTTAGCTGAGTTCCTAAAAAACAGGTTTAAAATTTGATTGACAGAATGGTGTATATACACAGCTTGCTAGTAAAGGCGATTTAAAATGAAATACACACATGAGGATATAAAACAAATTGGAATATCCTGTTTGAATTTAAGTCTCCGTCGGACAAGTCGGCTCATCACTAGTTATTACGATTTACAGTTAAAACCTACAGGACTTCGTATCACTCAATTTACAGTCCTTGCAAGCATTGCTTATGAAAAAGATCCCAGTATTTCAGATCTTGCGCGTCTCACCGATATTGATAGAACCACATTACAAAGAAGTTTGGAAATTTTAAGTAGAGATAGTCTAATCACTATAGAAAAAAAAGAGATTGGAAATGTGAGGAGTATATCACTCACAAAAAAAGGGGAACTGAAACTAACAAAAGCGATCGCACTTTGGAAGGAAATCCAAAATTCAATCATGGAAGACTTAGGAAAATCTGAATTCAAACAAACCCTTCAAATTTTAACGGAATTGCGTAATCTTCCAACTATACAAATCGGTTTGGAAAATGAATGAACACTGGCTCAGTTTTTAGTTAATTAAAATTTATGAATATACAGTGTATATACACTATAAAAGGAGAGGATGATGGTTGTATTAATGGATGGAGTTCGAACTCCGTTCGGGAAATTTGGCGGTGGACTTAAAGATTATAGTGCTTCCGAACTAGGAGTCATTACCGCAAAAGAAACAATCCGCAAAACGGGATTAGATCCTTCCGAAATTGAGGAATCGATTTATGGGAATGTGATCCAAGATAATAAGGACTCTGCTTATTTAGCTAGGCATATCGGCCTTAAATCTGGATTGAGTGAAACTTCGAGCGCTCTCACTGTCAATCGCCTTTGTGGATCTGGAATGGAAAGTATCATCATAGGTTCGCGTAAAATACTTTCTCGTGAAAATGATCTTTTGTTAGTTGGTGGAACAGAATCCATGAGTAATGCCCCCTTTGTCCTAAAGAATGCTAGGTGGGGAAATAAATATGGCGATACAATTTTTGAGGACCGTTTAGCTCATAGTTTAACTGATACTTTTGTAGAACTTACAATGGGGAATACGGCTGAGAACATAGCAAAAGAAATTTTTATTTCTAGATTGGATCAAGATGATTGGGCTGGTGTTTCCCAAGTTCGAGCAGAAAAAGCAACTGAATCAGGAATTTTATCAGAAGAAATAATACCCGTCTTAAGTAAAGGTAAAAATTCCAGTTTAGTCCAAAAGGATGAACAAATCCGAGGTGTTTCATGTATCAACCAATTGAAACAACTTCCCGCGGCTTTTTTGAAAGACGGAAGTGTGACCGCAGGAAATTCATCTGGGATAAATGATGGAGCTGCCTCTCTTTTGATAGCCTCGGAGGATTGGGCTAAAAGTAAGAATTTCAAACCCTTAGCAAAAATTTTGGGATATGCGAATGTTGGATGTGATCCCAAATTAATGGGTCTAGGTCCTATATTTGCGATCCCCAAAGCTTTACAAAATGCGGGGATTCGTATGGACGATGTTGATTTGTTTGAAATCAATGAGGCATACGCATCACAAACATTAGCTGTGATTCGCGAATTGAAATTAAACCCTGAAAAAACTAATGTCAATGGAGGTGCGATTGCCATTGGTCATCCGCTAGGTGCGAGTGGGACCCGTGTGGTTTTGACACTAGCCTATGAACTGCGAAGAAAAAATTTTCGATATGGTGTGGCATCGCTTTGTATAGGTGGAGGCCAAGGCATTGCCTTGGTATTAGAAAATCTATCGGGTTAAATTTATTTAAGATGCGGGATAGGGATTTCCTTAGGTTTTCTTGTTTTTGGAAAATGAATTGTTTCTACTATAACAATAGTTACACTTTTCAATAGAGCCTGATGATTTCCCTAAGATGTTTGTGAGTTATTACTCAATGATCATTGTTCTTAATTCTTAAAACGTTAAAAGTGTTTTTGAATTCAATGGAAAACGTTTTTAACGGTATTTTATAAAAATTTAATTCTCTTAATCAATTTCCCATTGATTTTTATTTTCGCCAATTCCAGATTGCACCAGTAACGAAAATTATATGCTGAAACTTTGGAGTCGAAAATGGAACATTTTTTTAAAAGGGTATGCGTTAGCTTTACTCTAATCCTCTCATCTTTTTTATTATCATCCTGTGCTGCGTTTATGGATGGAGAGGGAAATTTTAAACTTTTCCAATCAAATAAAGCGCAGGAAGCTTTACAGTTTAGAAATCAATTTCTTTTAGCTTCTGTTTTCTTTGCAGGAAATGGTTCGGTCTCAAAGACCATCGGTAAAAATGGTGGTACAATCGAAAACCAAGCATTTTCCTTAAATATTCCAAAGGACGCTTTATCTCAAGATGTCGTGATTACTATGCGCGTTGAAGAGATGAAGGGAACGGATATTCCTGGAATGACACCTGTGGCTTCAAAGTTAGTTTTAGAACCAGAGGGCACCAGCTTTGCGAAACCAGTCACTCTGACAACAAAGTATGATCCCAAAACAGTACAGTCTCAAATCCAAAACGAACTCACTCAAATTTACTACTATAATCCATCAACAAAAGATTGGGAACAACAGAAAACCAGTGTTGATGCCATTGCTGGAAGACTTACCACCGAACTAAACCATTTTTCGATTTATGCAGCTCTTCATGTAAATATAGAAATGATAGTGGCTAGGGTCATCACTGATTCAGCAGCCATTCGTATGGCAGCAATTCAGTTTCGTAATTATTTGGATGATATAAACCAAATCAGCAATAGAAACCGTTTTTATTCCTTATTTTCACGTACATTTCTTCCCTTCCTTAATATTGTGAAGGCTGAATATGCACCGGGAACGGATCCACTCCGACTTTCTTTCCCACTCGATGACTTTGACCAAGACGGAGCTCCTAACTTCATAGATTCTTTTCCTTACGACCCAACGAATAACAATGATACAACGGCCCCTCAAATTGTTTCAGGAACTCCCAATACAAACGTTCTTCCGTTGCAACCGGGAAATCTTTTTACAGTTACCTTTAGTGAGCCCGTAAACGAATTAACGGTGATCCATTCTGGTTTTATCTCTAGAGATCAAAATCTCTATGCTCCGCTGAAATTTGTATCGGTTTCCTTAGACAGAAAGATAGTTACTTATAAAAACGAATTCACACTCGATTCAGATGCCAATTACGCTTTGTATGTAAATGGAGTTACCGATGAAATTGGGAATTTAGAAAATGGGTACCGATTGGTTACATCGTTCCATACTGTAGATATCATTTCACCAATGGTAACTTCCATTGAACCGGAGGGACAAGACGTAAATCCAAATATCACAGAGTTTAAAATTCATTTTAGTGAACCAATGAATGCTGCCACAATTAAGGGTTTCGCTTTAGTTGGTCTTGGTGAACCAGAAATTATCTTCTCATCGCTCAGTGCAGACCAAAAAACAGCAAGTTTTACATTTAATCCTTCTAAACCATTAAGAAGTGACGCTGCCTATCTTTTGGTGTCATCCTCGGAAGCAAGAGACACTTCTGGAAATTTATTAGCAGTGTTATCAAAACAACATTTTTTAATCACGCAAGATACTGAGGCACCTTACATTCGTTTAATTCTTCCTGAAGGAGAAAGGGTCGATCCAACCATTACCAGTTTTCGAATCGATTTTAGTGAATCATTGAACGCATCAAGCGTTCAAAACAAATTTGTTTTAAGAGTTAAGCAATCAGGTTCATTAATAACAATCAACTCTGTTGATTATGATGATGCAACCCGTCGTGTGAATCTTCAAATTCCTACAAACTCACTCATTGAAAAAACCGAATACGAATTAGAAGTTTTACCTGGAATTCAGGATAGTTTCGGAAATGCAATGACCACTGGAAAAATTCATCCATTCAGAACTACAGATGTAACTCCTCCACTTGTTACATCCGTTTCACCAGACCATGAAAGAGATCTCTTTTATTTCAGTGGAATCAATATCAAAATTAAATTCAGCGATGTAATGGATCGCAATTCACTTGAATTCAATCCACTTCGATTGGAAAATCTTTCCGATGGGGGAGTCCAATTCGTAATTTTAACTTCCTATGATCCAGTCATTGGGGAAGCGATTTATTATTTGAATGCAGACCAAGTTTTGAGTGATAAAGAATACGAATATACTGTTCCTTCTGGAATTCGAAATATAGATGGGATTGCTTCCGTTGCCACTGCCTCTTCTCGTTTTTTTACGACTGCAGACAAGTTGACTCCTTCACTACCAAAAATCAATAACGTGAATCTTGTGAGTTGTCCGAATCAAGCAAAATTAAATATCAATTTTTCTAGATTGATGGATTTTGAAAATGTAAACTCGAACCCACCTGCTTACTTGAGACTCAACCTGCGGATTCCTGAGCTTTATCGATATGAACGTCAAACTAATTCGATTTGTAGTTGGAATACGGTAGAACGAAGAATTGAGAATCCAGATTTCCGGACTTGTTTGAATCTTTCTGCTGTGATTCCTTATGGATTTTTATGTATCCTAATTCCTCAGCAGATATCTGTATATGATTCTGTTCCTGTGTATTGTACGGTTCCTGATGTTGCGATGACCTATACAAATAAGGACATTCGTATCCAATTTGACAAAGGAACTTTAAACAGAAAGGCAGCAGTTTACAAATACAATGCAAATATCAAAAAAGGAATTTTTGATACACAGTGGACAAACGCTCCAGTTCAAGATGGAAAGATTGTAACTTCGACGAGTTATTATTGTCCAAACTATGGTGGGCCTTCGAATATTGCACGTTGTGAATATTCACCTAATGCAGTGTATATAATGGAGATTTCTGATCCTTGGAGAGTAAGAGGAAAATTTTTCGATGTCGATAACCAAGAGTTTATTTTTAATGACAACCTGACCGTTCGAACCAATCAAAAATTGTTAAGTCCAATTTCAAATGAGTGTGTGGAGTAAATCATGCGAATAAAAACCACCTTATTAATTTCCTTATTCTCTTTTGTTGCGGCCTCTTGTAGCCCAACAAAAAAAGATGATCTTACGGATGAGTTGTTTCTTGGTTTGTATCTTTTATCCCAAAAGAATATAGTATTTCGCATTGTGGATTCGACCAACTCTCAATCCGTAGTAAAAAATTCTAAGGTGATTGGGAGTAATCCTCTCCCAGCTCGATTTCTGAATGATGGAAAATTAAATCATTCTGTTGGATGTAAAAAAGCCAGGTTGAATGTTTATTCCATTTTTGTATGGGAAAAAGGATCTGTAACACCTGGAAAAGAACGTATTTCTAACGCCTCTGCTCTCGTTTATGATGGAGATTGGATTGATAACCAAAACGGCGGACGAATGAAAGTCAGTTATCCTTTTGATTCCGGAAAGACATTTTACGGAGTGAGTGGGTCTAGTAATGCAAATCCGTTCGCCTGGAAAGATGGAAAGTACGATCGCATTGGACTTCGAATTGGTGCCATTAAATGTGAGTTAGATGATTCAAAGTTGGCAAATTCTCATAATAAATATATATCGTATACCATGTGGAATGAATCCGAATCCGGGAAATCAGACCCGCAGTATGGAAAACGAAGTATATTAAATGCCTATCCTTTTGATAATAGCATCGAAAAAGTAAATTCCATTAATTACTTTATCTCGGAAACCACTGGATATTTAAGTTTAAAAGATCATGCTGTTTATTCGCCACGGATACATAAAAATTCAGGAACAAAAGCGGCAGAGTTAGCAGACCCTAATGCAAATCCTTTCTGGGGTTTATTAACTGCGCCCTTTACGGATCGTTTGGAATTCGAATACTTAGATGATGAATATACGATGGATCGTTATAGTGAAGATGGTCTGATTGTTTTAGATTTACCAGAAGGGAACAGAGACAATTTAATTTTGGATATGTATGCAAATAACAACTTCGTATACCAAACAGAATCTGGCTTAACTTCTGCGAAGTTTTCTCCGATTGACTTTATCAAATTTGATCACAAAGAAAACGATTTTCAAACCTACTATCTAAATGCTGATTTTCTTGCTACAAACGGTGAGTATTTGGACTCTTGGACTCTCCCATCTCCTGGACCTAACCAACCGAATCCGAATGATGGAAGGCATATTGGATATTTTTTACCAAAATTTGGAATTAGCAAAGAATGATGTTTGGAAAACAGTTTCCTTCTTGTGTCCAAAATAATTATTAATATATAATCGTTATGGTATTTCAAAAAGAAAATTGTAAACAAAGTGTTTTTGTTCTTCTTCTAATTGGTTTTTTGGCTGTATCTTGTAATTCATTAGGGATCCCTTTAGAAAAAAAACGACACCTGCCCATTCGTCCAACAAATGGCTGTGAGATGACCTCTGAAGAACGTACATATCGTGTATTGTTCTTATTACCTATCTACACTCATCATTTGGATTCTGGTTCTCTAACCAAGCAGGCAGATTCTTTTGTTTTAGAATCTAAATTTTACGCTAAACCTTGGGATATTGTTATCACAGCCTTGGGTTTCCTGTTATCTTTTAACTCGTCTACCGAAATTAAAGTGTATTGTCCGAAGTCCGTTGTTTTGGATTCCATAAAAAAAGAACCAAATTCTGATCATTCGATTTCTAAATTATCTTATTGGAAATCGGAAGGCAATGCGACACCGATACAAATGGTTTCCTTTGTTCCAGATGATTATAAGATCACAGAAGAATCCAAGGCAAAACTCGTCGCATTGTCTAGAGACATTTTAAAATCGGAAGAGGCTTTTAACGTTGTGTTGGTGGGAAAATCTCAAACTACAGGTGATTTGGCCTACCAGGTTCGTCTTGTAAAACGTCGATTTGATGAAGTAAAACAGATTTTAAGTAAGGAAGCCATCGATGAAAATCGAATTCGGACGTTTATTTCTGACCGCGAATCAAACGGAAATTTAAAAGAAATTGCTGGTGATACTCCTTCTACAATTCAAATCTATTTAGTAAAAGAGTGATTTTTCGCTTTTCCTGTTTGTATTGATTTTTCCATTATAGAATCAATACAAAGACAGATGTTAAGCATAGTAATTCCTACAGACAATGGAGAAAATACTTTATTTCAAAAATCCCTCCAAGGCTTTGAGAATCATCCAAAAGTAGAAATCATCCCCATCAGTCAAATGGAAGGAGTTTCTCGAGCGGAACGATTAAACATTGGCTTTCACAAATCCAAAGGAGAATTGTTACTTTTCCATCATCCTCGTTCATTTTTACCTCCAGAAGCAATCTATACATTAATTGAGTTGAGTTGTAAAAGCGACCGTGAGATTATTTGGGGCGGATTCCTACACCAATTTGATAAAGAACATTTATTTTTACGATTTATATCCTGGTATTCAAATGCGGTTCGTTTTAAATGTAAGGGAATTGTTTATCTTGATCACTGTATTTTTTTTGATCGAAGACTTTGGAAATCAGATTTAAAAATACAATATATATTTGAAGATACAGAACTTAGTTTAAATTTTAGTAAAATATCTTGGCCAAATCTTTTGCCATACTATGCCATTACCTCTTCCCATAGATTTGAAAAAAATGGGATGATGAAACAGTCGTTAGTAAATCAATTTTTAAAATTAGGATACTCATTAAAATTGCCATCTTCGTTTTTATACTCTTTTTACCAACGGGAAAAGTAAATATGACTCGCGTTAGTGGATCCGTAGGGCTTGGTCTGCTAAAGGCAGACGGGAGCGAACGCGGACCCCGGAGGAGCCCGGCCCTTATTTTAAGGGACTACCATAAAAATTTGGATTGGGAACGCCAATTCAAAAGTTATATCTGTAAAAGAGTTTGATTACAGATGGTAATCGCCGTTAGCTTCTGGTTGGTATTTGATGTTTGTAATTTGAAACTGATTTTCACCACTAGGAATTTTCCATTGAATCACGTCTCCAATTTTGTAACCAAGGATTGCGGTTCCAATTGGTGCTAAAACAGAAATTTTATTTTCTTCAGTGTTCGCCTCTTCAGGGAAAACCAATTTAAATTCTTGGAACTCTAATTCGTTTAAATTTTTTAATTCAATCACTGAATTCATAGTCACAAAGTTTGGTGGAATTACATGTGAATCCACTTTTTGTGCTCTTTCTATTTCACCGAGTAGGTCTTTTATGTTTGAATCAATTTTGTTTCTTTTGGTATAATCCGATATCATTTGTTTTAACCGGTTATAATCAAAATGCGTGATACAAAGTTTACTTTTTCTATACATTTTATACTCCTTTTTGTTTGTGCAAAAACTTTAGACTATAAATAATAAGGACTTGGTGTCAAGATCGATTGCCTAAAAGTAGGAGTTCGAATATTGTTTTTACATTGACGGGTATTGAATATAAAATATTGTTGTCATAGCAACAAAATGTCTGATCCTTTTGACTTAGAGAATTCCTATGCTTATTTGATTTACCGAACCGTGCGTGCTTTGCGACGTCAATTTATGAGGTTAGCATCTGCCAATGGACTCGAGTTATATCCTGAGCAGTGGTTTGTTTTGGTTCGTTTGATAAAACAACCTGGTTGTAGTCAATCCGATTTGGGAAGGGATTTTGATGATCGACCTTCAATGGCAAGAGCATTAAGAAATATGGAAGAAAAGGGTTGGATTAAAATTCAGGCCAATCCTGATGATGGTCGCAAAAATCAAGTATATCCAACTAAAAAAGGATCAGAAATTTATCAATTAATGGTGGCTGTTGTTACAGAGGAACGCAAACGAATGTTTAAAAAACTTTCTTCGCAAGATTTTAAAACCTTTAAAAGGATTATTGATCAAATATATGAGGAATCAATAGACTGATTTTTTTATACTATTTGTTGCTATAGCAACATAAATTGTTTAAGAGATTAAAGGGATATTTGGATTTTTAGTGATTTAGGAGGATTTATGATCACAAATCAAGTAGTTGAAGAAAAGAATGAGGAATCTTTAAAAAAAGAATTTCTTTTTATTATGAAAAATATAGATGAAAGAAATGTTTCAGAAATTGAATCAAAGTTTCATTCTGATTATGCTGATAGCGTTTATATTAAGGGAAATAATACTATATTTAGTTCAAATAAATTGAATTATATCCAATCATTAAAGGATGGAAAAATTGGCGGTGTAGAAAGAGAAGTTAATATTCAATCAGTTGATTTTATAGATCAGTTTGGGTTTATAAAAGTACATTTGGAAAGTAAGGTGATGAATTTCCATTCAATGTATACCTTTTATTTTGAAGAGGGAGAATGGAAGTTAATTAAGGCAGTGGTTGTGGCTGAGAAGAAATAAACATAATGTAAAAGTATAAAATTTTTTAAATACTTTTGTTAAATTGGAAGGGTTGTTTGGAAATATATTCCGCAACTCTTTTTTTTGTAGTGACTAGAGGAGAGAACTAACCTCTTTATACCGAAAACAATCTTCTACATGGTCATTGACAAGTCCACAGGCTTGCATATGTGCGTAAATTACTGTACTCCCTACAAACTTAAATCCACGTTTGATTAAATCCTTACTTAATGCATCAGATTCTTTTGTCGTTGCAGGAATTTCTTTTAAACTTTTCCTACGGTTGTTTATTGTTTTATGACTAACAAAACTCCAAATATAAAAATCAAAGGAGCCAAATTCTTTTTGGATTTCTAAAAACCTTTTTGCATTGTTTACCGCTGCGTAAACTTTTAAGCGATTCCGAACAATCGCTGGATTTAGTAAGATCGTTTCTATTTTTTTTTCGGAGAATTTTGCAACCTTCGCTGGATCAAAATTTGCAAAAAGCTTTTTATAACCTTCTCTTTTTTTTAAAATAGTGGACCAACTTAGGCCAGCCTGCGCCCCTTCTAAAATCAAAAACTCAAAATGTATTTGGTCGTTATGAACTGGTACGCCCCATTCTTCATCATGATACTTTATGTATTGGTCAAACTTAAGGCACCAGGAGCATCTTGATTTTTCTTTTAGAGCCATTGTTTTAGATAAATGAAACGATATAGGATTTTTTTATATGATAAATTTCTTTTTTAGGAAATTTTATTAATTTATAAATAGGAAACTTGCCATTCTTTTTAATTTTTGTAATTTAATTATTTAGCCGCTTCAGGAAAAGATTGATTGCTCTATCTCGTTTCTTGTTTTCGTCAAAAAGTATTCCATAATGGTTTGTTTTTATTTCTTCTCCTCTCGCAAATGGAATTCTTTTTAACATGGATTCAAATGATATCTTAGGTAATAAATCATCGTTTGGAAATAAATTCATTTCAGTGGCTCTAAGGATTAACACCTGCGTGTCTATACTTTCGAAATTTAGTTTTTTGTTTTCGATCATTTTGGTGATCACCTTTTTGGGACTTTGTAAAAGGTATTTGATAATGTTACGTTTCAACATAGAGCCGCCCATCTCTTTGAGTTCTTCTTCCATCACATATCCAGGCATATGACACATGTAACCATTCTTTGTTTTTTCTAATTCAAATCGAAAATAATTTTCGATGTCCTTTGTCCAGTTTGGTATTAAAGGTGAGTTTTTGATTAAATTTAAGTATTCGTTAATACTGGAAAAATTGATATCTAATCTTTCGAATGATTGTTGCAGGACTTTTAAGACTTGTAATCTTTTAGATAAAGAAAGGAGTCCTCCGCCATCCATTAGTATCATTGCTTTGACCTCTTTAGGATAAAGAATTGCAAAACGAAGCGCAATCATACAGCCAAATGAATGTGCAAAGAAAATTGGATTTTTGATTTTATAATGTGCGATAATACCTTTTAAGTCATCGATATGATTTTTAAAACCATATCCTGATTGTGGTTTATCAGATTTTCCTCTACCACGTAAATCATAAGATATTACTTTGTATCCATTACGGTTTAATTTTTCTGCCAAAGGTTTCATTGAATAAAGATTTCCAGATAGTCCATGTAGGCAAATGATCGTCTTTCCACGTCCGGGCCATATTCCTAGATGAATTTTGACATGGTTGGCTGTGATGAATTCCTCTTTGTATTTTTTTTGTATGGTATTTGGCTTCGATGTACTCATTGATTCATTTTGATAAAGTTTCTCCCCTTTCGTAAACGAAATTTGATTATGAATTTTCATCCATTTGATTTTTAAGCTGATTTGTCGGTTCCTTCTTATTTATTTTTGTAATAAAATTGTCATATAAATTTATTAAATAGAATTTCTCTAAATAGATTCACTTTGAGAGTATGAGTTCTGTCAGATCTGGATCATTTTAGATTCATGATTGTTGGTGATATAACGAAGGGTTCTTAGGTTAAATATTAATGCTTAGAGGAATGAAACGTCTTAATCGATACGAAAACAGAATACTCAAAATAGTAAAGTTAGGTGGTAAATTAGTTCGGTTCAAACAGTTCGGATTCTCCACAAAAACAGCAGAAGGTTTTAGGTTTCCCATTTATGTCTTAGAAATTGGAAAAGAAAAAGCAATCCAACGGAATGTAGCTGGTTTAGTGGCTGGCGTTCACGGACTCGAAACCATTGGAATCAGAGTTCTATTGGATTTTTTAGATGATTTATTTGCACGCAAATCTTCTGAACTATATGAGGAAATCAAAGCTGGTGAACTTGGTATAGTTTGTATTCCCATTCTGAATCCAGGTGGAGTCGCAATGAAACGTAGATCAAATCCAGTTGGAGTTGATTTAATGAGAAATTCTGGTGTGGAGGCAGTAAAGGCACCTTTCTTTTTTGGAGGTCATAAGATTTCGAATTTTTTTCCCTATTACAGAGGAAACGTTTTGCAAGCAGAATCAAAAGTTTTAGACCGCTTCTACAACGAATATTTATTACCTGCAGAAAACTTCATGATTCCAGTCGTTGATATTCATTCTGGATTCGGTGCGATAGACCATGTGTGGTGGCCTTATGCAAGTACGCATGAACAATGTGTAGATGAATCTTTGTTTCAAAAAATTGCAAACCATCTAACATCTAAATTTAATCATATTCTTTATAAGTTTGGTCCACAAAGTGAAACGTACACAACTCATGGAGATCTTTGGGATCGTTTGTACAATGAATATCAAAAGGCAAAAGGTCTCAATAGTTCAAGATTTCTTCCTCTAACCTTAGAAATTGGAACATGGTCAGACATCCAGCTTGATCCTTGGAAAGTTTTTCGAAAACGGGGAATTTTTAATCCAGCTAGGGAATCAAAACAAGAGTTAATCATAAGTCATAGAAAATTTTTGGCAGATGTATTAAGGTTGGCAAAAATGAAACCTATAGATTTGGATTGAGTCAATATTTCTTGTAATCGTTGATAGATTTTAGTCAGTAATTTTTTTTCCAGAAAACTTTCCATTTCCCAGTAAGGATTCGATTGCTCGCCTACGTTTTCTTTTTTTTGTACCTCTTTCGGGAAATGTCCCGGAAGTTTATGTTCCTTTTTTGCTAAAATTATCACTTTACCATAATCAAAAGCCTGTTATAGTTTGTCCTCTAGGTGAATGGTTGGGTAACTTGGTTTCGGTAAATTATGTATCAAATCAGTGAAGTATTAAATCTAATTTTTGATAGTGTTGGGTTATTAATCACTGTCCGATTATTAACTTCCGGATTAATCCCTAAATTTCACTTTTTGATCTCTGGTTTTTTTTGTATTTGGCTAAGTAATATTTTTACAGTGGTTGAAGGTTTTTGGTTCCATGACTTTTTTAATCTACTCGAACATTCGTTCTATTTTTTAGCTTCCATTCTTTTTTTAGTTAGTTTGAAAAAAGAAATTTTGGTGTCAGACCTCTGATGAATATAGTATCTCTACTCAATCTTTTTTCTTTATTCATTTATCTAATTGCTATTTCTTTTATCATTAAAAAATTAATCAAACGGCCAAGTTATCGAGGTGAAGGTGCATTTGTTTTGATCCTTGCGATAATTCCATGTTATGTGAGTGTTTCGAACGTCCTTGAACATGGGTATTCGATTGATTATTTCGATGATTATGAAGGTTTTTTTAAAGATCTTTACGCGATGTTTTTTTTGATCTATTTGTATGTTCATTCAGTGAAGAAGGAACAAAACCAAAGAATTGAACATGAAAGGCAGATAAAATCAGACCTAAAATTAAAATCAAAGTTATTAACGGAAATTCATCATAGGGTCAATAATAATTTGCAAATCATTTCTGGACTTCTTGCCATGCAGGTAGAGTCAGAGAATGATATTAAATTAACAACTTCGTTAGGATTGATACAGAATAGAATCATGGCTATAGCTTCTGTTCATAAGATCATTTACGGATCACCAAATCTTCTATATGTAGACTTGAATCTTATCTTTAATTCAATCCTGGGAAATTTAAAAATAACTTATATAAATGAAAAAAACAACATAGAGTTACATGAATTGATTGAAGAAGGATTGGAGATGGACTTAGATCGAGCTATTCCTATGGGATTAATATTAAATGAATTAGTATCGAATTCTTTTCGTCATGCTTTTATGAAACGCAATCATGGTAAAATTGAAGTTAGTTTAGGCAGAATTGAAGATCAATTTTTATTAATTGTCAAAGACGATGGTGGTGGAATCGATAGTGCTGTGATGGATTCCAAAGGGATGGGATTAACTCTTGTTAAGAATTTAGTGAAACAATTACGTGGTATAATGAAAATAGAAAAAGAGAGCGGATTAGCAATTGAAATCAGATTCCCGATATTAAATCAAAATCCAATACATATCGAGTGAAATGGATTTTGATAAGATGTAAGTTAAGGGACTATTACTTTTGTTGTTAAATATGTATCTTTAAATCCTCCTGGTCCCTCTTGGACAAGATAGGATGACAAAACTACACATGCGTTGTTATATGAAGTAACATCAAATGTGCTTGGGTTTGTTTGGTAGGCACCAATACTGATGGGAGAAAAATGTTCTATATACTCTAGACCTACAGGCCCACTACTACCGCTTACTGTGGAGCTTGAGGAATCTAAATACAGATATTCTTCGGTGGTCGTACCTACAGATGTTTTAGCAATATATTCCATTTGATTTCCAACTAAATTGACTACTAAACAATGTGTAGCACAGTTTCCGATAGTAATAGGTGCTGTCAAACTACCTGCACATGGTGATGCTGGAGGAGGTGGCGGAACAGTATCAATACTTCGATTTCCTTTTGCATCATCTGTAGAGCCCACAACTATGATTTTATATGATGCATATAACTCACCAGAACTAAAGAAAAAATACCCAGCATATTTATCATACGAGCTAACCTTCATATAATTTATCACATTAAAATTATCAGCGGCCAGGCTAATTATATTGGGTCTACCCAAATAAGCATCTAATCGTTTGAATGTGGATAGGTCGGGACTATTCTGAAATTTGACACGGATGATTTGGTATTCTGTTGGTATTCCGCCGTTATATGTGATAGAGCGCTCCGTTTCATAACTGATAGATGGTAAGGTTATGGTATTTGGTGGGATAGTTGGAGCGTTTGGTGGAGTGGATGTTATTTCTCGAATGGATATAATTTTCCCTTCCTTTTTTAATGTTAGATAGAATTTGAATTTTTTAGTGTAATCAGAGTAAGAAAATACAATTGAGTTGTTTTTGAATGAATCCTCGATTTCTGTGATCTGGCCTGAAATAATTCCTGTTTTTGAATTGTAGGAGATTTCATTAGGATTTCCCATATATCCGATTACTGATTCTGAATCTTCTTTAGTAGTTTTTAATTTATATTCGATCACAATATCTTGGAATTGTAAGTTTCCATCTTTTCTGTAATAAGTAGTAGATTGCACCGATTGGAATTTATCTTCAAGAGTTGCTTCGGCAGTAGCTCCAGATAAACTCAAAAGAGCAAAGGCGGAAATATTGTTATTGGTAGACTGACCGTTACACGAAATTTGAAAGAGTGAAAAAATAGAAACCAAAAGAAAATTTAATAAAAGCATCTAGTTTTATTAACAAGTGGAGGAAAAAGTTTATTCACATTTAATAATAATTCATTAATGAGAACATTAGAATATATGAAAATAATTTCTATGTAATGGAATTAATGATTAGGTTCGAATGATTCATAGATACCACTACAAGAGAACTTAAATTGCAGTGGAAATAGAGCATTCTGTTATTATAGACTTAGGATTTCGCCTAAGTCTATAACACAATGAGTCGCGAATTTTTTAAAAGGAAAATTGCCTTCTGGATCAATGTAGATAGTATCCACACCGGCCGCAGCACCAGCGTCTAAATCAAAAAGATAATCTCCGATCATAACCGTTTCTTTTGGATTCGCTTGCCAAAGATCCATTAACCGATAAATCCCTTCTGGGTTGGGTTTAGGTAAGGCGCGTTCTCTACAAAAAATAAAATCCGGTTGGAAAAAATGAATTAAACCTGCGGCCTTTAAGGTTTCAATAGAATTTGAAAAACTATTCCTGGTTAGTATCCCAACGTTCATTTTTTTTTCGTTGAGTTCTTTTAATAAATCGGCACTTCCAGGGGAAGGAGTAGATAACTTAGCGATCCTTAGTTCAATTGAATTCAAGATTGTATGTTTTTTATTAGCTTCTTCTTTAGAAAGTTTGGATAATGAAGTAAGTATATCTGTATCTAAGGGAATTTCTAGTTCTCGTTTAATGGCGTCAAAATCATGTTTGGCGATCGTTAAAGTACCATCCATATCAAAAATCCAATTCTTTTTCTGTTGTAAAAGTCGCATCATGGTTTTTTAGAGGTCTGCTTTTGGGTTTATATTTCGGAAAGAGAGTTTTTCATTCTTTGGAAGACTGATAAAAAGAGGTTTCGGTTCCAAGGAAAAAATTCGTTTTTGTTCAAAGTATTCATAAATCTCATGTAAGGATAAAGAATCGCTCCACTGTAACAAAGTTATTTTTTTAGTAGATTGTTCACAAAGGTTCTAGAGTAATTTTTTGGGTATAAAAAATGCCAGATATAGGTTTTGGTTGTGACCTATATATTTCTAACGGTATTTGAATTGCCTTTTCCTTAAGAAAAGGCAATCAATGGGTAGGAAAAAAAAACTCTGGCCAATTGTGTTCATTTCAATGGTTTGTGGTGGGCTTGTGCCAACGGGCAAAACCAGGTTAACGAAGAGATTTGCAAACAATCTGCTGAAATCGTGTACAGGTTTGGCACTTTGATTGGTAATTTAACTGAGAGTGGTTCTCAATAAGGGATACCATAGGTCCATCGCTTGCGAATACTCGGCCTTTCTTCGTTAATATACCAGAAATAGACACAAAATTATTTAAATGTTGGTGGTCGCTCCAAGAGCTTAGGCAATCGAGAATTGCCAAAATATAGAAGATATTCGTCTAAATTTCCATGAATCAAACAAACACAACCGAAAGAACTATATTCCAAACGGTTCTACGCATTTTACTGGGTGCTTTTTTAGCTTTTGCTGGAACAGGCCACCTAACATGGCATAGGACTGAATTTTTAGCCCAAGTCCCGACTTGGTTACCTATCAACGCTGATTTAGTCGTCTTACTCTCAGGAGTGGTGGAAATTAGTTTAGGTTTGTCGTTGATTTTTCTTCGCAGCAAACAAGTGCAAGTTGGTTGGATTGTTGCTTTGTTTTTTGTTTTGATTTTTCCTGGTAATATATCTCAATATATGAACGGAATCAGTGCTTTTGGTTTAGATACTGATAGAGCTCGGCTCATCCGATTGTTCTTTCAGCCATTACTCGTCCTCTGGGCCATTTGGAGTTGTGGTTCTTGGGCCGATTTTAAATCGAATCGAAAATCCTAAAGATATACAATCTAAAGAAGTCAACGGAATGCTGAAACAAAGTAGGCCCAGGTTTAATTCCTTAGTTTAAAAATAATTTTTATGTTCAATGATGAGGCAGCGATTGGAAACAACACGAAGGCCTGCCTCTTCTGCCTTTTTTTCTGCTTCTGGATGAGAAATACCCAATTGAAGCCAAATGACTTCCGTCCCACCTAAATCTAAAATTTCATCAATCACTTCGGGAATTTTATCAGAGCTTCTAAAAACATCGATGAATTTTCGATCTTCTTTAGGGATCTCTTTTAGGCTTTTATAAATAGCGAATCCACCTACGTTGTGTTCTTTGGGATAGGTTCCGACCACTTTCCAACCTTTGTCCCGAATATAGACAGGTACATAATGACTGGGTTTAGATGGATCATTGCTTAGTCCGTAAACTGCAATCTTTTGATAGTTTTGCAATAGGGATTTGATTTCGGAATCTGTAACATTCATTGTGTTAGTTTAGAGAATTGGTTGGAAATTGCAACTAAGGAAATTACTGTTCCACACAGATCAATTGTTGGTTACTAACATTACATGAATCTGCAGGCCATCCGGCTGTTATAGATGCAATAGCTGTTGAATTTCCTTGGCCCATGATGCCAGTAAAAGAACCAGAGTTACTTCTCCATAAATCGCAAGTATTGCTTGTATTTGTAGTCCAATCAGAGTATAAGCCTGTCCAATACTTTGAATTGACCGAAAATCGTAATGATAGTGCCGAGATAAAAAGTCCCGCTGAATTTGTTGTGCCAATCACACCTTCTGTCTGACGATAGGTTCTATTCGGTGCGAAGACCCAGTCTATTTGTCCGTCACCAATATTGGCACTAATCGATGCTCTTCTGGTAACTCCATCCACCACCATTGCTTTATATGTACCAGTTCCTGGATAATTTCCGTCGGAAGAACAAAAAGTATCAAAATTTTTGGCACTACCAGGGTTGGGAGGATATCCAGAGCCAGAAAGAAAGAGATAACATGGGTTACATGTAGGAGCGCAACTGACAGACACTGAGTTTACATCTGAATTTTTGACAATGCCTTCTCCATTTGTGATATTACAGAATAATCCTGCTGGTTGGGTAGAGACCTTTACAGAATAAGTGGATCCAGTAAAAATTATGTTTGTAAAGGAAAAGTTTGTACTACCATTTTCAATTGGTAATGTTAGAATTTCATTGAGTAAAAGTTTCAGTCCTGAACTATTTAACCCTGAAACAGAACCTGTTATTGAATAAGGTATTATTGTCGATATGTAATCCTTCCCGCAGATTGGTGTGTTATCTTTTGCAAGTATTTTTGATATTTGAATTTGTTTGAAGAAATCGGAACTTGGATCACATAAGTTATTTATTTCCATTGGCCGGCAGTTAGAGATTAGTAGGCTAAATAAAAAACTAATCGATAATAATTTAAAATAGCATTGTCTCATTGAATTAATTGCGAAGCCCAATTGAAAGGATTCTTAGTTGTCAATAAATTGCAATAACTAAATATTTTGAAAATTTTGTATAAGTGCTACCTTTGCTTTGGATTGAATTCCTAGAATATATAAAGGAGGAATGGATTAAGATTATTTTTTGGACCTGGTTGCAGAAGGATTAGAAAACTTCTAAGGGTGAAAATGTTATCATAATAAACAATGGGAATTCGGTTCAGTTCAAATTTAAAAAACATAAAAAAAAGTATTTCGGCTTCAGGATTCAATTACTTTCTTTAGAGTCAGCCATTTGTACAATAAATGACAGAGACATTTATATGCAAAGTAGAGTGATCGTTAGCGACAAAACCAACAAATGGTAGTTTCAACTGCAACAATGCTAACGCGGAGTCTTTTCCTATGAAACTGTCCTTTCTTCAGGTTTAACTTTATTTAATGGAATGCATTTGACTGTATTAACGAAGAACGAAAGCGAATTCAATCTGTTCTTGATTGAAGATTGAAAATTGAACCATGTAATTGTAAATTTATTTCGTCCTAATAGTAGTAAGGAAAAGTAGGTTTAGGTTACAATTTATATATGAATACTCTTGAATCAAAATTTTATGAAATGCGCGCTAAAAAGAACAATTCCACTGAGGATTCTTTTGCGTTATTTGATGCTTTGGAAACAGTTACAATCGAAGATATGATGGGAATGTGGCATGGCTCTGGTTTTCATACAGGGCACACAATGGATGGAGCGTTAGAAACATTTAATTGGTATGGAAAAGAATTTGAGGATGCTGATAACGTTCACCCATTGGTTTTTAAATCCTTTGGAAAAACTTTATTTAAAGTTAATCCTTCTATAATGCCTGTTCGGTTGGCAACACTGGTTCCTTCTACAAATTTATGGCCACTAAAGTATGTTTTTTTGTTGGTACGTTTTTTATTTCAAACTTATAAATCAAAAGCTCGCGTCCGACGTATAGAGTTTCGTGGCAAAGTCACTGCTGCAATGATTTATGATAACCTTCCCATTCATGATGTATTTAAAAAGGTAAATCAAAATACTATGTTTGGATGTATGGATTATAAAGGAATGAAACAACCTTTCTTTTTTGTATTAGAACGAGATAAATAAAAGAAAACAGATCATTGTTGTGATTCTTATCGAAACAATGATCTTGTAATTTTAATTTTTAGTCATTTAACCAAGTAATTCCTGCTTCTAAACTAGGTACGGATTTTAATTCTACGTTTCCGGTTTTCAGTGTTTGGTCATCTATAGAAATGGCCGCTAAAGCAGAGTTCGGTACGACTACCGCCATTTTTCTTAAACTAGAGTTACTTGCCTTGGGAAACCAATTGACGTTTACCCATTCTTGTGCAGAGCGAGACACAAGGCCCATTCTTCTTGTGTCTGCAAGCCACTTACGGATATTAAATTTATGGATAATATTCAATGCTTCATTTAGAATTTCGATATATTTATCTTCGCTAAAATTTGGTGTCCAGACAACTTCTAATAAATCTTTTTCTTTAATATAGTAAATACTTCCGATTTCAGACCTGAATTGAAGTTTATGAGTGGATTCGTCACGATCGGAAATTGATGATTCATCTGAAACAATGTTTGTTTTGAAGAGATCAACCATTGAAATTAATTTGTCTGCAGTATTCGCAATTGTAGTAATTTTCTCTGCTAATAAATCACTACTTTCGGAATTGCTAAAAGAAGATTGGCTAATAGATGATACGGAAGCCATTACTTCGTTTGTTGCTGTTTTGTGTTCTGTCACTGCGTCTTTAATTTCTTCCGATCTTACTTTCACAAAAATAGCTTCTTTTAGAAGTTTTGTTTTTAACTCTTTTTGTGTATTTACGGATGAATGGACTTCTGAAATTTTCTCCGAAATGGAATCTATGTTTCCTATGATTTCTTGAATTTCCATTGTAGTTTTTTCAATACTTTCTCTACCGAAAGAAACATCGTATTGATTCTTTTTCATTAACGAATCGATTCCTTTGACTGCATTTGCAGTTCTTTCAGCTAGTTTGGATACTTCTTCCGCTACAACGGCAAATCCTCTTCCTGCGTCTCCTGCCCTCGCAGCTTCTATTGATGCATTGAGTGCTAACATATTGACTTGTTCGCTGATTTTAGAAATGACATCTACTGTTTTTGAAATCTCAAGTGAACTATGCGATAAGTTGTCCATTGCTTCATTCATAGTTCTTAATGTATTTTTACCAGCTTCTGCTCGTTCAATAATATTTTTAATCGAATCCAAAGTGCCTTCAACATATTCGCTGGTTTTATCGATTGCGACAGAGAGATGATCCACTTCTGAAGTTAAATTATTCATACTCTGAGAATTTGTTTCAGCGATATTGGAGATTGATACAGCAACTCCAGAGATTTCTTCTATAGAAGCAGAAACTTGTTCAGTGGCGGCCGATTGTGACTGTAAATTGCTGGAAAAATCAAGTGTCACCAATTTCATTTTTTGTGAATCTGAAGATAAGGTGTCAGCTGAAGTTTTGATATGTTGAATGAGTTCACCTTGTGCTTGTAACATTCTATGAAAATTCATATAGAATTCTGAAAGTAAATCGTTTTCTTTGTATGGGATTCGAACTTGTAAATTGCCGAGTCCTACTTCCTTAAAAGCAATTTCTAATTTGCCAAAGATATTACTGAACCAGGAGCTGAGTGCTGAACCAAAAATAAGAACTAACACAGTTAGGATAAGAATTCCAAAACCGATTGAGATTGTTAGGTTTTCTGGCAGCGCATTTTGCATTTTTAAAACTAAGGCCATGCTCAAAAGCAACAAAATTCCAAAGGCCAAAAAGGAGAGAATAAAATAAAGTTTTAGTTTTGTACGCATAGGTTTTCTCATTCCAGTTTTTACATCTATAAATGGGGTGCTAGCCTAAAAATGAGAAAGCGGAATTTTCGGCTTTAATACGCGACATAATGGAAAACTAATGATTGGGAAATTCCAATTGTGTAGAAACAAATTGTTTGGTACTTATACCATATCTTTTTTCAACATCATTCAATGAATGTTCAAATTGATTGAATGCTTTTTTCTTATCTGATATTTCTAAAAGAGTATGGTTTTTCTTATTTCCTTCTTCTTTCACCTCGGAAATAAAATTGATTCCTGATTTTGATTGGGTTGGTTGATGTCCATACTTAATGGCTATTACTTTCGATTTATAAGTCCGAGAGTAAACATCGGCCACTAACGCTAAGGAAATTTCATCAATACCATCATAAACAGGTATCTCTAATGTTTCATAATCCCAAAAGAAAATTAGATTTTTTGCTGCTGTTAGATATTGTCTCCAATCAAAATAAAATTCATCACTATTGTGTTGAGAATTCCAATCAGTGATTCCAAGTGCTTTTGCGATTTCATCTGCTTTTTTCCTACCTCCAATGGCTTCCACTAAAGCTAAGGATATAGGAATAGAAGCAGTTACACCTGCTGTGGTAATAATTCTTTGGTCTTGAACGTATCTTTTATTTTTTATCCATTTTGAATCTGAAAATGCAGAAGATAATTTTTCTTTGGAATACCAATGTCCTGTTGCATGTTTATTCTTTAATAATCCTGCATAACCTAATGTCCAAACTCCGTCGCAAACACCAACAATGGTAGCTCCTAGTTTATATTGTTTTTGAATCCATTGAATGATATTTTCGTTTTTTGCATTATGTATGGCTGGTACTATCACAAGATCGGAACCTTCTGGATAAAGTTTGTCGAAGTCTTCTAGAGATTTGTTGTTTTCCATTGAGAGCGCTGGGAAAAAATCTATTTTCCCTTTTTTATCAGCGAGAGCATAAACTTCAAAAATATGGGAACGTTTTAAAATTCCATAAGGAACTATAAAATCTGTGAGTTCGGTATATTGATTTTCTCCTATGACGGTGACCACTGGTTTTTTATGCGATAGTTTGATCGGTAAAGTATTTAATTTATCTTTATCATAAACCTGCGATTCTCCCCATAGGTTAAATGTTATAGATACAAAAATGAAAAAGAATACTTTTAAGGAGTTTTGAATCAAATACCGGGAATCGGATTTGCTATTTTTTGAAAAAAGTTTATAGTTAGAATTCATAAAGAAAGTATCACATATGTTTGGGAACCAGTCGTCCGTTTGTATACGGATGGAATACAAAGTTTAATATTTTCTATAAATAAATAGACAATTGTCATTTTGATTTCTTAATTGTTTTATGAATTTGATTCCTTTCGCAGGTGCTTTGGTTGCGTTTCTTTTAGCCGCCTCACATTGGATGGAAACATGGCAAAAAGATAAGAATAAAAAACAAATTTCTCCTGTTGTTACCCAAGTGCGAAGGCAGTTGGGGTTTGTCTTTTTGAATCAATATACAACTACGATTTTATTCCTTATATTAGGAATACTACAGATTCATATTTATGCTGAATTAACAGGAGATATACAGTATTATCCATATTTTTTTGGGATTCATATTCCTTGTCTCTTTTTGATTGGACCACTTAGTTATATTTATTTTGAGGAAATGAGCGGTGGAGAGTTTTATAAAATTAGGATTCTCCATTTTTTGCCAAGTATAGTAAGTTTATTTTATATTTTTGTATTTCGCCCAACGGATTTTTTATTAACCTCATACGATTTATTGACCCATAATCATAATTCTAACTTTCCAAATGGTATCCATTGTTTGCTTGGTGTCGCTGTTTTATCAATTTTTGTTTATACATTATCTATTTTTATACGTGTGTTTCGGTGGAAATTGAGTTCTAAAGAAAAGTTGGAATCATCTTTTTTCCCATTCATTTGTCTTCTAGGTTATTCGCTGTTTGTTGTACTTCAGTTTGTAATTTCTCAGTTATTTTTTATGCAATTGTTTGTTGTAGCTTGTTTATCATTAACCTTACTTTTGATTATGATGTTATTATTAAAACTAGACCATAAAGAGCTGATTCCTAATTTTAAATCTGAAGTAAGGTCGGCTAGGTACAAAGAAAGTAGATTAAGAGGATTAAATATTAACCAAATTTTGCAAAGATTGAATGATTTAATGATCACAGAACAAATTTACTTAAATGAAAACCTTAGTTTGCCAATTTTGTCCAAAAGATTAGATTTAAATACTCATCAACTTTCAGAAATATTAAATTTTCATTTGGGATGTACGTTTCGTAATTATGTAAATCAATTTCGATTGCAAGAAGCAGCAAGACTTCTTTTAGAAAAACCGGATATGACTATTTTAAGTGTCATTTATGCTTCAGGATTTAATTCTAAATCTTCGTTTCATAAACTTTTTATAGAACAATTTGGTCAATCGCCTCAAAATTATCGATCTTTGAAAAAGTAAAATTACTTACGTTTACTTTTCTTTTTGACCTTTAAGGTAACTTTACGTTTTGGTAGATTTTCCTTCATTACAGCGGCAAAATATTCTCCAATCACTTGGTCTGACCAAGAGGTAGCTTTTAATCCTTGGAAATAAGCAATATGGCTGCCTCGTTTCGTATGAACATGGATAGTATTAGGAAGTGTTTCCAGCCAATGAAGATTTTCCAATACATTCTGATTTACACAAATCGGATCGTCTGCAGAATTCAAAACAAGAAGTGGTGTTCTAATATTATTTGCCACTAAAACTGGATTGGAATGGAAATAATAGTTTTCTTTGTCTTTAAATCCAGAAATGGTATGTAGTTTGTCTTGAAATTCTCCAATTGTTTTAATTTTTAAAAGTTCATCTACTCCGTTTAACTTAGATAAACTTTCGTAATGTTTTTTTAGAAAATAGTTAATCATTCTTTGGCCCATAATTTTACTATAAACTGGGTGGACTCGATGAAATGCTTTTTCGATATCGTATGCAGGCGAGACTGCAACCGCAGCTTTAAATCTACTTTGAACTCCAGACTCTCCTAAGTATCTAGCCAGAAGCCCTGAGCCGGCAGAAATACCAACTCCAAACATTTGTCTTTTGGGAAATCTTTTCTGAATGTATGTCAATTGTTCTTTTAGGTCGGAGGTTGAACCCATTGTGTTTACTTTCGGTTTGGTGAGTGGAAGGCTCCCGTGGCCTCGGCGAATACAAACAACTACGATCCAACCATATTTTTCTCTTAGATATTTGACTGTTGTTTTTACATCTTGTTCATCCCCACTGATTGTATGAAACAAGACAACAATCGGAGAGTCATTGTTAGCTGCTATACCACTGATTCCCGACCAAGCGAGGCCGGTGATCCCACCATCCTTCATTTTGATTTGTTCTAGTTGGTCATAATGGAATGGCTTCGTCCGATATTCGCGCAACATTAGCAGAAGTAACATCAAATGTTGGTTAAAACACCAAAAAGTTGGGTAATACTTTTTTGTAAGAACTGGCGATGTTTCAATCACACGTAATAAAAAATCGGATTCACTAAACCTAAGTACTGGGGTTTCAACAACTTCTTTAAAGTAATAAAAGAGGAAACTAAAAGTTAGGATGGTAAAAATTGTAAACAATGGGTGATTGGAGATAATTTCCATTATATTCTCTTATTGATAAACTAATTTAGAATTTAGCTCTCGCAAAAATTCGATATCAAACTTTACCACTTGGCGATCATAAGTGACAAGCCCATTAATTTCTTCTTCTACGTCGCTGACTTGTGTGTAAATGGATGCACTTAATCCTTTTTCAATTAGAGGTATTAGTTCCGTTTCGAAAAGTTTTCGGTATTCAGTTTCTAAACTTTTTTTGTCCGGAAGGATTTTGTAACCAAACAGCTTTTTTTCATCGAAGACGTGGCCTTCGGTTTTTAGTGAATAACCACCAAACTCAGATAATACGATAACTCGGTTTTCATTTTTTGGGACTTTTAGTTTTTGGTAGTAAAGGTGTAAACTTTTTAGGTCACTACTGTTTGGACCTTGGTCATACCACCCACTGACACTATCGATAGTTCTAGTATTGTCTAGTTCTCGTAACTTCTCAGTTAGTTTAATACTATCAAACTGTCCCCAACCTTCGTTAAATAAAACCCAAACGGATAAACTAACAGTATTTTTTAATAAATTTACGGTTTTATCCATTTCTGAAATAAATTCATTTCGACCGGCTTCCTCTGTTCTATTTAAAAATTTATATTTTGTATCATTGGTTTTCCATCCTATAAAAGGTAAATAGGCAACTTTCCAAGTTTCATAAGCACCGCCACCACATACGAAATCTTGCCATACCAACATTCCAAGCCTGTCACAGTGATAATACCATCGTAGTGGTTCAATTTTAATATGTTTGCGTAACATATTAAAACCCATATCTTTCATCAGTTTAATTTCTTTTTCCATCGCTTCATCGTTCGGTGGAGTCAGAAGACCTTCAGACCAGTAACCTTGGTCGAGTAAACCATTATGAAAATAAGGTTTATTGTTTAAAAATAACCTTTTGAATTTCCCATCGAATCCAATAGAAAATTTCCGCATTCCAAAATAAGATTTTATTGTATCATAAGGTGTTTTGATCAGTAATCCGTAGAGTTTTGGATTTTCTGGTGACCAAAGTTCCATATTTGGTATATTGATATTGGCATTTTTATCTGAAGATTCTGCTATTACTTTATTTCCATCTAATACCTGTATGGTTATAGTTAGGCTTTCCGTTGTTACAAATATTTCCACAGACTTTGTGTCTATATTTGGTATTATTTTTAAATCTTTTATATAATCATTAGAGACACTTTCAAGCCAAACACTTTGCCAGATGCCCGATTGTGGAGTGTACCAAATCCCACCTCGATTCAATTTTTGTTTTCCGCGCGATTGGCTTCCGGTATCAGTTGGGTCAGTGACTCTTATGGTTATTTCATTTCTCCCAATTTGTATGTATTGTGAAATGTCAAAGTAAAAAGGCAAAAATCCACCCTTGTGGGAACCTACTTCTTTGCCGTTAATGGAACAATTGCAAGAGTAATCAACGGCACCAAAATGGAGTAAGGTGATATCTTTAATAAAATTAGTAGTGAGTTCAAATTCGCGATGGTAAACCAGCTCTTCGTTTGGTTGAAGAATGAAATGCCCGAGTCCACTTGCTTTTGTTTCAGGTGAGAATGGAACATTGATTTTGTATTTTCCTTGGGGTTCTTTATCTGATTTGAAATGAGTTAAATCCCATTCGCCATTTAAATTGATGTAACTATCGCGTTCTAATTGCGGACGTGGATATTCTGTATGTGAAATAGTTTTCATTAAGACTGTTTGCCTCGAAATAAGAATGAAAGAGGGAAAAATATTAGTAAACAAAAGAGAGCTCCCGCTAAAAAAATCTCGGGTGCCGGTACATGTGCGGTTGCACCATTGACTGGATCAATGTATGTTAGGTTTGTTCTTTCGTTTATGGTTTCACCGATCATAGGTCCAATGTACATAGGAATTAATACAAAAAAGATCATACGTATCCCTTGCAGTTTGCCAGTGTTTTCAGACGGAGTATTGTCTCGAATTTGTGCACCAAGTAGTGCTAAAACTTGAACAAATCCTGTTATTAAAATTAAACTTGTGGCACCTGTCGTCCACATAACTTGCGTTTTAAGATTTAAATTTATAGTTTTGGACATTATGTATAACGAAAACATTCCAAGAATATATATAAGTGAAAAATAAATCAGGAGTTTGTCTTTATTTTTTCCATCAAATTGTTTTCCTAAAAGTATCGTGATGATACTTGCACCGAGAATCACTCCTGCTAATACAATCGAATATTGAATGGCATCAAATTTTAAGTATTCCTGCATGTATATGATTAGGTAAGGCATATATATCTGGCTTGCAATTCCGTAGATCCCCATAGCAACAAAATATAAATACAACTTTTTGTTTTGCTCTATGACTGAAAATTTGAACCCATAACTTATATCAGAGATAAAATTTGTATTTTGTTTTTTTAGGTTTGGATTGTCTTTGATAAGCCAAATCCCAATGATTCCTGATACTGACATCATAGTTCCAACCGCAACAAATAGTCCAGGATATCCAAGAGCATTCACAATCATTCCAAATCCACCAGCCACTATTAACATTGCCACAAGAGGCATCGCAGATAATACTCCTTCGGCAAGACTCCTCGCATTTTCGGTGTTATCTGTTACAAAGGCGTTAAAGGCTGCGTCATTGGCAGTGGATCCAAAGGCTGTCATAATACAATCTAGAGTTATTACGATAGCTATTGTTAGGTTTATGATTTGTGCTTCGTCGGATAATTGAAACCAAATTGCAGTGTTTTCTTTGGAGATAAATGCAAATGACAAGGTAAGTAAACCCCATAAAAGGTAACCAAGGGAAATGAAATATTTTCGGTTGCCCGCTTTGTCTGTTAAGATGCCGGCGATTAGGGTGGTAAAGGTGGCAACAATTCCACTCAGTTGGACCATTAATGTGACCGAAGAAGTATTTTTCGCAATGGTATTGTAAATGAATAAGTTAAAGTACATATTTTCCACAGACCACGCGATTTGTCCGACAAGTCCGAAGAGAATTAAGACTGACCAAAGACGGCCGTTTAATTTATGAGTGTTCATCATCGCATAGTGTCGGAGAAGGATGGTGTGGTTGGCGACAAAAATTTTGACACTCGTTCAATTTTCTTTGATAGCGAAACCAATTACATTTTTTAAAAGACTTTCCCTAGTTGGAAACCTAACCACTGGTGTTGTTGTGGTAAACCTTTACCCGACTGGAAGTCGATAGTTTGATAGTTATAATGAACACCGAATAAAAAACCAGCATTGGAAACGGAAACAAATCCAACTTTGATAAAACCCACTGCACGTTTTAAATCAGCCACGTATGTTTTTTCATCTCTAAATTCAATTTCATTGCGTAATAGTTGTAACAATACTTCTCTTTGTTTTGGATCCAATATAAACTGAGATAAAACTTCATAAGAATAGAGTCGAATCTGCGGTGGTAATTTTCCTCCTTCTGGACGAAAGATGGAATAAATTGCTAAGGCACGAGCATTGTCGGGAATTTGGTCCCATTGCTCCGCTAGATTATTTAAAAGGAATAAACGAGTCGATTTTTCAATGTCTTCAGCACCATTGAAGATATTGTTAAATAATAAATAGTTAAGACCAATATTATATGGGTTAGAAGTTCCATTTACCAAAAATTCATTAAACAAAATATATCTTTGTAGGGAGTTTTTTCCATTATCCTCCGCTAATGCTCTATATTGAATTTCTCTTTCCCCTGCTTCCTGCGTAGGATTATTTAAATAATTATCCCAATTGCTAAAGGCAGTGTTTCTATTCTGAGTTTTATAGGATTTGTCTGATCCCATTAAACCTTGTATTGTAGCATTATAAAATTGGAATGTACCTCCAGGATTTACATAAAAATACCAATAACCTGTTCCGTCTTCATGAAGGATCGGAGGACCTGGTTGTAATGCAGAACTTCCAGGGCCTGGTGTTTTGTCTACGTTTCCAAATCGAAAGATAAGACCAAACGAAGCGTCCGCTTGAATGTTTCCTAAGTTTAGATTATACTGTGTTCCAAAAAATCTATGGTAGAACTTTCTTACATCTGTCCGGAGTGCACCTGAGTAGGAATTAGGAATTTGTGTATCCCATCCTTGAGGGGTGGGTGAACCAATGAAATTATGAAAATTCATTTGTGCGGATTTTCCACCAACGGAGGGACCGATCATTCCAAGTTCCAACTCTGTCGTGATACTAGTATCTTCAGTTGCAGTTGTTAACGAGTTACCAAAATAAGCCCGACTGGCATATGGCCTGTCACCATAGGAAACATCCGCCTTTTCTATGTTTGTTGGAGTGTAAAACTCTTGACCTAGAGAAAAACCTTGTAAATATTTTGTAGATTGTGTCGGAGTGATAAATAAATCATTCCAATAACCTAACACTCTTCTGGTTGGGTTTGATTCTCCTGCTTTCATATTAAATTCCAAGCGAGAGCCATTTGTATAATATTGATCTGAAAAACCGCCAAAGGCATCGTTTTCCATAATCAAACGGATTTGGTATTGGTCCTTTGGTTTAGGGAAAGAATTTTCGATACTAGTTTGAGATGTTTCTGAAGGTTTAATTAAATTTGGTTTTCGATTTTCTTTCTTTGGCGCTGCTTCCAAACTCAGACTCGCAATCAAACCAAAGAAACTTAGAAAATGTAAAACCTTTATGTTATAAAAAAAAATTAGGATTCCTTTGAACTTTCTGAATCTGGTTTTAAATAAAGATATTTTTCTGCAATAAAAGTCCCGAAGGGAACAACGGATGCGAGTGCCGCTAACAAAGTTTTTTTCGTTTTCCATTCTAACTCTACTTTGACTTGAAACAATTCTACCAAATATAAAAGGAATAATAAACCATGAATGAGCCCAACGATCTTATTTGGTTCTGGATTTTTGTATATGTATTTGAGAGGCATAGTTACAAAAAGAATCGTGAGAAAAGAGAGACCTTCTAAAAACGCTAAAATGCGAAAACGTCCTAGTTTTGTTTGGAGTAAAGAAAACACTGTCACTTCCTTGTCGTTCAATATTACCCAATTTTTTGGATTTCATAGATTCGTCCTTCCTTTCTTCTAACGTTTGGTTGGTCCATTTATAGCGGATATTTGCCGGTTTCATCGTAAATTTGCTAAATTAGAACGGTAATTCCCTTCACAGAATGGCATTTGGCTTAGAAATTAGTCGACAATTGTTCGGGATTGACAGGAGAAAGGAACCCATTTAAAAGTTGAAAGATGAAGTTGCGAATTTTCTTAATCGTTCTTTTTTGTTTTTCTTTTCCACTTTTGTCGGAAGAGAAACCGGTGTATTCTGCTGCTATGGCGAAAAAAGATATCACTGGTCCGTCTGTGGGTGTTATGTTCTGGGGTTATGCTAGAGAAGACCAAACCGGAGTTGGAATTCATACAAGACAATTTGCCAGATCTCTCGTCATTCGTGACCAAGGTTCCAAAAAACTTTTAGCTTATGTAACTGCTGAAGTAGGAGGGATTCCTTTTGAAATTCAAAGAGATGTTGTCAAAAAATTGCAAACAGAATTAGATCCTGCATTTAACTATGGTAATGTTTTAATTAACGCATCCCATACTCATAGTGGTCCAGCAGGCCATTTCCATTATTCGGAAGTGTCTTTTTATTCAAAAGAGTTTTATCCGGAATCTTATGCAGTTTTAAAAGATGGAATTTTTGAGTCCATCAAAGAGGCATATTTAAAAATGAAACCTGCTGAATTAACAGTGGGAAAAGCAATGGTAAATGAGGCCGGAATCAATCGAAGTTTATCTGCTTACCTTGCCAATCCAGATGCGGAAAGAAAAACTTATACTGATAACATTGACCGCGAGATGTTACAACTAACTGTATCTGTTGCCGGTGTTCCTTTAGGTTTTATCAATTGGTATGGAGTTCATCCTACTAATATCACCTTTGACAATCGACTTATTTCTTCGGACAACAAAGGAATTGCATCGCTACTTGCCGAAGCGGAGGCGAAAAAACAAGGGTTAAACGACTTTGTTGCTATCTTTGCACAAGCAAATGAAGGAGATGTATCTCCTAATCTCAATTTAAATAATACAGGCCCAGGAAAAGATATTTACGACAGTAGTTTTATCATTGGAAAAAGACAATTCGTTGCCAGTCAACAAATCTTAAAGTCTGGAGGAAAACGGTTGTCAGGTGGTATTTCATATACACAAAGATTTATTGATATGAGTAAACATCCAGTAAGCAGTGAATTTTCCGGAACTGGTAAAACGGAAACCACATGCCCTTCTGCCTATGGATATTCGTTTGCTGCGGGATCTACGGAAGAAGGTGGTGGGCATTGGTTGTTTCATGAAGGAATGACAAATAAAAATCGTAGGTTCTATATTGATTGGATTGCAAAGTTTATGTTACAATCTCCCTCCGACGAACTAAGAGAATGTCAAAACCCTAAAGCTGTTTTATTCCCAATGGGTGAAACAAAACCAATTCCTAGTTTACCGCAAATACTTCCGTATGGATTAACACTTGTAGGTGATCTTACTATTTTGGTTTTACCACATGAAGTAACCACTATGTCTAGTCGTAGACTTAAAAATGAAGTTCGATCGGTATTAAAAGATAAAACAACCGAGATAGTTTTATCTGGTTTAACGAATGATTTTTCTGGATACATCACTACTCCAGAGGAGTATTCAACACAAAATTATGAAGGTGGTCATACCTTACATGGCCCTCAGAGTTTGAATGCTTTAAGACAAGAGTTTCATAAAATGTCTATCGAGTTAAAAGATGGTGCACTTGCAACACCGCAAACTATTATGCCATTAGACTTATCCGATCGTGTACATCCTCTAAAAATACCTTCTGCAGATGTAGTTACAAACAAACCACAGTCTGTCATTCAACCAAGTTCCGAGTCCTATAAAAAAGGAGAAGTGGTTTCTTGTCGAGTAGCGGCTACAAATCCTAATGTGGGTTATTCGAAAGTGCCTTCATATTTATGGGTAGAAGTATTGGAAAATTCTACTTGGAAACCTGTTCGTTCCGATGCAGACTACGATACAAAGTTTTTCTATCAAAAGCGCGGAATTTGGGGTAGAGCAGAAGAAAGTTTAGATTTAGTTTGGGAAACGTCGCAAGAAACAAAACCTGGTGAATACCGTTTAGTTCATGAAGGAATGTATCTCGGTTCTGATGGAAAAAAATCTAATTACCGTATAGAATGTCCTAGTTTTCGCATTACGGAACCTGGAATATAAGATTGCAAAATCACCAAGATCCATATCCTTTTTGATATGGATCTACTTTTGTCTCGCCGAGGTCTATGGGCAAAATTTTTTGCTTATGGACTCGGTTCTTTAGTTTTACTATCACTTCCAATTAAGTTTTGGTATTTGTTTTCCGGGCAGACTTTGAGTGGATGGGATACTCCTGGTCATATTGTTTTAGCTAAGGAATTCGCAAAACTAGTCCAAACTGGTTCTGCAACTGGTTGGTCGGATGTTTGGTTTGGTGGATTTCCTATTTTTTACTTTTATCCACCATTTTATTATTTTTTCGTATATTCTCTGCATTTATTGCTTTCGATTAATATTGAATCTGCATTTTCAATATCAGTATTTATAACCATTTTATTATTAGTTACCGCTATATATTCATTTGCAAAACAATTCTTGTGGTCCATTTATCCGAAATATATTCGAGTTATTTTGGGACTTTCTTCAGTTTTATTTTATTTTAATTATGCAGGTGAAGGACTTCAAGGAACAAGTTTAGTTGGAATTGTTGAAGGCACAGTAGTTTCAAGCTTCACACACTCGTTGATTTTATTTGCACTAGTTTCGTTAGATAAATATAGAAAAAAAATATACTTTCCTTATTTGATTTTATTTGTTGGGTTAACATCTATAATTTTCTATTCGCATCTATTAAGTTCTGTATTCTATAGCCTAATGTTATTGATTTATTGTTTTGAATACCGGCATTTTTTCTTCCAGAATATCAAAGTATTTAGTTATTCATTGGTAACCGTTTTTTTTCTCATATCCCCGGTTGTTTATAACTATTTTTGTTTTTCGGAATATACTAGTGGTGTTTTTTACGGATACTCTTATCCCCCATTGTTATCTATTTTAGGCAAAGATGTATATGATTCTGCATTGAGAGCTTATTCAAATGGGGAGAATTTAACTCTTGTTTACATTGTCGAATTATTTAGTTCAGGAAGGTGGTTGTCATTAGCTGCGATTGCTCTTTTGATTTTTCACTTTAGAAAATTCCATTCTTCACCAAGAAGTAAATTTATTTCTACAATACTTTTAGTTTTTTTTTGGTTATCTCTTGATTATTCACTTGGATACATTTTCCCAAATCTTAAAATTCATAATTATCGTGCTTTCGATTGTTTTTTTATTTCATTCTCTATTTTATTCTCATTAAGTATCCGCACCATAGCTGGAAACGGAAAAAACCGACTTCCTTTTTTTTCAACAATCTTTGTTGTATTGATGATAGAATTTTATATTTTTATAAATTTTAATCCAACAAAATACCAAGAGTATCAATCTCCTATTTGGCAAAGTTCTAGATCATCTGAGGAACTAACGTTGTATCAGAAGTTAGCTGATCGTTTATCGTCTCTGCCAAATGGAACATTGGTTCAGCCGGAAATTATAAGATCTAAATCAATGTTTGGGACTCCTCATTTCTGGTTACCACTTCTTTATGAGGCAGGAGTGCGCAATAATCTAGGACTAACTGTTGAATCTTCCTATTATTCTACACTTGTTTTCAATTGGCAAGAGTTTGGATTCGCAAATAACTTTCGTTGGGGTACTGATGTGGATTGGAGAGAAAACCTCATATCGCTTGCGAAAAGAAATCCAGATTCTGGATATTATTTAGACTTTTTACTTCGCTCGGGTGTGACTCACCTAGTTGGTTACAGTCCTCAATTTCATGAATATATCAGCTTACATAAACAGCGTTTGGAAATCATTGGCAGCGAATATCCATTCTTTATTACTAAGATTCTACCCAACCCTAATCTTAAGTCAATAAAACCAATTGGTTTAATTCATACAGAACTATTGAATTCACAATCTGAATATAGGTATCGCGATTTTTTAAAAATAAGCAATCTACTTCAAATGTATTTAGTCAATTTGGGATATCATACAAAAGTCCTTAAGATTACTAAGAAACAATTGGATCAATTTGAAACAATTGTACCTTCTTTTTCAGCATTTATTTTAATCAGTAAAGAAGGTGGAATAGGGGATGAATCTTGGAATCAGAATTTAAAAAGTAAAAAAATACCATCAGCAATAATTCGCGAATCGCAATTGCTTTTAGATAATCAATCTTTTCCTATTCAGACTCTATCTGAACTTTTAGAATCAACTATAGAAATTCCGAAGTCAGCATTAAGTCAAAGTATGCCTCAATCTTATTTCGGAGAAAGAAAATCAGACCTTGGGGAACTTCTACTGGACGATACCGGTAAAGAGTATCCTTTTGTGACCGAGGAAAATGATAAATATTCAGATGGAATGTTCGCCAGGTTGCCAAGTTTAAAAGGAAAAATTTATCTTTGGGGTATGATAATCTCTTTTGTGGTTTTATTAAGCGGTATGTTTTTAACAAAAATTCCATATTTTTCATTTTCAAAAACTAAGTGATATTCTGAAGAAACTTTTTTAAATTCACTAAATGCGAAGTTATAATAGAATTTATTAATTACGACTGTTTCGTAATTGAGAATTTTGGGAATTTGTTGAAAACCTGGGATAATACCTTCAAAAAATGCTTTTTGTGAAAAATATTTGTTTTCACTAAAAGACCATGCATAAAGGGGATTAAGTCCGAAGAGATAGCGATATTCTGGTAGTTTGAATGTAAAATAAGGATAGTCTGCCCAAGAAAGGAAGATTCGTTCACCTTGTGGAATATTAAATTTTATCCATTGAGTTACTATATACCCATACTTTGTCTCAGATGATCGAAATTGTTGATTCATCTTTTCGTAAGCAATGGGAAATTGAATTACAAATAATATAAGGGCCGTTAGGATTTGATTTTTTTTGGAGAGCGTTGTATTAAGAAAAATGAATATGTAAAACATTAACCAACTTATTTCGAAGACTCTTAATGATGCACCGGTAAATATCAAACAGACTATTCCCAAAAATAAAAAAACGAAACTTCTTGGATGAAAATTGTAATGAGTTTTGTTGCTAAAACTTAGGAGTAATAAAGGAAGAATTGGCAAAAAACCTAAAATTAAAATGTCCCTAGTTGGTGGAAGCCACTCTGCGATTGCCTCAACTCCGGGTGGAGGAAAAGATTGGATAATTAGTTCAATAAAATAACCTTTAAATTGATAAGGAAATGATGGGTGAATGACAAGACCGGTAAACATTCCCATGGAAGAAGTAAAAAATAGTCGAGTGTTCGCACTGCTCCTTTCCAAGATTGCTATAAATAATCCAGTGAAAAATAAAAAAGGAAATCCGCTATAAGACCAAGTAGCCAGAAATGACAATAAGAAGATCCATTTATTATATTTCAAGTCCCAGATACGCAATGATAAAAAATACAATGAAAAGAATAATAAGTTTCCTCTTCCAAATAACATTCTTCCTGTGAATAAAACTGACCCTAAAATAAAAAAAATAACTATGAAATAAGGAGATAATGAAGGTGCTTCTTTTCGAAAAAAGGATGTTAGCTGGTATAGGAGCAATGAAATTGAAAATAGAATGAATAATTTAATTTTGATTGTTTCTTCTGTGGGAAGAAAGAGAAAAGGGATCATTGTGAGATGAAAAAGAAAATGGTAATCCGTAAATTCTCTAGATTGGATTCCTATCTCGGGCCAAGGCAGTTTTGAGACTAAACCTTCATTTAGATAAAGTTTGGTGACAGCAAAATGATAAAATATATCAGCATCAGGAATACCGGAGAATGCGAAAAGTAAAATTGCGTAAAGTGCAACTCCAAGGAAAATTGCCTTGTTAAAGTTTGATAACACAGATTGAATGCGTGATATTATCTAAAATATTTGGGAATTGACTTAAGATCCTTTGCTATGAATTCCCCTGACATATTGCTAAATGTAATAGGAGAGTTAACACCTCTTGTTAATGTTCCATTTTGTGAAAACTGGAAATATTCCATTTGATATTTATTGGTAGAACCTCCCGTATCAGAAACTAGATAAATAAACTTGCCGCTCCGGTCCCAATCTAGGTGTTTTGGCGAGTTACCAACACTTAACTTTTGATCTGTAGGAATTAGATTTCCAGTATTTCCATCGATTGCCAATAGACGTATGTAAAATGTTCCGCCAGAAGAATATAAAAAAGCCGCATACTTTCCATTCGGTTCCAAAACCATATTTGTAGAATTATTATCTGCTGGTGCTGGTGCGGTGTATGCCGGGTCTGGAGAAAATGGAGAGTTTGGTAATATTTGCATATTGCCATTAGCGTCATATCTATATCCATAAATTGGATTAGATGAATTCGTTGAAGTCATATACAAAAGTCGGTCAGTTTCAGATATGCACAAATTATTGTTAGTCGAAGGGTTATCAGGTTGTGTGTAAGGATTTCCACCAACAGGAGCAACTATGTCTGCACTTGTTTTTTTGTGCACATAGATTCCCATAGGTGTGCCAACGGAGTTGGCAGTAAAGATAATTCCATCTAAATTACTTGTTCGAATCGAGGAAGGAGAACATCCTACAGTGAAAGGATAATTTCCGGTGTTATTTAAATTGATATAACCCGAACTAATATCTCTTGTGGAACGGTTGATTGTAGGCGGACTTGTTAAAGTGTTGGAAGAATACATCGTTGTTCCATCTATACTAAATGTAGCGGTAGATGGAGCACCAAATCCATTTTTATCTTGGACCATTGTCAACGAGCGGTCCACTCCTAATTTGTGAACGACAACTCGATCGCTGGCCGGGCCAGTAAAGGTAATGATATCCCGTGATGTTGGAGGTATTGATATTCTTATAGGCTGGCATCCAGGGAACGCTGTTGTAACCGCCGGTCTAACATCACTCACGAAATCTGCAGTCAATCCAGAATCTGGGTCAACTCTGTACACTCTGAGACCTGCTTCATAAGGGGTGGTTCCTTTGTAAACTAGTAGAGCCAGTGAATCAGGAATCACCTTTTCACGTAAGAGGTATTTTACGAACTCTGCAAGGATCGATCGTTTGACAAACTCATCCGAGAAAGGATCACTAGGATTGTTTAAATCAGCCATTCTACATTGAGACACCAGAATGAAAATCAAAGAGGTGGTGACAGTTCTTTTTAAAAAACGAGGTAGAAACTTCATGAAATCCCTCTGTGAATGTTAGGTATATATCTCAATATTTGCTATTGAAGCAATTTATTGACTGATTAAATTCAAAATACCTCACTCTATTTCTTTGTCAATCATGATTACTGACCGTACAAAATGAATTTTTGACTAAATAGAAAATTCGATTAGAATGTCTTTAAGGTCTTTATTACATTGAAAAACAAGTTGTGGGAATTTCGTATGCTAACGAAATCATAGGAAAAGAGAACAATGGACTGAGGTGCGCCGAATGAATCAATTTTACAAAGACGAATGGGTTTGGATCACAGGAGCCTCCTCTGGAATTGGAAAGGAACTAGTCGCACAAGCTTATAAACAGAATGCAAAGGTGTTACTGGCGTCTCGGAAAATAAAAGATTTAGATGCGATTGCAAAAGAACTTCACTTAGAGAAAGGAAGATACGCTATCGAAAAATTAGATTTAGAAGATTATAAATCTGTTGGAACCTTCGCAAAACGTTGTTTACAGAAGTATGGAATTCCGAAAGTGGTCATCCATAATGGTGGAATTAGCCAACGTTCTTTAACCAAAGAAACCGACCTAACCACATTAGAAAAAATCATGAATACTAATTTTTATGGTGCTGCGGAGATGACTCGGTCCATGATACCGCAAATATTAGGAAAAAAAGAAGTACATTTTGCCGTTATTTCTAGTGTAGCAGGAAAAATTGGAAGTCCACTTCGTTCTGCATATTCAGCCTCCAAATTTGCGTTAGTTGGTTTTTTCCATTCATTACGATCGGAAGAGGAGAAGTCTGGAATTTTTGTTACAATGATCTATCCAGGTTTTATCCAAACTAATATTTCTAAAAATGCATTGAAAGGAGATGGATCATCCACAGGGACAATGGATTCTGTCATTGCCGCTGGATTACCAGTTCAATTATGTGCACACCGAATTTTACATGCGGTCGCCAACAAACAACGAGAAGTTGTCATTGCTGGCATTAAAGAAAAATTTGGATTAGCATTACAAATGGTTTACCCGTCGTTATTTTTTAAAATGATTCAAAAAGCAAAGGTTAGGTAGAAAATGATACGTTTGCAGAGTTTTTTTTGTATTATTGGAATGATTCTATTTTTAAACTTAGGAATTTTGGCAGAGACACCCGTTTCCAATTACAAAATCAAATCAAGTTCCAACGAGAAGGAACGTAATTATTTATTGGATCTTTTACGAGCCAAACTATCGAATGAGTTTAAACAAGAATTCATATTTGTTGTGGACCATTTTAAAGTATCTGGTGATTACGCTTGGTTTCGCGGAACAGCTCAAAGAAAGGATGGTAAAGAAATTTCATTCTCTGACGAAATGCCATACGATTGTTGCCATGTGGAAGCTTTGTTCAAAAGAACCAATGGGAAATGGCAAATTGCCGAATCCGCAGCATTTAGTACGGATGTTTGGTGGGAAGGAATTCAAGGTCGCTACCCGAATGCAGCTAAGGAAATCTTTTTGTAATATTTATTTTTTAATAAAAGTTTCCTTTTGATTATTTTCGAAAGGAATTTTTTATTGTGATAGAATCTATATTCGGGTTGTATTTGATAAAAGTATGCTTCTCGAATATCTAAATGTTAATTCTATTCATATTCTCCCTAGGGCTAAAAATTGGGACGATATCAGTTTCGAGTTGTTACGAAAAATTGAGGAAGGAACATTTAAGAAAGATTTACAAAACCGTATTCAATCCTTTCCGAACAGTTTGTTCGGAGACCTTGGCCCTCATATTTTAATTCCTCACTTTCGATCTATACACATCAAAACTCCAGAGGTTTTTTTATTTCTGATTCCGCATGGGATTCTTATGGAAAAACGCCTAATTCATTTGGTTTTATTCCAAATGATCCCAGAAACACAACCCTCCCTACATTTACGTTTGTTACATGGTCTATCCTCACTTCTTCCTCAGATATTAGATGAATTGTTAAAATGTGATTCGGAATCAAAAGTTTTGTCCGTAGTGCAACGTGGCGAATCAGATATGAAGCCAAGTTATAAAAATTTAAACCAAACGCAGATTGCTTTTGAATTACAAACTGACTTACAAAATGGTTTGAACCAATTAGAAGCAAAGGTTCGCTTAAAAACTTTTGGAAAAAATGCTATCGAAAAGGAAAGGTCTACTCCGGTTGTCTGGAAGTTGTTTAGAAGTTTTTTTAGTTTGTTTGCAATTCTTTTATGGGTAGCTACAACGTTATGTTTTGTTCCCGGGGTAGATATGCCAGAATTGGGAATTGCCATTTTTATAGTTGTCATCATCAATGGTATTTTTTCCTTTTTTCAAGAATCTAAATCAGACCATGCAGTAGAAGCATTACGTAAGTTACTTGCACAGGAATGTCCAGTAATCCGCGATGGGGTTATTACAACTGTACCTGCAGATGAAATTGTTCCTGGTGATTTAATCGTTTTATCTGAAGGCGATATTGTTCCTGCTGATTGTAGAATCATTGAGTCGGAAGATGTCGAAGTTGATAACTCTTCTCTTACAGGAGAGTCTACCTCTGCTAGGCGATATAAGTCAGATAGTGAAATTGTCTTAGAGGGAAAATTTCTTTGGTTAGAAATGCCGAATATACTTTTTGCCGGAAGTTCTTTAATCAAAGGAAAATCAAAAGCCGTTGTCTTTGGTACAGGACAAACAACTGAAATTGGTCAAATCGCAGGGATAACTTCCAAAATCAAACGTGAAGAAAGCCCATTACAAAAACAATTAAAACAAACAGTGATTTCAATTTCGTTGTTTGCCTTTGTTATTGGTGTTGTTTTTCTTATATTGGGATATTTGGTTGCCGGACTCAGTTTTGTCCAAGCCTTTGTTTTCTTTATCGGAATTTTTGTTGCGAATGTTCCGGAAGGTTTATTGCCAACGGTAACACTTTCTTTAGCGTTAGGTGTTTCGCGAATGGCAAAGAGAAATGCAATCTTAAAAGATCTATCTAGTGTCGAAACTTTAGGTTGTACTACAGTTATCTGTTCTGATAAAACTGGAACGTTAACTCAAAACCAAATGCGTGTTATTGAAACCTATTTTGATTCCACATTTTTGTTTCCTCAGGAATTAGAAAAAAAAGAAGGAAATCAAATATTTTTTAGCTGTGGTCATCATTGTAATAATGCCAGTTTAGAACCGAATCCATTCGGTGATCCTACAGAACTTGCTTTATTATACTTATCGCAAGCTAGGTTAAAAAATACCGAGGGACAACGTATTCACGTTAATGCATTTGAATCAGTAAGGAAACGTATGAGTGTTGTGGTTAAAGCAGATAATTTTACCACCGCATACGCAAAAGGTGGGCCACTCGAAATTCTTTCTATATGCACACATGTTTATGAGAATGGTTCAGTTGTTTTGTTAGATGAAACCAAACGAACAAACCTTAAAAAAGCATCGGATCTTTCGGCTAGCCAAGGTTATAGGGTTCTCTCCTTTGCTTATAAATTGGTAAATGAAATTCATCCTTCCTTTGGTCTGGAATCAATCGAATCGGGGATGGTGTATTTAGGACATTGTTGCCTTGCTGATCCCGTACGACCTAAAGTTCCAGAAGCTATCGCGAAGTGTCACACAGCAGGAATTCGGATTCTAATGATTACTGGAGATCACCCTCTTACAGCTGAATCTGTGGGTCGTTCTATTGGAATTGGTGGGGAAAGTCCCGTTGTGATTACTGGAGTTGAATTAGACAAAATGAACGATAACTCTCTTAAAGAATGGATTCGTAAGGGAGAACCCATATTTGCCAGAGTATCACCCTCCCAAAAATTGCGTATAGTTACAATGTTGCAGGAATTAGGTGAGATAGTTGCTGTTACGGGAGATGGAGTCAATGACGGGCCTGCACTTAAAAAAGCAGACATTGGAATTGCGATGGGTAAAAGAGGAACTGAAGTTGCAAAGGAAGCAGCTAGAATGATTATTGTGGACGATGATTTTGCTACGATTGTGGATGCGATAGAGGAGGGAAGAGGTGTATTTGATAATATTCGTAAATTTTCTGCGTACGTTTTGAACTCAAATCCCCAGGAGTTGATTCCTTTTTTACTTTGGGCATTGATTCCAGGTTTCCCTTTACTGATGACGGTGATGGGTGTTTTAGCTGTTGATGTAGGAACCGATTTGATCCCAGCAATGGGTTTAGGGGCTGAACCCCCTGAAAAAGGTATTATGTTTAAACCACCGAGGAATCGGAATGAGAAACTAATATCTATTCGTTTTATTTTGAGATCTTATTTAGTTGAAGGAATGATTTTATTTTTTTCCTGTTTAGCTACATATTTTTACTTTGTATATACAGAATGTAATGGTGTCTTACCGCTTTCGCCAAAAGGATTAAATATGGCGGAAGCAAGCCCAGTATATCTTCAATCGTTAACTGCCTTTTTTTTTCCAACGATAACCGTCCAAATAGCAAACGTATTAAGTAAACGTTCCAGAATAGAATCTGTTTTTCAAATGAATTTGTTTTCCAATAGAATCATTTGGTTAGGCATTGGATTTTCTTTGTTTCTTTGTTTTATTTTCTTTTACACTGAGCTCAGTTCTATTTATTATTTTGCTCCAATTCCATTACATGTATATATCTTTGCTTTTCATGGAACAGTAGTTATGGTTACATATTTTGAGATAGTAAAATATTTCCGAAGAAAAAGGTTAAGGAAAAATTAGAACGATTCTAGTGATTATCCAGAAAGAAATTTATTAATTTTCTAATTAGATGTCAATTTCGTTCGTATCTGTTGACCATAGAATGATTCAAATAATGATGAATCTTGCGATGATTTCAATGAAAGTTCAGGAAATATAAGTGAACGAAAAAAGAGTGTTATTGGCTGAGGATGAGTTGGTTTCAGCAACATATCTAAAGGATAGTTTGTCCGCTTTGGGTTATAAAGTGACTCTCGCAAACGATGGAAAACAAGCCTTAGAATACTATTTAGAAAATCCATTTCCTGTTGTGATTACTGATTACGAAATGCCTGGTTTGAATGGTGCCGAGTTAATTCAGGAATTAAAATCCGAAGAGATTGAGCCTGTGATTTTTATGTTAACTTCTCATATCAATCCTAAGTTGATTGTTAATGTTATGAAGTTAGGGATTTACGATTATTTAGTAAAACCATTGGAAGAACAAGAAATCTCAATTAAGTTAAAACGTGCATTTGAATTTTATGAAATGAAACGAATTGAAACGATAACAAAAAGAGAAAGGCAACTTCGGTTGGAGGGCCATTTAGAATGGATCCAATGGAAAGAAAAGATGGCTGGCGTTGGTGAGTTCAATCGTCTTAACCAGAATTTATTTGAAAGCTTAAAAAATAGTTTTTGTCAAGGAGCCGGTTTTGGCGCCCTCGTAACATTATTAAAATTAGTATCAGACACGACAGTAAAAGAAGGCAATCACTACAAAATTGAATCTGATTTAATGGAACTTATTCAAATCAATACAGAGATGGCTGAAAAAGCATTAAAAATGTTTGCTGATATTGATCTGATGGTTTCTAGTCCTATACAGTTTGCGGAAATTTCATGTGCCGAATTTTATGATCAAATACAATATTGGCTACAAGAATTAAAACCATTATTGGATTTGAAAGGCCAACAAATTCTGATTAGCGACCTAAAACCAAATCATACAAAATATAAAATATCCTATAACTCTATGTTTATGCAAAACGCATTTAAAGAAATCATAACAAATGCCTGTAAGTTTTCGGAATCGAATTCAAAAATTACTATCGTAACAAATGTAGAACATGATTGGTTTAAATGTGCTGTATATAATCAACCAGTGTTAAATGCAGATGGAACTTGCGGCATACCATTACAATATGAAAATCTAATTTTTGAGCCTTTTTACCGATTATCAAAAAATGTATATGATGAATACGGCACTTTGGATTTTGGATTAGGGTTAAGTTATGTAGACAGTTGTTTTAAAAAACATAATGGGAAATTATCTGTACATAATGTAGTTGATCATTCAGAATGGAGTGAAAATCCAATCACTAAAGTAGCGTTTCAATTTTCGTTACCAGTAAATAAAATTTAAAATAATGGCACAAACAAATTACATCGACTTACTTTCGAACGTTCCTGATCTAATTTGTGAAATAGACGATTTAGAAAAGATTTGTTATGCAAATTCTTTTCATAAACATAGATTAGGTTATGAGGCTCACGAAATACTTGGTCGGTCTGTTGATGAATTTTTTCATCCAGATGATAGAAATGAACTTCGAACAAAAATGTCATATTTACGAATTCCAGGATCGGAGACGAAAGGAATATGGAGAATTGCTCATAAAAACGGAAATTTTTTAACCTTTGAGTGTCGAGGTAAACTTACAGCTGATTCAGATGGTAACAAAAGAATTATAGTGATTGCAAGAGATATTAGCGAAGACTTGAGTTCTGATTTTAAATTACATTCGAAATCTAATATAAAAAATCAATCCGCCCAAGAACTCCATTACCAAAGTTTCTTTGAATTAAAGATGTCTCAGTTCGAGTTCTCGCAATTGAAATTTGCTTTTGATGAACATGCTGTTATTACGATAACCGATAGAAATGGGGTTATCACATACGCCAACGACCGATTTTGTGAAATTTCTATGTATTTAAAAAGTGAGTTGATTGGGAATAACCATCGTTTGTTGAATTCTGGATTTCATTCACCAGAATTTTTTGAACGTATGTATAATATGATACAAAATGGCCATGTATGGAAAGGTGAGATTCGAAATAGAGCGAAAGACGGATCTATCTACTGGGTAAATGCAACGATTGTTCCTTTGCGCTCGATAGATGGTAGTATCAATCGATTTGTAGCTTTACATACTTTAATTACTCGAACCATCGAATCTGAAGAAAAAGTAATACAGTTATTGCGGGAGAAGGAATTACTTTTACAGGAAGTTCACCATCGAATTAAAAATAATCTATTTTCAGTTTTTAGTCTTTTGAAGATGCAGGCAAGTTATTCCTCAGACTTACATTTAAAGGAACAATTTGATGAAGCGGCAGGTCGATTACGAAGTATGATGGCATTGTATGATCGTTTGTATAGATCTGAGAATCCTAATGAAATCGATTTAAAAGAATATATTCCAAATTTAGTGCGCCAAATTCTTTCCACTTATACGAAAGATATCAAATTTAATTTTTTTCTCGATATTCCTATCATCGTAAAACCTGATATAGCCAATAATTTAGGAATTATTTTAAATGAACTTATTTGTAATTCTGTGAAACATTCTTTTTTGAAAAATAATTCAGGGCAAATCAAAATCACATTGGAAAAAGAGGATAATAAGATTATCTTTTTTTATAGTGATGATGGAGAACCACTTCCTGATTCTTATTCTCTACAAAATGTAGAAACCGGTTTTGGCATTAAATTAATGAATTTACTAGTACAACAATTAAAAGGAAATGTGAAGGTAATTCCTGGACAAAGTGTTCAGTTTCATTTATCGTTTCCATTTTAATTAGTTTTTTGTATCAGTTTACAGACGGGAATCCTTTATACACGTATGTAAAAATTAGTCGATTAGATGAAGGATGGTGTCGAGTTTGTTTAAACGAAAGACCGTGCGGATGAGTTTGTTCACTCCACTAATTTGTAACTGTAAATTTTGTGATTCCATTGCAGAATGAAACTTCATCAATTCACCGATCGTGGCACTGTCTAAGGACATAGATATCTCGGTAAAATCCAAAACAACATCTTCCTTTGCATTGTTGATTTCGGACATAATTCTTTCCCGGAAGGCACTCAGTCCATCAAACGAAAGATCATTGTTCTTGATTTCTATTAAAATTGCCAAGGTTTAAAACTATTTTTATTGGATCGGATATTTTGAAAGAATTTTTCCACTTTCAGTTCTTGTTTCTTTATTGTTTTTCATCTACTTTTATGATGAGGTTGGCTTTAGTTTTGTATGTCCGTAAGTGATCGTCAATTAAGATTAATCAAAGAAGCAGCTGAACTCCTCGTTATGGAGCACCGCCTAACTGTTGAGGAAGCCGTAATAGTCATTTCTACAGCGATAAAAAAAGAACTTACACTCCGAAGTACGAGTTTCGAGAAATTGGAAACGGGATCTAAAATTGATCGGACAAGTTTTACTCGTAGTATAGTGAAAACGGTGCAAGATAGTTTGGAAGCAAACCCTTATTGGCGCTCTCATAATTTAGAAAAGTCAATTGATAATTTCTACAAGGTGTTACACAAACATTGGGATTAAATCTGAATCCAATGAAGTTTCGCCTAATATGATTTTATATCAAAAATTCAATTAGCTTTTACATTTTCTTTCGTAATGGCGTCAGTTTCACAGTAATAGAAGTTTGGAACCTGTTTGGATCTAGGAAAATTCAATTCAAAATTTTGCACTTCCTTCGGTAAAAAATCTTCCTTTTCTAAACTAACTGTTGCATAATCTACCGTTTTTTCTTGTTTGTTGATTAAAAGGCATGAAATACGAGTGTAATTTGTGGTAAAATTACTTTTGTTTTGTATTTTTCCTACGAGAATTAATTCTTTAGACAAAGTACGTTTAATATCTATTTGTTTTAATACTAGATTTGGTTTAATAGTTTCATTCGGAAGTGTTGTAGCAGTTACATTGATATCAAAATTAAAATAACTTGGTGCATCTTCTACTAAAACTTGAAAAATTACAGATTCGCCGTCGTTCACCACATTTTTTTCCGCATAACCTTCACTTGTTTTGATGTTTTCTTTTGATTCGTTGAATAAGGAAACAGTGAATTTTGGCATGAGGATTGACTTCCCGCTGCTATTTGTAAATTTCCCTACAAAGTATAAATTACCTAAAACATCTGGTATGGCTGTAGTATATTCAAATTCGCCTTCAGGAATAATTTCTATCGATTCTAAATTGGGATCTACTGGAATTGAAACTGTCTCCTCTTCTGTTGTAGTGTTTAGTGTAGATTTAAAATTTTGAAAGTAAGTGAAAAAAGTGGAACCTAATACCAACCAGGTGACAGTAATACCTGTAATAAGATTTTTCCAATTTTTAAAGGAATCAGTTTTGGATTTTTGTTTGGAAGTTCCGTAAACTTTTGGCGGTGGAGAATCCATCATTCCACCGATAGGTAATTTATCAAAACAATCACCACAACGATAAATAGTTGCTGATTCTTGGTAAATATTTGCGCTTCCACAAGTAGGACATTGTTTTGAGTTCATATACCGAATTCATTCAAATCGGTGTGAAAATCCAAGAAAAAAAACTGTTAGTAAATATATTTCTTAATTTCGTTTGTAAGAAGTTTGAGTGATAGGAAGAAGTGCATTTGGCAAAGGATGGATTTCTCCGCGTTGGAAACTGCAATCTTGTGAACAATTGGGTAAACGGAAATTGTTTGGTAATACCACTGGGGAAGGTGGTAGTTCCAGAAAAGTAAATGTTTTTATGTTTTTTTTTGTTAGTAGGTTTGCCAAGTCTACGGAATTAAAATCCTTTCTTAATAGAAGTAAGTCTTTTTTTTCTTCGAGTAACGGTAAGGATACAAAAGCAAAATCTGGGTTACTAAAAATGATAACAGAGTCTTTAATTTTACGAATTTCACTTAAAGTATTGGATTGAAATTTGGATATTTTTTTTAGTTCTTTCATTTGAAAATGAAGATTACAGATCGTATAAATAGAAATTAAGGTGATAAGAAAAATCCAACGGTAAGAGATGAATGGGTTTGGATTTTTTTCTTCTTTGTTTAAAAGTAAAACGTAGAGTGGGACAAGTCCAAATAAATACCGCGGTGTATTGTGGCCGCCACTATTAGGTGCCAAAAATACCATAACCATCGTTACTATGATTATCAAAAAATTTGATATTTTTATTTCTTTTAAATATAAAGATTTTAAAAAATAGAAACAAAAAAGTATGAAAATGGGAACTTGTTCCATCCAAATTTTTGCTAGATAAAATACATTTTCACTACGTAAGCTCATATCAGAATTTTTTGCGATACGAAGGGGAAGCAGCGAATCTACCAGGAACAAATTTCCCAAGGCCAATAAACTAAAACAAAAAGCCATCGAAAGGTAAAATCGCATCGTTTGAGTTTTGTTTTCAAAACAAATAGGAAGAATGATCAGTACAAAACTCATCTCTGGTCTGATCCAAAGAATTAATGCGGAAATCATTCCAGCAAAGATATTTTGACATTTGTGAAATAGATATAGAGCCGAAATTTCTAAGAAAAAAATGAATATTGTTTCGTGAAATAAAAAAATATATATAGGTATAGTTGATCCATATAACAATAATAAAGTGGAGATAACATTTTTTTGAATTTGGTGAAAAAGAAAAATCCCAATCGTAAATAGAAAAGTATGTATTATAGTGACCCCAGAAATTCCGAACAATTTCAAAATGGGAGATATTAGGATTGGGTAGAGGTTGGGGAAGGTAGAATGTGCGAATCCTTTTGTTTGCTGAAAGAATAGGTTTGGGAGAGGGAAAAAGGAATAATTTGGATCCTCGAATGCATGATTGTATGGTAAATGAAAAATTCCTTGGATTGCTAATTTTGATTGCCATTCCAAAAGGGCAAAATCGGAGAAAGGTTCAATTCCTTTGGAAGAAAAATAAAAAAATCCGAATACCAAAAATGCAAAACTAACAAAGAATCCTATTGCTTTTTTGGCTTGTATCATATCGAATCAAAAACAGGTACAAAGTTTCTGGTTTCGTACTTTATGCAATGAAAAAAGCAAATGATTTCTTTCTCAATCCCAGTTTAAAACTTCGTGTTGGATTTTTAATACTCTGCTTTTTGTTGGGTCTATTTCTATTTTGCCGTTCGATCGATTCAATTTCATTATATTTTGATTCAGACTATGGACATTTCCATTTTCCCATAAACAGCGAAATCCCCTTTTACCGATTAGGAAACAAAGAAATCGGAAAAATAGGAGAATGGGGAACTCGTATTGGAGAACTGGAAAAAAACGTCAGTTGTAAGTATTTACTGTTAGGTGATTCACAGGTTTTTGGTTCAGGAATTTTTTGGAAAGATACATTTTCTGAAATTCTTAATCGTGAAACTAAATGTCATTGGGTCAATCTTGGAATTCCTGGTTTTACTTTGGAAAATGAGTTATCACTGTATCAAAAGGTTAGGACAAAAATTTCTTTTGATCGAGTTTATCTTTTTGTATATGGGAATGATATTTATGAAACGGGAGATACACCTGATTTTTTAAATTTTGTAAAAAAACAAACTTGGTATTTTCGTATACTCTCATTTTTATTTCCTGAACAATCTCGAATCTATGGAAAGAGAAAATACTTTCAAATGGTACAAGTGCGCATGGAGACTGAATTAATGAAATTAGCTCCATCGAATACGCAGGTTATACATAAATCTACAACCAACGAAAAGGAGTTCATAACTCAAAAAGCTTTATTCAGTTTAAGTCCAGACTATTTTCATGGATCTTTGAATACTAAATCCATTGCAAAAAAAAACTTTCAACGATGGTATAGAATTTTGCGGAAGTTAAATGATGAAATTGTATCGGCTAATAAGGAGTTGGTGATTGTTTATATTCCATTGGAAGTTGAATACGATCCAGAAATGTTTCAAGTTTATAAGGATATTGGTTTTGTTATGGATTCCAGTTGGATCAAATCCAATTCAGAATTGATCACTGATTTAAATATTATTACTAAAGAAAAGAATATTCCCTTGATTGACTTACGTGAATATATGCGTTTCCGCTCCGATTTATTGCAATTAGAAGACATTCATCTAAATGAAACAGCCCATCGTCTAATAGCGGATATTTTGAAAAAAAAACCTTAAACTCATTCATTTTGTTCTAACTTTTTTAAAATAGGACATTCGGGTCTGTGGTCTCCATGACAATGTTTAATTAGATTTTTTAAAGTATCAGACATATCTTTTAATTGTTTTAATTTTAAATCTAATTCATTTAAATGTTTTTCAGCTAGAAGTTTTACTTGTTTACTGCTTCGTGATTTATTTTTCCAAAGCCCAAGTAAACTTTTAATATCCTCTAACGAAAATCCAAGTTCTCTTGATCTTTTTATAAATCTTAAATAATGAATATCGTCTTTGTGATAAGACCTGTATCCATTTTCTGTCCTTCCGGCTTGAGGAATTAATCCTATCCCTTCATAATGTCGAATGAGTTTTGTGCTGACTCCTGATTCTTTCGAAAGTTCACCTATATTCATTGTATCCTAGATTTTTTTTTATAAAAAATGGTTAAAAAAAACGAATCGGCTATTGACCTTCCAACAATGGGAAGGTTTAGACTGGTTTTATGTTAACAAAGGAGTTACCATGAAACCAATCAAAAATTTATTTAAAATTGCTATTTTAGCAATGTTTTTAAGCTTACAACAGATTTCTGCCCACGGGGAACATAAACCAGGTCCTCACGGAGGGCAAATTCGAATGCCTGGTGCTTTTCATACGGAAGTGCTTCCTTACCAAAATTTAGGATTTAAGATATATCTACTTGATATCAATTTTGAAAATCCTACTTCCAAAAATTCGAAGTTGTATGGTAAAATAGTATCGAAAGGTAAGGAGTTTCCTTTAAAATGTTTTAGTCACCCAAATCATTTTTATTGCGAAATTCCCAAAGGAAGTTCGATGGAGGAAGGAGTCTTAATTCTTTCACCAGAATGGAATTTTCAAAAGGGTGCGGATGTAAAATATAAACTTCCGCTGATTGAATCAAAAGAACAAAAGAAGGAGCATCATCATGGTTAATTATGAAGTAGAAGGAATGACTTGCGGGCATTGTAAAAAAACTGTAGAGAAAGTTTTTGCAGAAATCGGTAAAGAAGCAACGGCTAACATCGATGAAAAGCTGGTGACTGTGAATGAATCTCTTTCGGATACGGAGTTAAATCAACTTCGTGAACGTTTGAGTGAGGATGGTTATACCCTTGGAAACACCAAATAATACCACCGAACGAACATTAGATCTTTTTGGTATGACTTGTGCCAATTGTGCCCTTCGCATTGAGAAGGGCCTTGCAAAAATGGAAGGCGTATCGGATGTTAGAGTCAATTTTGCTCGTGAATCTGTTTTTTTACGGAGTGATGATTCTGTAACAGTTGATTCTCTTTTAAAAAAAGTAGAATCTCTAGGTTATTCTGCCATTGAGCATGATTCCAACAAACAATCAGAAACAGAAAAAAAACAGAAGGAACAAATTCGAAATCTAAAAATTCGTTTTATCCTTTCTGTTATTTTATCCTTACCGTTGTTTTACGGCATGGTCACACATTTTAGTTTATTAAGTTTTATGCCTATGCCGCATATTTTAATGGATCGATACGTTCAAATGACTATTGCCTTTCCCGTTCAATTTTTGATAGGGTTTCCGTTTTATAAATCAGCATACCGTGCATTACGAAATGGATCAGCCAATATGGATGTTTTAGTGGTTATTGGTACAAGTGCAGCTTATGGTTACAGTATTTTAGGCAAGGACCTATATTTCGAAACATCTGCAGTTCTTATTACTTTTATCCTAGGTGGTAAGTGGATTGAACATTATGCTAAAGGAAAAAGTAGCGATGGGATCAATGCACTCCTTAAACTTCGTCCAGAGGTCGCTACGGTACAATCCAATGGTGTATGGACAGCTGTTCCCAATGAATATTTGAAAACAGGAGATTTGGTTTTAGTAAAAGCAGGCGAACGATTTCCTATGGATGGAGTTGTTACAGAAGGGGAAAGTTTTGTCGATGAATCTATGTTAACTGGTGAGAGTATGCCTGCAGAAAAGGTCCTAGGTGATAAAATTCTTGGTGGCACTGTCAACGGGAGCGGATCTTTAGTTGTGAAAGCAAACAAAGTCGGAAATGATACGACTCTGTCGCATATCATTCGTTCTGTGGAAGAATCTCTTGGAACTAAAGCACCGATACAAAGAATTGCTGATCAAATATCTGCTTATTTTGTTCCAGTGGTAATCGCAATTAGTGTTATTGATTTTTTTGTGTGGTATCTTCTGATCAATCCAGGTATCATTACTTCGGCCATAGAAACGAGTATTGCCATTTTAGTGATTGCTTGTCCTTGTGCCTTGGGTCTTGCTACACCTATCTCGTTACTTGTCGGAACAGGTCGTGCAGCAAAAAGAGGTATGCTTTTTCGCAGTGCAGAAGCATTGGAATCTGTTTCTAAAATCAATTGGATTGCCTTTGATAAAACAGGAACCTTAACAGAAGGGAAACCGAAAGTAACAGAAATGACTCATACTTTTTCGGATACTAACCATTTGAATCTTGTTTTGAGAGATATTGTCAAGATGGAGGAAACGTCTGACCACCCACTTGCCAAAGCAATTGTTGCATATGGAAAAGAAAATAAATTTCAACATACAAACCTTGATTTGGTTTCAACAAAAACTTTTCCTGGAGGTGGAATTGGTTCTGAGCAAAATGGAATTAGTTATTTGGCAGGCAAACGGACGTTTGTTGAAGAAAACGGTTTTGTTTTACCCGAGTCTATAAAGGAAACAATTCAGTATTGGTCATCAGATGGTTCTAGTTTAGTTTTGGTGGGAATCCGTGGAAAGTTGGAAGGAATGGTATTATTTCGGATTGAGGACAAATTACGTAATGAAGCAAAGGATGCCATTCAAGACTTAAAATCCATTGGCGTGGAACCTGTCCTTCTAACAGGTGATAACCAGAATTCTGCTGAAAAAGTAGCTAGATTGGTCGGAATTTCTTATGTTTATTCAAGTTTACTTCCTGAAGACAAAGCAAAAATTATTACAAAATTTAAAACCGATAAAGTACACTCGGCAATGGTAGGTGATGGAATCAATGATGCACCTGCACTTGCATCAGCCGATGTTGGTATCGCAATGGGAACAGGTTCTGAGGTTGCCATTAATACTGCTGATGTGGTGTTAGTAAATGGAGACATCCAAAGAATTGTAGATTTGATTCATATTGGAAAAGATACAGTTTTGAACATTCGACAAAACTTTGGTTGGGCACTTGGATATAATCTATTAGGAATTCCCATAGCGGCTTCCGGTTTACTTGCTCCTTGGGTGAGTGGTGCGGCGATGGCTTTTAGTTCTTTATCGGTTGTTTTTAATGCTCTTCGAATGAGTCGATGGAAATAAAAGTGAATGCTAATGGTAATCCGATGGACATTTCATTTTTAAAACCTCCTCTCCATTTGGAATCATCCGTAAAGGAATTTTGGATTTGGAGAGGAGTCAATGTTAAGGAACTTCCTTGGATTTTGCCATCTTATGAGTGTGAGATGGTTTTTCATTTGGAGAACCCGCCAATTGTCGAAACAGAAGACAAACAAATGATCCGATTACCTAAATTTCATCTTGTTGGTCCACAGACAAGAAGGTGGCGGATTTTATCTGAGTCAGATCTCTCTTTAATTGCGATTCGATTTTATGTTGGTGGGTTGTATTCCTTATTTTCCAAACGTGGAGATGAAATGCAGAATCAATTTCCAGAAATGAAAATTGATTCTATGTTAGGTGGTCTTTTCAGAATTAATGAAAACATATCTTTAAGTGAAAAAAATAATTCTAACATATTGAATAAAGATGAAATCAGTGTTTTTTTAACGTCCTTTCTAAAGGAATATCCGGGGAAACCTGGTGATATCCCCGCATACATTCGGTTTGCATTATTGGAACTGACACGTCCTAATATTTCGATTGAAAGTCTTTGTAAAAAATTAGGAATTTCTAGAAAACAATTGGATCGCAAATTTAGAGAGATTGTCGGTATGGCTCCCTCGGAATATAGAACTGTGCATAGGTTACTCGAATTGGTAAGAAATCCAAAACACTACCGAGAAAACAATCCAGATATTAAGTTCACCGATTTGGCTCAGGAATACAATTACTCTGATCAATCTCATTTTAATCACGATTTCAAAAAAAAATCAGGTACGATTCCCAACGAATGGTTTGCAGAATACGAAAAAATGTCCCATTTTTACAAGGGGGATTCGTCCTATAATGATAGGATAAACAAATGATACAAAACATAATTGATTTCGTTGGAAAAACTAAATCCAATCTGAGGTTGCGCACCTTGTGTTCTGCCATCACCCGAGAAGACAAAGAATCATTCGATTTGTTATTGGCCGATGCAGATCTAAAAGAAGCTTTGATTTTGGAATCACCCTTACTCCTAGGAATTGCGGTGACTGAAGTATCAGATATTTATTATTTAAAAAGATTATTATCCGTTGGATTAAATCCTAATGAACCAGATAACATGGGTTTGTATCCCATTCACAAAGCAACAGAAGTTGGAAATGTAGAAGCAGTCGAAGTGCTACTTACATCCGCTGCAGATCCGAATGCTGCCGATCCAAGTGGAGTCACAGCTCTTCATATTGCCAATAGTTTTGATGGACTAAGCGAAATTTCTGATCTTCTGATTCGAATGGGTGCAAATATTTACCAAAGGGACAAGCTGGGCAAACGTTACTTAATGTAATTTCTACCGATTCTTTCCTAATAAAGGCGACCATAATCTGTTTGTCTGATTGGCATAGTTTCCAATCTTTGTGATTATGATAGGAACACCCTTTACCACAACTGCCACAAAACTTTTACTCCTGGGATCAGGTGAACTTGGAAAAGAGGTCGCCATTGAGGCAAACCGATTGGGTGTTCATGTCATTGCTATCGATCGTTATCCCAATGCACCAGCAATGCTTGTTGCTCAAGAATCTCGTGTTGTAAATATGTTAGATCCAAAAGAGTTGGAAGCTACCATCCGAGAATTAAAACCAGATTTTGTTGTCCCCGAAATTGAAGCCATTCACACAGAAACCTTAGTCCGATTAGAATCCGAAGGTTTTCGAATCATTCCTTCTGCCAAAGCTGTAAACCTAACCATGAACCGAGAAGGGATTCGTAACTTTGTTGCGAATGAACTCGGTTTAAAAACATCAAAATTTCTTTTTGCCGATACAGAAGAAAATTTTCAGAAGGCTGTAAAGGAAATTGGATTTCCTTGTGTGGTCAAACCCATTATGAGTTCTTCAGGAAAAGGACAAAGTATGGTTCGGAACGAATCAGAAATCCAAAAAGCTTGGGTGTACGGGCAAACAGGAGGAAGAACAGGGAAAGGTAAAATGATCATTGAAGAATTTATATCTTTTGATTTTGAAATTACACTTCTAACCATTCGACATATAGGTGGGACTACTTTTTTACCACCGATTGGTCATCGACAAGTGAACGGTGATTATGTGGAATCTTGGATGCCACAGCCTATGACAGAGAAAGCACTCTTTGCTGCAGAAAAAATTGCAGAGGCAGTTACCACGGGATTAGGTGGGATGGGAATTTTCGGAGTTGAACTATTTGTTAAAGGGGACGAAGTTTACTTTAGTGAAGTATCACCTAGACCACATGATACAGGACTTGTTACGCTCATCTCTCAAAATTTTTCAGAATTTTCCCTTCATGTGAGAGCCTTACTTGGACTGCCTATTCCAGAACTTATCTTCCAAACTCCTGCTGCCAGTTCCGCAATTCTTTTGGATGGGAAAATCAAAGCTCCCGTGTATGTGGGTCTTGGAGAAGCGCTTCGACAGTCTGGTGTAGATATTCGTATCTTCGGAAAACCAGAAGTGGATGGAAAGCGCAGAATGGGTGTTAGTTTGGCTTTAGGTAAAACAACGGAAGAAGCTAGAGAAAAAGCAAACTTTGCGCGAGATTGTATCCAACTAAAAAAATGAACCTATAAACGGAAAAGGTCAATTTAGTTTCATCAATACAAAATACAAAATGGATCAAAATTTAATTATTCTTTTTTGATTTCTGGTGATTTGTAATTTGTCATCATCGAATCGTAAATACTTTCTTCTCCAAAAGGAAGAAAGGAATTATCGTAATGAAGTGCTAATAATTTGTTGTTTGTTTTTCCAAAACCACGTATGAGTTCTGATTCAATGGAATCAAAATCAGAAAACTCAATGGTATCCATGTAACCACCATCGTGAAGAAGGTTTAAAAAAATGACAAATTTCCCTGCATGTTTTAAAATCTTCAAAGCAAATAACATTTCTCGAAGTTTTAATAGGTAAAGAAGGGGGCGAGTGTTTCTAGCCATCACTAACTTCTGTTCGGCTTCACTGATGTCGCGTAACGCTAGTCTTAAAAAAGCTCTAGTTTGTGTTTTTTCTTTGTCACGGGATTTACCTCCTAGTAAAATCAATTCCGATCGCACTAAGTTTAAGTTTTTGGTAAGAATTTTGTCATATAAATTTATGAGTTTGACTTGAGTAGACCTAACAGCTAAATAAGCGTCGCTGTATTTCCCCTGGATGTGAAGACTTTTGAATCGCAAATACTCGGTTATGATTTCTTTGTATTCCGCTTTTTCTTCCGGACTTCCTAAGTGAATGACACTTGCATCAAGCGAACGCACTAAAAGATAGTTTTCCTCCGCACCAAATGCCACTTGTAAGTTTCCATTGGCATAGATCCCTCGTCCAAAACTTAGGGTAAGGAGAAAGATGAAAAAAGATCTCACAATACAGTTTCGGAATCTATTAGAATGAAATAGAGTTCATAATCTTTCTGGTTGGCTTCTTGCCAATTATGTCCTACGGAATCGAAGATTTCACGAGAAAACTATCAGAATTTCTTTTCGATTCTACTCGTCGTATCTGGTTCTTTTTCGATTCTGGTTTTATACCAAAAAGGGAAACCTTTGGAAATTATATGATCAAAATATCTGGTTTAAACAAACAATTCAATGGCAATGTTTTATTCGATGATTTACAGTTCAGCGTCAATCGTGGTGAACGTGTCGGCCTTGTGGGACGCAATGGACATGGTAAATCAACTCTTGTGCAAATCATATTAGGCAAAACAGAGCCTGATTCAGGGAATATAACCATCCCGAAAGGATACCGGATTGGACATTTGGAACAACACTTGGTTTTTACAAAACCAACCGTATTAGAAGAGTGCGCACTCGGTTTACCGGAAGGGGATGAATACGAAACCTGGAAAGTGGAACGGATTTTATTTGGACTTGGGTTTTCTGAAAAAGACATGGAACGTAGTCCCGAAGAATTTTCAGGTGGATACCAAATCAGAATGAATTTGGCCAAACTTCTTGTGTCAGCACCTGATATGCTCATCTTAGATGAACCAAACAACTATTTGGATATTGTCACCATACGTTGGTTAGAGGAATTTCTTCGTGAATGGGAAGGGGAAATCATTCTCATTACTCACGATAGAAGTTTTATGGATAGTGTTGTGACTCATACTGTGGCCATTCATAGAAGCAAAGCAATAAAGGTACAAGGTGATACAGAAAAGTTATACACACAAATCAACCAAGCAGAAGAAATTTATGAAAAAACTCGACTGAACGAAGCGAAAAAACGAAAACAAGAAGAAATCTTCATCGCTAAGTTTAAAGCAAAAGCAAGTTTTGCGAGTCGTGCCCAATCCCGTGTCAAAAAATTAGAAAAACAGGGGGAAATGAAAGCACTTGATAATATTGAAGATATGGAACTTTACTTTAATAGTGCGCCGTTTTCCGCCAATCAAATGTTAAGTGTAGATGAAGTTTCTTTTTCATATAATGGAACTTCGCCTTTTTTGTTCGAAAATTTTTCGCTAAGTGTGGGACCAGAAGATCGTATATGTATTATCGGGAAAAACGGAAAAGGTAAATCCACATTACTAAAGTTAATTGCCGGGGAACTTAAAGCCGTTTCTGGCGAAGTCAAAAAACATCCTGTATTAAAAGAAGGATATTTTGGACAAACCAATAAACTGAACATGAACGAAAGTAATACGGTTGTACAAGAAATTATGAGTGCCGATCCGAATTGTTCAGAAGGAAAGGCTCGTAATATTGCAGGTGGACTTATGTTTTCGGAAGACCTTGCTCTAAAAAAAATCAAGGTTCTTTCTGGGGGAGAAAAAAGTCGGGTACTACTTGGAAAAATTTTAGTCACGCCTTGCCACCTTCTGTATTTGGATGAGCCAACAAACCACTTGGATATGCAGTCTTGTGACTCCCTGATTGAAGCCATCGATAACTTTGACGGTTCGGTGATTATGGTCACACATAATGAAATGCACTTGCGTGCTGTAGCCACTAAACTAATTGTATTCGATGATGACCGAGTTTTTGTCTATGATGGGGGTTATGACGACTTCCTCTCAGACATTGGCTGGAAGGATGAAACTGTTTGAAATCAATCCTCACACTAAAACAAGTTTCCAAGTCTTATGACAATGGATTCCAAGCACTGAAGAATGTTCACTGGGAAGTAAAAGAGGGCGAAATCCATGCGCTTCTTGGCCCCAATGGAGCAGGAAAAACTACGTTAATCAATTTGATCTGTGGCATTGTTTCGCCAAGTTCTGGTGAAGTGATTGTAGACGGTTTTAATATCATAAGCGAGTTCAAAAAAACAAGATCTCTTATAGGCCTTGTGCCCCAAGAACTCAGCGTACATGCCTTTGAAACCGTTTGGGCCAGTGTCTCATTCACCCGTGGATTGTATGGAAAACCAGCCAATCCCAAATACATCGAAGATGTTTTAAAATCGCTTTCTCTTTGGGACAAAAAAGACCAAAAAATTATGACTTTGTCTGGTGGAATGAAAAGAAGAGTTCTTATCGCCAAAGCATTGTCACACGAACCTAAAATACTTTTTTTGGACGAACCTAGCGCCGGAGTTGATGTCGAACTTAGAAAAGATATGTGGAAGATTGTCGAATCACTAAGGAAAAATGGTGTAACTATTATCCTTACCACTCATTATATCGAAGAAGCAGAATCGATTGCTGACCGGATTTCTGTAATCAGAAAGGGAGAGATATTCCTCACAGAAGACAAAGACCGACTCATGAAACAACTCGGAACGAAACAACTTCGCATTGAGCTTAAAAAAAATCTAAAACAACTCCCAAAGACACTTTCCAAGTACGAATTAGAACTTGTAGATAACAATTCTGCACTTGTATTTACCTATGATCGTTCCGATGACAGCAGTCTTATAACCAAACTTTTGGATGATTTGAAAAAACAAAAAATCCAATTCAGTGATTTGAGCACAAAACAAAGTTCATTAGAAGAAATCTTTGTTCAATTGTTACAGGAGGCTGTATGAACTTTTACGCAATTAGATCTATTTACAAATTTGAAATGGCAAGAACTTTTCGTACATTATTACAAAGTATAGCTTCGCCTGTTTTATCGACTTCCTTATACTTTATTGTATTTGGATCTGCCATTGGTTCGCGGATTCAAGAAATTGATGGAATTCATTACGGAAGTTTTATTGTTCCAGGACTTGTTATGTTGTCCCTGCTAACTGAGAGTATTTCTAATGCTTCTTTTGGCATTTATTTTCCAAAATTCAATGGAACTATTTATGAGATTCTTTCGGCACCAGTAACCATGTGGGAAGTAGTGATTGGATATGTTGGTGCCGCTGCCACAAAATCACTCATGCTTGGAGTGTTGATGCTGATTACCGCATCCTTTTTTGTTCCTATAAGGATAGATCATCCCATTTTGATGGTTTTTTTTCTAGTATTAACTTGTATTAGTTTTAGTTTGTTTGGTTTTGTGATTGGGATTTGGGCGGATAGTTTTGAAAAACTCCAAATGATCCCCATGCTTGTCATTACACCGCTTGTATTTCTAGGTGGAAGTTTTTATTCCATCCAGATGTTGCCACCATTTTGGCAAAAACTAAGTATGTTTAATCCAGTTTTATATTTGGTAAGTGGGTTTCGTTATAGTTTTTTTGAGCGGGCAGATGTTGCACTTTCTGTGAGCATTTCGATGATCCTTGTTTTTTTGACTTTATGTTTGACTGTGACTTGGGTTATCTTTCGCACAGGATATAAAATCAAAAATTAAGGATGGTTCGTTGTGGGTTTAAAACTTTGGATCTAATAGATCTTTATTAGTTCTACTTCAAAGATGAGAGTGGAATCAGGAGGAATGTTTCCTACTTTTTTATTTCCATAACCCAACTCTGGTGGGATGATGAGTTTTCTTTTCCCACCGACACGCATCCCTTTGATGCCTTTGTCCCATCCTTTCACTACTTCCCCGGCTCCAAGATTAAATTCGAATGGTCGGTTGCGATCACGAGAACTATCAAATTTAGTACCGTTGGTGAGTTTACCCACATAGTGAACCGTGACGTAGGAACCAGAAAAGGCTTCTTCCCCTTTTCCAACAACGAGATCGATGATTTGGAAGTCCTTTTCTGCGGATTGGACGGGGAATACCAAAATAAAAAGGGAGAATAAAACGATTCGAAAAATGATCTTCATACTTAGTGGAAGCTTTCATCATTTGAATTTCTTTGCCAACGAAAAAAACTATTCCAATTCCAATCCAATTTTAGGATAACCAAATGTTTTATGAGTTTATTTTCTATTGTCGGGAGCTTGAGTCCTTCCTCTTCAGAAACCAAATCCAAGAATTTAGAGAGGGCGATCACGATAGTTTTTTTGCTGAGGAAATGCTCCGTTACATCCAAACAGAGTCTTTAAAAATTCCAAGCTCTGAAAAACAAAAATACCCAAGTCTTCCCTGGGACAAAATTGATAGCCTTTGGGAAAAAGACTTAGCGAGAGCTTACGATTACATCGATTTAAAAATGTTATACTATATTTGTGCTTATGAAATTCCAAAAATTACAAAAACAATCAAATTAGAAACCCGCTAACACTTAGGCAGCGGACTTCCCACTATTTTTGATAATTTCGATATTTTCTTCGAAACGCACTTTTTCTGCGTAAGTTCGTTTCCCAGAGAATTCCACTCCCACGAGTAAATCCCCAGATTCTTCTTTTTTGGCCCAAGCTATTTTACCGAAAAAACGGAAAGGGGTTTGCAGTTTAAAAACTAACTCTAATAAAATACCTTTTTGTTTCGGTAAGGTTTCCACCAAACTACTGTTCCCCACACGTAATTTTAATCCCGTAGCAGACAAATCTAAAACTGGAAACTTTTCCACAGTTGTCATAAGATTTGCATCTTTAATTCTTTCGATCATTTCGGAAATTTGAGTTTGGTAGAATGATAAATCATCGTTGGTAATGAAGTTCTCTTTTGTTTGTAACCAGTAATATCCAATAGGGATGATTTCTTCTAATTCATTTTTATATAGGATTGGGAGAATGAGCTCTGATTTTATTTTTTTGTCACGAGCAGCCATCGCAAGTTTATCAACTTGTTCTTCAATTTCATCTTCATAATTGATAAATCCATCATCTGCAAAACGGTAACTTTCAGCATTCGTAGCATCTTTTATAAAGAGAATTTTTTGAGATGATTTTACAACGTCAAACTTTCGTTCCATTCCAGATTTAAAAATATCCATTGTGCCAGCTTCTCCTGACCTAATCATCATTCGTTTGCGGTAGTCTTCAAAGTTAACTCGTACTAGAGTAGGGATGTTAAACATATTGGCTTCGATAATAGTTTTCGAACTGACAATGTTTGTCACATTGACTAAACCCTCTTCGGTAATGGTAAACCGTGGATTTAATCTTTCTTTTTTAGCTATGAGAACTCTATCTACATGTAGTTGGATTTTCGTTGGAGAAAGCTGTTTTAAAAAAGTGCAATGGAGTTCTAAGTAACGCGCAAGTAATTTGGACAGGATAAACGACGAGCCAGGTCCAATGGGCCAAACTTCAGACCAATCTACTATAATCTCTTCACCACCAGGTAACTCCTGTGTGACGGTCATAGTTTGGATTTGTCCATTCCAGTTTGCCTTCATTTCTTGGTTCATTAAGTAGTGTAGTATCACATGGTGTTTTTGTTCTTTTCCAGTGATTTGATCCATTGGTCGCATAGCTAAATTCCGAGTTCTATATTTTGGTTGCGGAAATAAATTTCCGACCCTTATGGAAAGTAAAGTGTAAGTCCGAATCTTTGGCAAGAAAAAGGAAAATTTAAAGTAAGAGTAGATGTTTTTTTTCAGTTAATTCATAACAAAATTGAATCCAAGAAAAATGATTTTGAAGATGAGAATACTCGGGAAGGTACTTAGATAAAAACGCTTCGCAACGTTTCTCACGTTCGAAATATTTTTTTTCCATCATCGTCGTTAGATCGTTTAAAGTTTTTTCGTATCTGTCTGCATCCATATAACCTTCATGTAAGGCATTTTTTAGAAACATACATTTTTCATTCCATTCATTTGGGGAAAGTACTGAAATCGTTTCTATATCTAACCAAAACTCTTTTAATTCTTGTTCGAACTTAGGAATTTCCTTTTTGATACTTTCACATTTAAAGAAAAGAGTGCGAAGGTTACTTTTTGCATGAGAGTCTCTTTCGGATATTTGTTCCTTTCCAAGTGCAAAATAAATTTTAGGAAAGGTGAAGGTAAATATGGGACCTTTGTAGGGACAAAGCAAATCCAATTGGTAAATTCCATTCACTTTCAACTGTAAGGAACCTTTGATGATAATTCCGTTCACCTCTGTTTGCAATGTTTTGATTCCGAGCATACTTATATTCAATTGCAAATGTAGTGAAATTTATTGTATGACCCTTAATTTTTTTTTCTGATTTCTTATGGTGACAGTTTGTCCATTATAGGTTTGGTGGTTCCCCTAAAGATAGAAATCCCTGGAATTCATTGAATTGTTTTTTGCAACCGAAAGTAGGGGGAAGACCCTGACATTATTGTGCAGTCTTCTATTATAAGTGAATCTCAGAAACAACCCAAACTCCCTAAGGCGAAAGGTACCAAAAGAGCGCTTCTTGTGGAGGGAGGGGGAATGAAGGGAGCTTTTTCCGGCGGTGTTTTATATGCTTGGAATCGGTTCTTAAGACCAAATTACTTCGATTTGGTGGTGGGTGTTTCATCGGGAGCCTGTGCCGCCGCCTATTATGTATCCATGCCAAAAGAGGAGCCTGTCAAAAGTGAAAAGGCACTAGCAGTTTGGTACAGGGATTTGTCAGGTAGCAAACTCATTTCTTTTTTTCATCCCTTCCAAGGAAAAACTCTTTTAAATCAAGAATACTTAATCGATTTTATTTTTCGTAAAAAGGTCAGGTTAGAATCTGAAACTTTAGATAGGAAAAATGTTCCGCATTTTGCTATCGCAGTTAGTAATCTTCATACACACTCAATCGAGTACATCAAAGCTACATCCTCAAACATTTTTGATCTTTTAAAGGCTGCCACTTCTCTACCTATTGCAACACGTGGCAAACATTGGTTAAACGGAAAGTTATATTCGGATGCGGCTATATTAAATCCACTCCCGATCCAAGATATTATTGAGGCCGGTTATAAAGAAATTGTTGTGATTATGAATTCTCCAGTTCGTCACATATCTGGACCGTTGACAAGATTCACGAGTTTACTTGCTTTCCCGAAGCATAAAACCATTCGGAAGATGATGCGTAAACTTCACCACTTCCACTTCAATGCAGCTAGAGAAATTGCCGTTAAACCGCCCAAGGGTGTTAAAATTATCACAGTGGCTCCAGATGGGCCACTGCCAGTTAAACTTACCACAACGATACGAACTAAGTTATATAAAACCGCTCTTCTTGGAGTAAGAAAGGGAGAAGAAGCGATACAAAAAATTTTAAAGCGAAAGTTCAGAAAATAAATTCTATTTTTTTTCGTTCAAATCGCTTATGAAAAATGCTCCGTATGGTTTATTGAATGCATTGATAAAATCACCGCCAATAAACCATTTTCCATTTTTATAATAACTCACATTCCCTACATCACTAGGGTTCGGATTCCAGTCGAGAACCGTATTGGTTTTTGCATCAAAAGCCCCTATATATTTACTTGTTGTCTTACCATTGATTCCATTAAAGGAGCCAGTAACGACTATCTTTCCTTCTTCTGATGCTGTTAAAGAAGAAACCATTGCATCCGCATAAATATTATTTGGTGTAATGTAGCTTTGTGTTTGAGTGTCATAGACAGCAATGTGATCAAAGGTTCCGAAACTTCCAATCGAAGTAAAAATTCCTCCTAAATAAATTTTGCTATCGAAATAGGTCTGTCCATTGACTCCGTTACTTGGATAATTTGCACTAGATGGAATGGAACGCATAACGCCTGTATTTGCGTCTACGGCACGGTAATTGGCAACTGTGTTGTCGCCATTAAGACTACTAAAAATCCCTCCAACAAAAACAAGATCCTTTAATACAAGTAATGTGCTAGCACTTCCGCCTATACCTAAATTTGGATTCCATGAAGTGAGGCCAAAGGAATTTGAATCAATGGCGGCAAGTGCATTGCGAGTTTGGCCTCCTACAGTTGTCATACCATAGCCACTAAAGAAAATTTGGTTTTCGTTACTTGTAATCGTTCTGATATCGGTCCCTGCTGGAGAAACACCAATGTTGGTTGAATTTAGTTGGTAAGAAGGCAAATCTAAAATGGCAAATGCAATTCTTGAGATTCCGTTAATTTTCTCAAAAGAACCACCAACAAAAAGATGGTTATCTTTTATATGGAAAGCTTTGATCGAATAATCAAAGTATGGTGTGTTTTCTGCTGGGTATCCTGTGGCTTCATCAAAAGCTGCGAAATTGTTACGTAGTTTTGTATTGATTGTGGGTCTCTCGCTGACAACTAGTAGGTTTGTATTATCAGAGGCAATTTCCCCAATTGGGTAGGAAATGGGATTATCAAAACTGGGATTCCATTCATTTAAATTTTGGTCAGGTAAGTCATAACCGGCAGCATAATTTCTTGTTTGACCTTTGGCTCCTGTAAATTGCCCAAGGACGTATAATTTATTTTTAATGACTGTTAGTGAAGAGACATTGCTATTAATTTCAAAAGAATTTTGAATAACATTACCAGTGTTATTGTCAACGCCTACTAAATAATTAGCAGGTGTAATGGATTTGACAGTAGTAAATTCACCTCCTAAGTAGACTATATTTTCGTATTGGTAAACAGAAGTTACTGTCGAGTTAGGACTCGGTGCCCAAGAAGTTTCAACTCCATTTAAGTAAAAGGATTTAGCATTGGGTTTGACGCCAGAAAAAAAGCCTACTGCATACAATACTGGATTTCCCGATGCGTCAGTTCCCAAATGAAGATCGTTGACATTACCACCTGCCTGAACTTGTCCTATAAATCCAGTGTCCACAGCACCAGTGTTTGGCGATAATTTAGCCACTCCATTTCGAGTGCTCCCTGCAATGATTTGGAAATTTCCGCCTATGAATAAGGAAGAACCGTCTGTGACTATAGCTAAAACATCAGCGTCAAAAGTTCCGGCATTAAAATCTGAATTGAGTTGGCCTGTATCTCGTCTGAGAGAAACAATGTTGACCTGATTGTTTGAACCCCAACCTGTAAATTGCCCTCCAACATATAAATTGTTACCGAGAAGGGCAAGAGTTGTGACTACTCTTGCTGATCCGGAATCCGGTATAAAGTTTTCGTCCAATTGGCAGCCAGACAAAATATGCGCAACTTGGTTTCTTGGAAGTCCTTGAACATGTGTAAACGAACCTCCTATATAAAAACCACCAGAACCATCCGAAATAACCGCATAACTGGCACCATTTACTTTTAGATAAGGACAAGATCGATGAGGAATGTTAGCACCTGTATCAGCGCTGACTATTGCAGCACTACCAGTGGCACGACCTACCATTGTAAAATTTCCACCTACAATGGTTTGTCCTTGAAAGCTTGTGATGGCATTGACCTTTGCGGATGTGCCGTAGACTCCCCATTCTTCGGAGAATGCAAAAGAAGGGAGACAAGAAGGGGAATGGTCACCTGTGACATATCGAATGATGGTTCCTAAAAGAAAGGCTTTGGACTTCACATCACAGGCATTATCTAGGTCTGCTGGTTTGCATTGAAATAAATTGATAAAAGTGAGAATGCTAATGAATAGAAAAAAGAATCGGCCCATAAGGCCATTCTTAGAATCTAAATCATATGTCTAGTGTTTGTTATTGTTCATTCAAACTGGAGCGCAAAAGCCCGCCAAAACTGCGTTTGAAGGAACCTTGAAACAAACCTCCCAAATAGTACTTTCCATTTTTAAAATGAGAGGATAAAAGGGCGTCATTCATACCTGGATTCCAAGGGGAAAGTTGGTTGGAATTGGCATTGTAGATTCCAGCGGAATATCTTTCGCTAATTCCGTTCAAACTGTTAAAACTACCACCAATAAGTACATTCCCATCTGGATAGGAAGAGAGAAATTTGACAAAATTATTAACATAAATTTGGGAAGGGGATTCGTAAGATTGTGTTGTTAGGTTGTAGATTGCCAAATAACTAAAACCTGTGCCAATGGAAGTAAATTCACCTCCTAACAAGATTCGATCACCAACTAATGTCTGTGCGTTGACTGTGGCATTTGGAAAAATGGAAGAGGAAGGAAGAAGTCTTTTGTTTCCATTAACCTTATCCACAGCCTGATACCGGTAGGTAGTTCCATCACCATTTATCCCTAAAAACCCACCGCCTATAAAAATAAGATCTCTGACGGAGAGGACTGTATTGCCATCACCATATAAATCGGGGTTCCAATTTGTGACAGAAAGATCATTTAGATTTAAAGCGAATGCATTCAACCTAGGTAGTCCATTGACAGTGGTTATGCCATTCCCGACTGCATAAATTTGAGATTCATCACTGGTAATGGACCGTACATCATAGGTGGTACCTGCTATGGTTGGGCTACTTGAGTTGATTGTATAATTGGGTAAATCTAAAACCACCAATCCGTTTTTGGTTTGTCCTTGCACATAGTTAAATTCACCTCCCACAAACAATCGATTGTCGATGCGGTGGAGAGCTTTTATCGGCAAATCAAAATAAGGTGTTCCTTCAATAGGTTTGCCAGTAAATTCATCGATTACTGCAAAATTACTGCGCGGGACCACGTTCACAGTAGAACGAAAGGATGCGACTAGAACCACTCCATTCCCTGCAGAGACAAACCTTGCACCAGGGTTACTGATCTCGTAATCAAAATTCGGATCAAACGTACTTACTGTCTCACTGGGGAGATCCAAGGCTGCCACATAATTTCTAGAAACCGATTTCACCGAAGTAAAACTTCCACTTAAGTACAACGTATTTTCCACGACTTGAACGGAAGCCACTAGGTTGTTGACCGCATAATTAGAGTTAATTGTTGTTCCCGTGCCATTATTGACGGAAACAAAATTAGATACGGCAGACCCATTGACTGTGGAAAACTGCCCTCCTAAATAAATGGTATTTCCATATTGTTGGACTGAGTTCACATTTAAATTGATACTGGGGGTCCAGGATGTGGGAGTGCCATCCGGATAAACAGAAAGGGCATACACACGGGGAGAGATGGATAGATCTCCTACCGCATAAAGATTAGGACTGCCATTCGCATCAGTTCCGTAATGGAGGTCAACGCAACTTCCACTACTTACACCTGGGTTAAAGGAGGAAACAACAGATCCAGAAGCAAACGAATATTTGGCGAGGGACAATCGCGGAAGGCCTCCGACAGTAGTAAAGGTGCCGCAGAGGTACATGGCATCCATGTCAGACTCGAGATCAAAGACCACCTCATCCACTTGAAGATTGAATTCTGGTTCGAGTGCTCCCGTATATCGATTGAGTTTGACCAAATACTTGTAATTGGTATTTCCATTCCACTCGGTAAAATAACCACCTACATAGATTGACTCACCTTTGATGAGTATGGCCCTGATTTCTCTGTCATATCCTATAGAAGGGTTAAAGTTCCGATCCAATTGGCAACCTGGTGAAATATGGGTGATGCCCATCCGTGTTTCTCCTTGGACTGAAAAAATACTGCCTCCAATATAAAACCCACCTCTTCCATCGGAGATCGCTGTGTAAGCTGCGCCTTCGATTTTGAGATAAGGACAATACCGATTGGATAGAACTTTCCCATTTGCAGTTTCTAAATAAACGACATTCCCCGTAGAAGGTCCCATTAACTGAAAATTTCCACCAATGATGATTTGGTCATTGTAACTTGCAATTGCGTTCACACTGGAATACCCGGAAGTCCCACGAAAGACTCCCCATAGGTCCTGGAAATCGAAGGATGGATAACAAGAAGGAGAACGATCTTCTGTGACAAAACGAACAAGAGTTCCCAATAAATAATCTTTTGATTTTATATCACATGGGTTTGAGAGTTTTGGTGGTTTACAATCAATCACCAAACCCATAAACATTGAGTAGACGAGAATAATTTTTCGCATACTGACCATAATGCGATATTCTAGTAAAGAAATTAGAATTTGTCTAGCTGTTTGGAATAAATTTCTTTAAATCTGAGATGAGTCTAAAGTAAAATGCTTTGGATTTCCCTAATGTTAGTTGGTATAGGACTTCTTTTGGTTTGGTTTTGGAAAAAAAGTTCAAAAACTATCAACATAGTACCTTTTGTACGAAAAAGTTTCACGCAAGACCTCGAAAAAAATACAACTGTTATGGAATCCTCAAGTTTAGAATTTGCGATTCTATTTGGGGCAGGTACTTCTGAATTGGAAAAACAATCACTGGATCGATTGCGGAAAAATTTGGATCCTTCCCTTTTATCCCAAATAGGATATATTACTTTAATTGGTTCTGCAGACGCAAGCGGCCATCTAACTACCAACCGACGTTTGGTAAAAGAAAGGATCAGCGTTGTCGAAAGATATTTGTTTTTATTAGGAATTCCGAAAGAAAAAATTAGAAAAATTTTTTTAGAGCCCAGTTTTGGTCGAAGTCCTGAAGAGCGAAGGTTACTCCGGTCTGTCCGCATCCAATACAAAATAGAAACATTGAAGTGACATATAAATTCAAATTGATACATTTGATTTATAAACAATGATTCAAACCGATATCCAAATTCGATTTAATGACATGGACCCTATGCGAAGAGTTAATAACTCAAGTTATTCGACTTATCTAGAATTAGCAAGATTAGATTTTTGTAATCGTTATCTTTCGGTTTCAGAACTCGAAGACATTCCTTTTGTTCTGGCACGTTTGGAAATGGATTTAAAAGCCTCGGTGTTACCTGGAGCTTCCATTTTTGTAGAAACTTGGGTTTCTAGCATTGGCACTACCTCTTGGGAATTTTCTTATGAAATAAGAGATAAACTCACAAACAAACTGTATGTGAATGCAAAAACAGTTCAGGTATACTTCGATTATAGAGCGCAAACTAAAAAACCGATTCCTCTGGAATTTCTAAAATCTTTAGAAAAGGAACGATTGTAATTTAGAACAACTCTCTTGAATCAAAATGTTTCCATTCCCAATGATAAGCGGATTTATCTCCAAACTGGATACATTCATCTAACCAATTGGATGTAGTTTCTGGATGCAGAATGGAATACGTTTCAGTAACAGAACGAATGAGCTCCCCATACTCAGGAAGGATTTCGGGAAGGAGTGGGTCTGTATTTCTTTCCAGAAGTCTCACCACAGATTGGAGCAAGGCAAAATAAATTCCCTTTCGCAAAAGTTCAGGAAGTCCCTTAGGAACTGCCACGAGTGCTTCTATTTGTGGTAACAGCGATACTAGTTTTGGAACATGGACATACAAATGGCTTGGCAACCTGCCTTGCATTTCCATAAGATAAACTTCATTCTCTATATCACTCATGACAAATCCAGTTTACCAGATCCGTTCCCAAATTAAAACCATTTGTGAAGCCGAAGGATTTTCTTTGGTAGGGTTTGCCGAGGCCAAAATTCCTGAATCCGATTTGGCAAATTTGGAGAAGTGGATTGAAGAAGGACGATTTGGAACTATGGATTGGTTTGCCAAAGACCATGCTTTAGGAATTCGGAATCGTTTTGAGAATTTGGGCCTTACGCCTCGTTCAGCGATTTGTCTGGGATTTGTTTACCGTTCCAATTCCGGTGAAAAAATTCTTTCTCAAATGGGATCTAAAGTTTCCCGTTATGCGTTAGGTTCTGATTACCATATTCTTCTCAAAGAAAAAGGAAATCGTATATTAAAAACTTTAAGGACAGAGTTCCCAAATTTTAAATTTCGGCAATCTGTGGATAGTTTGCCTGTGGCAGAAAAAATTCTTACGAGAGAATCTGGGATTGCTTGGCAGGGGAAAAATACCAATCTCATCCATCCCAAACTGGGATCTTATTTTTTTCTCTCTACCATTCTCACTGATTTGGAATTAGGCGGCCCAGATCCAGAAGAAATGGTCACAGATCACTGCGGGAGTTGTCGCAAGTGTATCGATATTTGTCCTACAAGAGCCTTGGATGAATATAAAATTGACGCTAAAAAATGTATTTCTTACTTAACCATAGAAGATAGGAAAGAAATCGAAGCGACTGAATCTTTTTTAAAATGGGACAGAAAGGGTTGGGTGTATGGATGTGATCTTTGCCAAGAAGTTTGTCCTTGGAATGCCAATGTCGCCAAACGAAATGATGTGGAAACCACAGAACCTGGATTTTTACCCAGATCCTTTTGGACCGATCCCCAGTTTATAGAAAAAAAAGAGCTCACCAAACAGGAATTTGATGAATATTTTAGAGATTCCCCCATTGAAAGGATTGGTTTCGAAATTTGGAACCGGAATCTAAAACATAAAGAGAAAAAAGAATTAAACTGATACTGATCAATTTTTAAACAACTGAATGGATTTTTTTCGATAAATTCTCTGTTGCCAGTTTCGGATCTTTTGCCGAACAAATCGCACTCACAACAGCAAGGGAATTGGCACCTGCTTGGATCACATCTGCCGCATTCGATTCTTTGATTCCCCCAATGGCAACAATCGGTAGGTTGGTTTGTTTTTTTAACCAGGTAACGCCTGTAAGTCCCCATGCTTCTTTCGTATTTGTTTTCGTATCTGTATCAAATACGGGAGAAACTGCCAAATAATCCAACTCTGGTTTTGGGTGCGTTTGTATAAGAGAAAAATAGTCTTCTTTTGTTTCTAAGGAAAGTCCAATGATCGCTTTTTCTCCCAAAAGTTTACGAGCTTCCCACCAAGGTAAATCGGTTTGTCCTAGATGAACTCCTTCGGCTTCGGCAGCTAAACAGATATCCAATCGATCATTAATGAGAAGGGGAATGGAAAATGGTTTTAGGATTTTTTTTAAATGTTTGGCGAGTTCTAAAAAAGTTCGGCTATCTGTTTCTTTTTCCCTAAGTTGGACAAAAGATACACCACCAAGGGCCGCAAGTCTCACGACTTCTTCTAAACTGTGGTGGATGCATAAGGGTCTATCGGTGACAAGATAAACCCCACGAATTTGTTTTCTATTCACCGTTTAACTTTTGTTTAATGATATCGGCTCCGATTTCATAGAGTGCATCTAAAAATGCAACTTGGAAACTACCAGGTGAACTTGTTTTGGATTTTGCCATTTCCCCAGCAATTCCCATCACTGCCATTGCAGAAGTTGCCGCTCTAAATTGGTTCGGTTGGATGGCGGAAAAAGCACCACAAATGGCTGATGCAGTGCATCCAAGCCCTGTGACCTTTGTCATCAAAACATCTCCGTTACGAACTTGGGCTTTTTCCGTTCCACTTAGAATATAATCAGTAGCTCCTGAGATCACCACAACTCCACCAGTCACTTTTGAGAGAGACTTTCCTGAATCCACTGCTGATTCGGAAGAATCTGTGGAATCTACCCCTTTTGTTTTTCCAGAGGAATTGAGGGTTGATAAAATTTCAGAAGCATTGCCTCGGACAATACTAGGGCTTCCTGCACCTAGGATACGACGAATTGCCATATTACGCAAGTTACTCGCACCAGCTCCTACTGGATCAAGGATTAATGGTTTGCCAAGTGATACCGCTTTTGCCGCAGCCTTTTCCATACTTTGAATCCAAGGTTCAGAAAGTGTTCCTATGTTGATAACCGTTGCCGAACAGATGGTAACCATTTCTTCCACTTCTTCAATGGCATGGGCCATAATGGGAGAAGCACCAATGGCAAGAAGTGCGTTAGCTGTGTTATTCATGACTACATAGTTTGTGATATTATGAACGAGTGGGGACTTAGAACGTAAACTTTCCAAGTCTTCGATTGTGTTTTGTATGATTGATTGAGACATGCGAAGGTATCCTAGGAAAAACTAGGCAATCTTCGTAATGGCGTCTTCCACTTTTTTGATTAAATCCGATTCAGACCAAGGTTTGTTTAAAAAACTATGTAAGTCTACTTCTCCTCTCAATTGGTTGAGTGAGAGTTCATCGATATGACCTGAAATAATTATTTTCTTAATTCCTGGATAAGTTTTGTGGACATCCCTGAGAAACTCATCACCTCTTTGGTTGGGCATAAGCCAATCCGAAATGATGATGAGGATATCGATTCCTTCTTCTGCCAATTCTTCGATGATCGACCACGCCTCTTCTGTATTTTGGGCGGTTTCATAACGATACTCGTTCCCAAAATGTTTTTTGAGCTGAGACTTCAGGCTCATCAGAATGATTTGTTCGTCATCAACGAAGAGAATGGCTTTGTTCATGGAGAATTATTTTCCGTCGTTAGGACACTCAATCAGTTTGTCGTGACCAGGGCAGGAACGTTTTTCTTTTCCTGGGCAAATGGCAAAGGATGCGGAAGTGATGACAAAAAGACTAAATAAAGTGATGGTAGTTTTCATAATGACCCTCTTTTGAAATTAGACGATAAATGGGACGTGAAAGCAAGAACGATTTCTTCAAACTTTTGTTAGAATTTCGTACCCTTTGTCTGTGACAAGAACGGTATGCTCAAATTGGGCGGAGAGTTTTCCATCTCTTGTACGCACGGTCCATTTGTCAGACTTATCGAAATTTACTTCCCAAGTTCCTAAATTGACCATTGGTTCGACCGTAAAGATCATCCCTGCTTCAATTTTTGCTAGTTTTCGGGGAGACCGGAAATGGGGAACTTGTGGTTCTTCGTGGAAATTCCTTCCCACACCATGACCCATTAGATCCCTAACAATTCCATACCCGAGTGGGGTAAGAAAATCATCGATGGCATTTCCAATATCATCAATTCGGTTTCCTGGTTTCACTTGTTCGATTCCGATCCACATGGCTTTTTCCGTATCGGCCACGAGTTTTTCTGCCTCAGGAGTGGATTTTCCACCCACGATAAAAGTTTTGGAAGTATCTCCAATGTATCCGTCGACAATCGGTGATACGTCTAGATTGACGATGTCCCCATCGGCGAGAACATCCTCTTTTTTCGGAATTCCGTGGCAAACCACGTGATTGATGGAGGAACAGATGGATTTCGGAAAACCTTTGTATCCAAGGGGAGCAGACCTGTGGCCATTTTTTTTGGTATAGGTCTCCGCCAGATCGTTCAGTTCCAGGGTTGTGACCCCCGATTTTACGAAAGGTTCTAGATACACGAGGAGTTCGGCGGCAAATTTTCCCGCCTTCCTCATCTTTTCAATTTCTGATTTGTTTTTAATGTAAATCACGGATTAGAAATCTGTGGACCGAACCGTTGTTCTTTTGTTGGCAGAGGTTCTTTCCAAAGCTTTGTCGATCAATCGGTAGATTTCTTCATTGATTCCTTCAATCGCATCGCCAGAAGTCATAAATCCCTTACTTTTGATGTATGCTTTCACTTTAGAAGTGACAATTAGGGATTCTTTCGACGTTGATTCTGTTTGTTCTTCGGACATGGATACCTCGGTTATTTCTTTCTAACTCCGAGGATGCTATCTACGAGGGATTTTTCAATATTTAATTTTTCGCTAATTGCCTCAGAAGACCATTGGTAATTGTCGTGGAGGCTCTGGATGGTGGCTCTTTTCCTCTCAACAAGGGGATTTCCCGAAACTTTTCGGTCTGATTTCCCCGTTGGGACCGGATTTTGCATGGCCCCTTGGACAATGTCCAGGAATTCGGAGAGTTTTTCGAAGGTTTCGTCTGCCTCGCCGAGGAGAGATTCCAAATCATCCTTGGTTTCGCGTGACGATTCTTTTAGGTCTTCCAATCTTTTTTGGAGGGTAAGGATTTGGCGGTGGCGGTCGGAAAGATCACCTAGCAGCTCTTCGATTTTGTCAAATTTACGTTCGACCGAATCAATTTGTGCTTCTCGTTCCACAAGGAAAGCCGTGCGGTTTTCGGCCAAACGAATGGTTTCTGTCAGTTCCTTTTCCCGAGCTTCGACTACTTCGATTTCACGGTCGAGGATGTCGAGGCGAGCTTGGAGTTCCCGTGCATTGTGTTTTTGACCTTCTAAATTTTCAACCAAGTGGAAAACGGAATCTTGTGATTCTTGTAAAGAAGAAAGGAAAGATTCAATTTTAGATTGTTCTGCCGTGAGTTTAGTCACCCGAGTTTCAATGGAACTAACTTCGCTTAAACTTTGTTCAAAACCTTCCATAGTTTCCGAAACATGAACCAAATTGGATGCAAGGATTTGTATTTGTTTGTCGATGTCTTCGGTTTGGAACTGCGCTTCTTTTAAGGTTTCTAATTCATTTGCAATTTCTTTCCGAAGTTCTGAGAACTCAGAAATGGCAGATTGGTATAAGTCAATGTCTGGTCGGTTTTTTTCAAGCGATCGGAGGGCTTCAGAAATTTCATCGACAGCACGATTGGATTCATCAGCAATCTGTTTGGCGGAAGCAAATAAATCAGAATGTTCTTTTACCGTTTCTAGTTCACTAGAAAGAGTTAAGATGTCTTCTTTAAGAGTTTCCATTTCGGATTGAAAGCTGGAAAGAGTTTCTTCTTTTGTATCGTTTAGGTCATCCAAACCATTTTTGATTTCGTGTTTTAAATCTTGGAAGCGGTCTAAACTATCTTTTAAGAAGTCTTGGCTTTCTTTTGCAATCTCTTTGAAAGATTTTTCGTAATCTCTTTGGTAAGTTTCAATTTGTTTTTTAGATTCGTCTTTGGAACGTTTGATACTTTCGTCTAAATTGCGTTTGACGGTGTTTAGGTGGTTTGAAATTTTTTCTTCGAGTTGTCCGAGTTGGACATTTCCTTTATCCAGGAGTTTTGTCAATTGGTGAGAGATTTTAGAATCAATGGTTTCATTGAGTCTGTCCATTTTCTCTTCTTGTAAATTGAAAAATGATTCACCCGACTCTTCTAAATGTTTGAGGATTCGTTCCACTTCGCTACGAGCCAGTTTCGCTTCTTCTTCCAAACGAGAGATACTTTCTTTGGTTTTGGATTCTGCCACCAAATCTAAATTAGCTTTTGCTTTTTGGAATTGGTTTTGGAATTCTCCAAGTAGGTCAGCACCTTCAATATGAATTTCTTTTAAACGGTCTTGGAGTCTTTCAATACTATAACTTTGGTCTTCGCGAATTTTACCTAGTTCGTCTTCCCATTTGCTGACAAATTGTTCTAAGTTGGCATTGGCGATACGAATCTTTTCTGTGACTATTTCTTCGGATTCTTTGGCTTTTTCTTCTGCTGTTTCTAAAATTTCATGAGCCGATTCACGAAGAGCCGATTTTAACTCTTCCACATATTCATCCACATCTTTGGTTTGTGCCGTAATGGATTCACTTAAATCTTTAACTTGTAATTGAACCGTTTCTAAATCCGATTCCATTTCACTCTTATGGAGTTTGAAATCAGAATTCATTCTTTCTTCTAGTTCTTTTCTTAATTCAAAAAGAGAGGTTTTAATGACTGTTTCTTGGTTGGTGCGAACAGAATCCAACTCACGATCAAAATCTTTGAGTTCTTGGAGGGCACTTTTTTTGAGAGAACTTGCTTCTTCTTTTAATTCTTCAGAGATACGGTGGAATTCTTCAGAGAAGGCTTCGATTTCACGAATGAGTTCTTGTTTGCGAATGTCTGCTTGGCGAAGGAGTTTGTTTTCAGCTTCCAAATACTTTTCTTGGAATTGGATGATGGTTTGGTTGATCCCGTCAGCTTGTCTTCTTGTTTCGTTAATGATGTCATCACGTTTGGAAAGTGTTTCGAGAGACAAGTCTTCGATTTCACGTTTGATGGCATCTGTCTCTTGCGAGAGACCTTTCATAAAAGAATCTTTTGTATGAGTAACTTGGTCAAAAATAGAATCAAAACGCTCTTGGATTTTTTTCTCGAGTAAGTTTACTTTTTCATCTAACTTACCTGATGCTCTTTGGTATTTTTCTTCTAACCTTTCATCAAACTTATCAACTTTGTCAGAAAGTAGGGAAGAAGTATCTTCGAATTTGGTTAGGCGAACATCCAAATCCCCTTGCGCATATTTCATGGATTCGAGTAGTAAATCCATTTCTTTACGAGCATGGTCAAGTCGTCCTGCAGTTTCTCCTACCATCACATCGGCATGGGATAAAAGTTTTTCACGAGCAGTCTCTGCAATTTTGGAAAGTGAGTTGTCTAAAAAATCGGATTTGGTTTCGAGCAGGCTTTCTAACTCCACCATCTTCTGTGCAACAGATTGTAAAATTTCATCACTACGGAAATTGAGTTTATTTTGGAAAGTATCCAACATAGAAATAGATTCATTATGAAGGGCTTCCATATCTTCGGAAACTTCACGTAACTCTCGTTTGTGGGTATTGATCTGAGAGAGACCTTCTTCCATGTATTGTTTTTCTCGGCGAACTTGGGAACTCAAGTCTTGGATTTGTTCCATCTCACCTGATAAAGAAGAAAGATAATCTTTACTTGCCCGGATTTTTTCAAATAGGTCACGGGATTCGGAACTTAAAATTTGGATGTCATCGGCCACTTTTCGGGACTGTTTGACAAGGATGTCTAGGTCAATGCCCGCATCTTTTACCAATTGGATTTTTTGAAGGGCGACACCATCAATTTCATCGGTCAATTTGGATGCGTAACGTTTGAGTTGGGAGAGTTTGGTGTTGGATTTGTCCAAACGACGTAGCCCAATGGTCACCGCAACACTGGCTAAAAAAGGCAATAAAAAGACTTCTAATCCCATTTTCTCAAAGATCCAATAATAGTATTATGTCGCATGAAGATGGTTGAAGAAAACCAGGCAGAGATTTTTTCCGCAAGCCTTTTTTAATTCAGGGCGAATTCACGGATTTGGAGCCAAAATCGGGCAAAAATTTTCGATTCTTCTGCCTCTAAATGCGCCAACCTTTCCTCGGCTCCCGGATCAAGTCGGAACATTTCGGAACTCATTTCTGAAAGGTGGCCTTCTTCTTCCAAAATTAGGTTGGTTAGGCGGATGGGAGAACCGGTTTTGTCCAAAATCTCGTCGTACGCTGCATAGACGACCATCGCTCTTTTCTCAATGACCGTTGTGGTATAAAGATAAGCAAGGTAAGTGAATTCTTTTGGGTCTGGGAAAACCTTTCGTAGGCTTCGCCGGACCAGAGTATCTAATTTTGCGAAATAAATTCTTGCCGCAGTCCCGCGAACCAGGGCGGAGTTTTGGTATCCCAGTTGGAAACTGGGTCTTATGGTGCGGGCAGCTTTTTTAAAAAATAGGGCATGTCTTGCTTCTTCGGTGGCATGTTTTAAAATCATCTCAGAAGTTTCTTCGCTCGATTGTGTAAGGAGGATTTTTCTTGAACCAAGATGTTCTAAGAGAGAAAGAGTGTTTAGCCAAAGTGCATGGTTAGTTTCATTAGAAACGATGTCAGAAAGAACTTTAGGAATGAAATCATTTGAAAGGACAGTAACAGAACCCATAAATCCAAACTGTGAGATCTGTTTCTTAGGGCTAGCCTTTCTTTAGGGGAATGTTCAGTTGGGCGATGGTTTCTCCGTCCTCATGGTAAATCCGAAATTGGTCAGTAGGAAGTCCTTCTCCTTTTAAAAGGATGACACAAAGAGCAATCCCAATTCCTTCCCCTTCCGAGTTATCTCCCCTCTCAATATAATACTCCATAATATCGTTATAGTTTTGCGCATGTAAAAGCGAATTTCGGATTTTTTGCATCTCCCCACGCACGAGTGTGTTATTGTTTCTTACATCAAACTTGATTTGGTTTTCATTATGTTCAATTTTCAGATGAACATATAAATTTCTTTCTCGGGCCAGCGGTTCAAATGTATTTCCTCTCCCTGAAAGGATGAGGCTTTTGTACATCCTAACACCTAACTCATAGTCGGCGGGAGAATGGATATCTAGTTGGTTTTCTTGAAAAAAGATTCTTTTAAAGTTCGCTTTAAATCCATTTAGGATTAGGTCTTTCACAATTGTGAACAGAATGGCAGATAAATCAGGGATTCCGTATTTTTCGGTTAGTGCATCCAAAATTTTGACCAAGTTTTCATCCAAGACCTTGGAGGCACCATAAGCATTCATCTCAATGGGTTCTCCGCTTGTGATGAGTTGTTTCACCTGTTCTGGACTAAATGATTCCATCAAAAAATATATTGGCTCGGGAATAGGGGATTAGATTTGGATTTTTCTTCCACAAGCATCGTCTGTAACTCTTTTCTTAGACGTTCCGTAATGGAATCTATCGTTTTCTTTTTATCTTCTTTATAGGAACTTAAATACTCATTGATCGTAAATGGTGTGCCAAATCTAACGACTGCTTTGTGAGGACGAGGTTTAAACTCTCCAAAAAGTTCGTTTTCGTAGCGGTATAAAAATTCGTAGAGCCGTTCGGCACTAGGTAACTCTTTGATGTAGGCGGTTTGGATAGTGATAAAGTCATAAGCTTTGGTCGCGGCCTTTCTAGCCCAGGTTGCCATTTCTAAACTAGGAAGTTCTCCTTTTGGATCAGGCATTCCCACAGACACCATTTCCAATACACTTAGGATCCTTCTTAGTTTTTCGATGGCATTGGCATCATTTTCCCATTTGGGGATATTTGCTTTTCTTGCAATATTGTCGAGCATAGCATGACGCATTCGTCCCAATCGGTAGTCAAAATCATCGGCTCTATTTTCTTCGACAGGGACTCCATATTCTTTTTCTTCCCTTTCAATCATTCGTTTTCCCACGGATAAAAAACGATGGACTATGTCTTTGCCAGTTTTTTCAATCCCTAACTTCTGTTCCATTCTAGCAATGGTTAAGTCAATATCCTTTTGCATGGTGTTTATGGAACCGGTCATTCTGTACTTAACAAAAGTGGGCAAAATCCAAATTTTTGCATTCGGATCTTTTTTAAGTGCATCCTCCAGTCCCCAAAATCCAAGTTGGGCCACACCTGGTTGGAAGGGAAGTAAGGTATCGTTCATGCCGCTCGTGGGTTCTCCTTCTGGGAATAAAGCAAGTTTTCCGCCGGGAGCTGCAAGAATTTCTCTGGAGGCTTTGAGAGATTCGCGATCTGGTGCACCAGCTAACACGGAATAGGCTCCTATTGATTGGATAAAGTCACCTACAAATCCATAAGCCCACTCAAACACCTCCCTTGCCGCCATATAGTGAAACCGAGAACCCATAATGTTTGCTGCATGATATGCAATTCCAGGTTCTTTGGCTGTGGGATGGTTGGAAATATAAAGGATTCGTTCTTTTTGGAAGGTCTTTAATGTCTTTTGGTCTGTTTCGGATATCTCAATAGAATCAAGATTGTGGAGCATTTTGTTAAGAACGGGAAGAGTCAGATCCGTAAACCATAGAGCAGGAAGATTGAACTTTGCGGGAATGAAGGATTTGATTGACATAGGACGAATGCTGACAGCTTAATCAAAGGAAGCAAGTACGAATTCACATGGCACTTATAGAAGAACTCAACCAACAAGGCAATTTTCTCTTCCGATGGCGCTCCTACATTCCAGGAGTCATTTTGTTTCTTTCCTTACTGTATCTACCGTATGTCCCTTATTTTCAAGGGAACTACGAATCCAATTTGTATTGGTTATCTGGTGCATTTTTAGTCAGTTTTGCGGGACTTTTCGTTAGATGTTTTACGATTGGATACACTCCTAAAAATACTTCTGGAAGAAATACAAAACAACAAGTGGCTGATGTTGTAAACCAATCAGGGATTTATTCATTAGTTAGACACCCGTTATATGTAGGGAATTTTCTTATGTATCTTGGTCCGGTTTTTATCCTTAGGGATTTTGCTTTTGCTCTCGTATACATTATGTTTTTTTATCTGTATTACGAACGTATTATTTTTGCAGAAGAATATTTCCTTCGTGGTAAATTTGCAAAAGGATATTTGGAATGGGCGGACAAAACACCTGCCTTCATTCCGCGTTTATCTGGTTATAAAAAACCAAATTTAGATTTTTCATTCCGCAATATTTGGAAACGTGAATACCCAAGTTTATTTGGAATCATAGTTGTATTTACTGTATTTGATTTGATCCAAGTTTATTTCCAAGAACCGGCACTTCGTGCGGTAGACATCACTGGAATTTGGAAACCATTCCATACATGGTTTTTTGGATTCGGACTTATTTTTTATGTTGTCACACGTCTGATTGTAAAGACCACCAAACTTCTCGAAGTCGAAGGTAGATAGTTTTTTATGAGTCGGTTGTCCAATGGTTGGAAGATTCCAGAATCTCTAGATGATAAAAGGGAACTTATGGAATCTTACCAAAAAACCGTAGAAAGTATGGAGGCGGAAAATCCGCTCACCATCTTTCGGGAACATATGGACAACGGACTTTTGTTTAAAGCAGGATTACAAGATGCGATGAACCAACTCACTACATTTGCAAACCTATATATGAGCATCATCGAACTAAAGGCTGAAATAGAGAAACAAACAAAAGGCATTTGACCCAAAAATAATTCCCTCTCTACCTATAAAACAATTTTCAAACTATCTCTTAGGTGTTTTGTTTTAAATGGCAAACTCATTGAAAGCAAACAATCAATTCAAAATATAAATTACTTTATTTCTTCAAGTTCTACTTCTGCAAAACATCCATCCATCGAAACTTCTTTGAATTCGGGCGTTAGAATGTTAATGTTTTTTGGGTAATTGTTTTCTTTTTGAAACTTGGGAAGTTTTGATAAAGGAATCGAAACTTTAGATTTGTTTTTTTCCTGAAATAGGTAAACAAAAGCAAGTTGGTCTTTCGGCATTCTAAGTTCTTTATCTACATTAATACTTTCTCGTAATAAAAATCGCAGTTGGAATGTAGGTAGGTTTTCGCCAGGACAGGCATATACATTTAAAGAGCGAAATTCTCTGGGTGAAAACTCTGTTCCATTCCAATAATGTGACAATTTCATTTCTAAGAAAAAATCAAAATCCTCTTTTCCGTCTTGTTTCTTTCTCCAAACAGTATTTTTATCTTTGTCTAACAAAAGATGAATACCGCCAGAACCAGTAGCATCTTCTATGCGGAATGGTGGATTTTCTTTATATTGGTTGATACTTTTTTTTGTTCCAGTAAATAGATAATAATTTCCTAAGAGAACAAAAGCTATGGCAAAGAAGATAGGAAGGAGAATGACAAATTTCATATGAAAGAAAAATTTCTACTGCCTAAGAAAAAGGGCTACTTCTTTTTTTGTGAATCGATCCTAAAGGAGATCAGATGAAAATAGGAATTTTAGGTGGCACTGGCCTTATCGGGAAGGCATTGATAAAAACAGCCGTTCTTAATGGACATAGGTTTCGCGTATTTTCGAGGCAAACTTCGTTACCGAAAGAACTAACTTCTTTTCCTGAATTAGAATTTGTATCTTGTATCCTTCCGCAGACAGCAGACTTAGAAGGTTTGGATGCCATTGTGAATTTAGTTGGGGAGCCAATTGCGGGTGTTAGGTGGACAGATGAACGCAAACGACTCATACAGACTTCCCGTATAGATTTTACACGGGGGCTTGTGGCTCGTGTTTTGGATTTAAAATCCCGACCAAAAGTTTTTGTGAACTCAAGTGCTGTTGGTTATTATGGAATGTCAGAAGACCACCATCTTCCTTATTCCGAGAACACCGCTCCGGGGGACGACTTCCTAGCCAAAATTTGTGTGGACTGGGAAAACCAAACCCTTCCATTACAAGCAGCTGGCATTCGATCTTTGGTTTTGAGAACTGGAATTGTTTTAACTCCTGAAGGTGGAGCCTTAGAAAAAATGATTCCTCCTTTTTTGTTAGGGGTTGGTGGTTCGATTGCTTCGGGAAAACAGGGAATGAGTTGGATACATATAACAGACTTTATTTCCGCTATGTTACACTTAATGCAGTTAGACTCGGCTTCCGGTGCTTATAATTTAGTATCTCCTCAGCCTGTTAGTAACTATGAGTTTTCTAGAGCTCTTGCAAAAACCTTGCACCGACCCAATTTATTCAAAGTTCCTTCCTTCGCCATACAGGCGCTCTATGGAGAAGGAGCTGTTGTGGTGACTAAGGGACAATATGTGCTTCCCGAACGTTTGCTTACGGCCGGTTATGAGTTTCAGTTTCAAAATTTAGAAAAGGCACTCTCAAATCTTTTAGAAAAACAGTGATTTCTTCTTTTCAAAAGATAAGAAGGGTGAGAGACTGGAGCCAACCTTATCTTGGAGTAAGAAATGAACTCAAAAAAAGTCTTAGTCTCTCTCTTCGCACTCTCCTTCGCATTCGTGATGGTAGCTTGTGGCGATTCCAAACCAAAAGAAGAAACACCTGCTGCTGTTGAATCTAGCGCCAGTGCAGATCCTGATCTTGCTAAAGGGGAAGAACTTTACCTTCAAAACTGCTCTTCTTGCCACGGTGAAAAAGGTGCTGGTGACGGAGCTGCTGCTGCTGCCCTCAATCCAAAACCAAGAAACTACAAATCCCCAGCTTCTGAATGGAAAAATGGAAACACTGCTGCTGCTGTGACTAAAACTTTGAAAGAAGGAATCAAAGGATCTCCAATGGTTGCTTACGGACATTTGGGTGATGATAATATTCGCATCCTTGCAAAATACGTAGAACACCTTTCTAAAAATTAATCTTTGTCTTTTTCGGTTCCGCCTACGGGTCGGAGCCGAACACTTGTCTTTATGAACCAAATCATTAAAAAAGCCGATCGACCCACCTGTGATTGTGGAACCACTCGTGACGATGAAAATGCACGTAAAGTTGTAAAGTATTCCAAATGGGGAATGATAGCAATGGGTCTTGTCGGGATATCAGCTACACCAACCGATATATACTTTGTTTGTCGAAAGTGCAAACAACCCTTCGGACGTATGACGAAAGAAGAAAGAAAATCGAAATCCTAATTTTTGTTGACCCGCGTTCTCGGTGGATTTCCCTGGAAGCTAATGATGGAAGAGTTTAAGATTCGGTTAGGATTTGAAAACGGGGGAAATTTACCTGTAATTCATATATCTGGCGAAATCACATCCGAAGCCGAAGAAGAGATTGTGGAATCTTACGAATCCATCCCCGCGGATAAACGAAATCGGGTCATTTTGAACTTTTCGGAAACATCTTATATCAACTCTGCAGGAATTGCCACTCTCATCAGTCTGATCACAAAATCATCTGAGAACCAAGGAAAAATTGAATTTGCAGGACTCAACACACACTTTAGAAAAGTGATGGATATTGTTGGTCTGACTGATTTTGTCCTCATTCACGATTCTCTAAATTCTGCACTCACCCAAGTCTAAATTATTCTAGATTCCAAACTTCCCTTCCGTAAGATAGGAGGGAGAGAGGTCTTTTCATGAGTGAAGTGGAAATCCACGTCAAGGGCAAAACATATAAATTACCGGTCATTGTTGGTACCGATGGAAAAGAGGGAATCGACCTAACCGATTTTTATAGAAAAACGGGCCTGGTTACTGTTGATCCTGGTTTGTTTAATACAGCTCTTGGATTGTCTAAAGTATCAAGACGTGATCCCGAAAAAGGGGAACTAACCTATCGCGGTTATGACCTAAAAGAACTCGCATACCAATCCACATTTGTGGAAACTTCGTTTTTATTAATTTATGGTAACCTTCCCACTAAACAAGAGTTAAATGACTTTTCGGGTCGTCTTTCTAAACACTCTATGATCCACGAAGATATGTTAAATCTTTTTGACGGATTTCCTGGTGTTGCCAATCCATTAGCAGTTTTATCTGTAATGGTCACTTCACTTTCTAGTTATTATTTAGAAGAATATGAAGAAAAGTTAGATATGGGTGTGGATTTGATCGCAAGGTTACTTGCAAAAATTCGTACCATTGCAGCTTTCACTTATAAACATGCTGTCGGCCATCCTTTCGTATACCCTTTGGATAAAAATCCATACTGCACAAACTTTCTTTATATGATGCATAAAATGCCTGCGGACAATTATACCGTACCAGAAGAGTTTGACCGCATTTTAAATCAAATGTGGATTTTACATGCAGACCACGAACAGAATGTATCCAACACCGCCGTTCAAGTGGTAGGTTCCACACAAGCCAATTTATTTGCCTCAATTTCTGCAGGAATCATGGCACAATGGGGAGCACGCGAAGGGGGACGACCTACCGCAGCCATTGGACTTATCGAAGACATCATCAAAACAAAAACTCCTGTGAAGGATTATTTTGAAAGATTCAAACGAGGTGGTTTGAATATTCAAACCAATGGTTTTGGTCAAAAGGCTTATGATGTAGTGAGTCCTCGTGCGATGGTTGCCCGTGAAATCATCCGTGAATTCTACAAAGGTAGAAAGTTGTCAGCTGTGGAAGATGTGGCTCTTCAAATAGACGAAGTGGTTTGGAACGATTCCTACTTTATGGAGAATCTTTTGTATCCTAATTTAGAATACTACTCTGGACTCGTATTTCACACATTGGGAATCCCAAAGAATATGTTCTCTGTGATGCAGGTTATCGGTAGACTTCCAGGTTGGCTTGCGCATTGGAGAGAACAAAGGATGAAGGGAGACTTCTCAAAAGTTCGTCCAAAACAGATATATGTGGGTGAAAACCAAAGAAAGTATATCCCTGTTCAGAACCGCCTTTAGGTTTTTTAAACTGCCAAATCTGATGAATTTCCGGTGGTTCGGACTTTTTTGGTGTTTGGTGTTTGTTTCGTGTATTCCGAAAGAGGCACCACCCAAAGTGGAGAAGGGGGTTCTTTCCGCTGAATCTTATCTAAGTTCTCCGGCAAAAACCGTTGAACTTAAGGGTGAGTGGGAATATTATCCAGGTCTTCTTATTTCTCCTTTAGAGTTAGAGATTTTAAAAACAAATAGGGAACCCCATTTTTTTGAGGTTCCTGGAGTTTGGTCCGACTCTTTTTGGAAAAGGGGATTTCTGGCTGGAGATGGATATGCAACATTCAGCATGAAAGTCCAACATGGACTAAAAGGAGTTCCCTTATCCTTAAAAGTGCCTGAGATGGAGACCGCCTATAATCTGTTTGTTGATGGTGTGAAATTATCATCCAATGGAGTTGTTACTACTTCTTACCAAACTGGGAAACCGGAATACCGACCACTCATTGTCGATTTTTTCCCCAAAGAGAATCAAACTTCTATTTTATTACAAATTTCCAATTACCATCACAGAAAGGGCGGGCCTGCGCAAATATTGGTTTTGGGAAGGACATCTGATATACACTATCAATTCGAGTTTGAAATTCTACGCGATATGTTACTTGTGGGTAGCATTTTGTTTATGGGAATTTATCATTTGTTTTTGTTTTGGAACAGAAAAAAAGATCCTTTCACGTATTGGTTTGCTCTTACTTGTATTCTTGTCGCCTTACGTGTGTTCATTACTGGGAACAAATATGTTGTTCATCTGTATCCAAACATTTCTTGGGAAATCCATTTGAAATTAAGTTACTTGAGTTTCTTTTTGATTACACCTATTTTTGCCCGTTATGTTTATTTACTCTTTAAACCCTATTTTTCGCGCAGCGTTTATGAATTACTTAAATATTCAGGTTTTGCATTTTGTTTTATTGTCCTCTTGACGAGATCTTCCTTTTATACGTATCTGATGGTTCCTTTTCAGGTATTTACCTTGTTAGGTGCTTTTTATACATTTTTTGTAATTATCAGAGCCATTCGTGATTCTTCTCCAGGTTCGTTTATCTTTTTGATTAGCTTTGTCGTTTTTATTTCAAGTTTTACAAATGATATTTTGGTAAATAACCTTATCTTTCATGGACCACTTTTGATCCATTTTGGAATCTTTACTATGTTCTTTGTGCAGTCTGTATATATCGCGAGAAATTTTTCAAAAGGTTTTGTGGACGCAGAAAACTTGGCAGGTGAACTTTCAGAAAAAAATCATACATTACAAAGTGTTCAAAATCAACTAACAGAGTTAAACGAAAGATTAGAAACTCGAGTCAAAGACAAAACCGAAGAACTCCAAGGGAAATTAGATCAAATTGGGAAAGATATGAGACTGGCAAAGTCAATCATTCAGAGTGTTACTAAACTTCCCGATTTAGACCCATATATCAAAGTAGATATATTATACAAACCGATTGCTGAAGTGGGTGGAGATATATATTTTGTAAAACGCATTCAGGATTTTTATTACCGTTTCTTTTTAGGTGATGCGACAGGTCATGGTTTACAAGCGGCTCTTTATTCAATGATGATCCAATCTGAATTTGAACGTGTGTCTGCGGTTGCTATGCGGCCAAACGATTTGTTGTTTTATATGAACCAACATTTTTATGATAAAAATGCTGACCTTCAAATTTATTTCCCTGCGATTGTGATGGATTTTGATTTTCACCAGAAGATCCTGCGTTATGCGGGAGGCGGAGTCCAAAACCAAATCCATATGAAAAAAAATGGTGTTACGGCAATGTTGGAAAATACGGGGCCAATCATTGGAATATTGGAACACTACAGGTACGGAATTACTGAATCGAAGGTTGAATCATGTGATCGTATCTTTTTATTTACAGATGGATTGTTTGAGGAGTTAAACGAATCTGATGGCACACAGGCTTGGGGAGATTTGTTAGAGATCATCCAAAAAACGGTGTCCTTGCCATTTTCAGAAGTTCTTCCATCGATTCAAAACATGTTATTCCAAAGAATGGAAAAATCTCAATGGAAAGATGATTCCACTCTCATCTTTATCGAAGTCACCTAAATTTGTTTCAATGTTAGGTGACTTTTAGGAACAATTAGAAATTGATTCGTATTTATATTTAGATTTTATAAACTACCAATCTCCAGAAGCTCCACCACCAGCAGAATCCCCGCCACCTCCAGACCAACTGTCGGATCCGCCTGACGACCAGGAATCCCCTCCACTTGACCAACCTCCACCGCCAAAATATCCTCCATCAGAACCACCACCATTACCGATTCCTAATTTACGTTTTAAAAACATAACTAGTATAAATAAAAGTACGGCAACGATTAAGCCAAAGGTACTTCCAAATAGAAAGGTTAAAAAGGGAAATAAAACTAAAAGGCCTATGACAGTAAACATTATCCCTCCAATCGAAGGAACAATTAAGGAAATCAAAGTAAAGATCCCTCCCACAAGGCCAGAAGAAAACACTTCCTCGTCGGAACTGTTGCCGGTTGTAGCCACATCATCTTCTGAAGGGGAATATTCCCCTCGAATTGCAGCCATAATCGCATTCACGCCTGCAGTGACACCACCATCCATATCTTTGTCAATAAAACGTGGTTTAAGTTCATCACGAATGATATGTTTAGCTTGAATGTCAGTAAGCGAACCTTCAAGTCCACGACCCACTAATATTTTCATCTTTCTTTCGTTAGGTGCTACAATTAGCAAAACTCCATTTTTTTTGGATTTTTGTCCCAACTTCCATTCATCAAAAATTTGAATAGCTACATCATCAATGGGTTCATCTTGTAAGCTCGCGGTAGTGTATACAGCAATTTGGTTAGAAGTTTCGACTTCGAATTGTTTCAGATTTGTTTCAATTTGATTAACGGTTGCTTCGGATAAAATTCCAGCGTGGTCCATCACTCTTCTTTCTAATTTTGGAACTGGATAAGAAAAAATTTCTGTGAATGTAACGATTAAAATAGAAAGAAAACAACCAATGTTTTTTCGTCCTAACCTAGGTATAATTTTTGAATTTATGAATATTAAGTTGAATTTCATTACATCAATTTCCCACCATCACGGATTTCGTTAGAGATTTCGTTTTTATCATCTTTTTCGATTTGAATATTGTATTTTTTGAGAAGTTGTCCGCAGAATAGAATACTTGAAACGATACCTTCTTTTTTTTTGTTTGATTTCATTCCTTCAATGATAAGTCTTACTGCTTCGTTCCATTCTGACTTAGGCACAATCCTTGCGATTTCTTTGTCGGGTAAAATTCTTACAATATGTTCAAACAAAGAAATATAGATTAAAATACCCGTTCTGTTTTTTGTAAGAAACACTTCTTCATCCAAAAAGGCTTCTTTTGCTCTGAGATCAACAAAGTATTGTTTGGCGGTCTTTGAAACTAAATTGATTCTGAGTTTAGGAAAGAGTATTGTGATGGATAATCCGAGAAGGGCGCCAATCCAAACAGATAAAACGGCAAAAAAAGATTCACCGCTCCATACAAGGCTGTAGAATTTTTGTGCAGTATAAAATGTAACGCCTGTAACTCCTCCCATAAGAAAGGCACCAAGCCATGCCCATTCTTTATAATGGTGAGACGATTCTGCAAAATAAGGAACAATTTCTGCCGAAGTTTTTGATTCTGCTTCACCAACTGCAGATTTGATCTCATCTAAGTCAGATTTTGAGAAATAACGTGTTAGTATACTCATGGGCAGAAGAAAAACAGGAATCCTTGCCCAAATCAACTAAAAAAACTAGATTTTAGAATCGATGACGATGATCAAACTGACCAAAAATAAATGTAGGATACTAAAAAAGAAAAAACGTTTTGCAAGGAGTTTGTCTCCCGAAAGTTTCAGTCGATATGCGAAAACTAAAATCAGTATAGTCAGAAAAATCGCAGAACCTAAAAATAAAAACCCCATCCTTGCATCGGCAAAATAAAATCCAATGACAGATAACGAATAGGCAATGGCATAAAGAAAGATCTGGTTTACGGTTTTCTGAATTCCTGATACAACAGGCATCATGGGAATTCCTGCGAACTCATAATCATCTTTTAAGAAGATAGCCAGTGCCCAGAAGTGTGCAGGTGTCCAAAGAAAAATCATTAAAAATAAAATCCAAGCGGGCACGGGTAGGGTATTTGCCATTGCCGCATATCCAATCAAAGGGCCAATACATCCAGAAATCCCACCAATTACAATGTTTTGTTCTGTCCTGGGCTTTAACCAAATAGTATATAAAAATACATATAAAAGCAAAGCAGAAAGTGCACAAACGGCTGTTAGTAGATTTATGAAATATGTTAAAATTCCAAATGCCAAAATGGCGACAATGACTCCAAGAAAGAGAGCAAAAATTGGTGTAATTTCTCCAGAAGGGATTGGTCTTTGTTTGGTTCTGTACATTACCGCATCTCTTTCTCTTTCAATGTACTGATTGAGAATAAAAGAGGCAGAACTCATTAAATAAGTTCCAAGGAGTGTGATAAAGATTTCCCAAAGAGAAGGATAACCTGAAGTTCCTAGATACATTCCTGGAAGAACGGTAGCAAGTACGAGTACAGTGACTCTAGGTTTTGTCAGTTGGTTCCATAATCGGAACATTATTGGGCTCCTGTTTCAGAAGACCTAAAATGATAAAAGGCTGCTATAAAACAAAACATAAACACAAGAACACCATTTAACGTGTGTAATCCGGTGATAATCTTGGGTAATTGGTACAATACGTTCATTGCACCCAGAAAAATTTGAAAAGAAATCAAATAAGCTGCAATTTTTAAAGATTTTTTGACAAGATTATCTTTTAAGTAAAGAATTCCATAGGCTGACAAAGAAAGTACAGACAAAGCAGCTATATATCCAAACAATCTATGTTCCATTTGAAATCGGATGGGTCCTATCATTTTTGGAAACCACTCCCCATTACAAGTAGGGAAGTCGGAACAAACAAGTCCTGCATAGTGAGAACTCACCTTCCCGCCAAGAAAAAGTTGGTATAAAACAACGCTAAGTACAAAAAGGAAAAAATATTTACCGGGCCGATTCCATTGGAATGTGGTAGTATTACCTTCTGCGATCAGTAATCGGACAGTCAAACAGCTTGATAATAATAAAACAGCATTGAGTAAATGCAGATTAACAGTTGTTGGGTGGAGGAGTTTGGTAACAGTCAAACCACCGAGTATCACTTGGGAAATAAGAAATAATAGGGAGAGTGTTGCAGGGATACCCAGGTTTTTTCGAGTTTCTTCATTTCGTAAAATCCAAACAAAACCAATTCCCACAAGAATTCCTAAAATTCCTGAGTAATAACGGTGACCCACTTCCATAAAGATCTGGAATGTAAACTCTGGCACAAATTTCCCGTGGCACAATGGCCAATCAGGACATGCGAGTCCCGAATCGGTTGCTCTTACGAGTGGACCGTAAAGGAGATTGATAAGGATCATTGCGGAAAGTATGGTGTAAAAACGTTTGAGTGTCATACGTCTATCTGTTTCCTCCAGGTTTTGTGATCTGAGTTTAGGGAAAATAAAATTAATCTTGCATCTTTTAAAAATTGTTGGATAAAAAGAGCAGTTTTTCGTATAGACTATATCAGGTAAAATTATGCAAAACACAGACCTTTACAATAAGGGTGGCTATTGGACTTTCCTTGTCACACTCGTACTCAACATTCTTTTTTTCGCTTATATTTCCTTTGTTCACCCGGGTACTCCGGATAACCCAGGAATGGAATCAAAAAGCGTTCAGTCCAAATAGGGTAACCACCAAACCTTCGTGAACATTCGATTCTTCTTTTTTCTTTTTCTGTTAATTGGAACCAGCGTGTCTGCGTATGATCCGCATTCCAACTTGACTCGGGAAAATAAACTTCCGAAAGAATTAGAAAATATTGGATTTTCTGATGTCACGGGGAAGTCGCTCAATCTCGACATTCCATTTCGCGATGAATCCGGAAAAACTGTTAAGTTTTCCGATTTTTTATCGAAAGGGAAACCAATCCTCCTATCTCCCGTTTACTTCAAATGTCCTACTCTTTGTAATTTTCATCTCAACGGTGTGTTCCAAGGGTTAAAAGCACTCGATTGGTCCCTCGGTAAAGAATACCAATACATTGCAGTATCCATTGATCCGAAAGAAAATGAGTCGGTTGCTTTTCCTAAAAAAGGGGCTTATTTGAAGGAATATGGTAGGGAAGGTGCTGAATTTGGACTCCACCTCCTCACGGGTACACAGGAATCCATTGATGCTTTAACCAAACAATTGGACTTTCGGTATGCTTGGGATGCAGAAGCAAAACAATACATCCACGCCAGTGGGGTTTACGTTTTGACTCCGGAGGGAAAGGTGTCACGCATCTTTCAAGGGATCCAGCTTGAGCCTAGAGATTTAAAATTTGCCTTCCTCGAGGCATCTTCTGGTAAGATTGGGAGTTTTGTGGACAAGTTTGCTTTATTTTGCTTTCAATTTGATCCGAGAAAAAATAAATATACGATATACGCATACAGGATGATGCAATTCGGGGGGGCGGTCACCTTACTCCTTCTCGGTGCGTTTTTATACATAAACTGGCGAAAAATAACAAATAACAACCGTCAAGGAGTCACATAGATGTCTTGGAGCAGTCTCATTCCAGCGACCTCGTTCATGCCTATCCAGGCAACTGAAATCGCAAAAGAAGTCGATCTTCTCTATGCGTTTCTGATCATAGCAAGCCTTGTTTCGTTTGTCATCTTAGTTGGTGGAATGACATGGTTCCTCATCAAGTTCAAACGTACAAGTTTAGACCAGAAATCCGCATACATTACTCACAATAATTTTGCAGAATTTCTTTGGTCGTTCATTCCTCTCATTATCATGATGGGGATTTTCTACTGGGGTATGGTCATTTTTGAAAAACTTAGGACCCCTCCAGAAGACATTGCGGCTGAAATTCATGTCACTGCGGAGCAGTGGGCTTGGACTTATCGTTATGCAAACGGAAAAGAATTTTATAGTTCTGCAAACGATCCTATGATCGTTCCTGCCGGAAAAGCTACAAAACTCGTCCTAACTTCTAAAGATGTAATCCATAGTTTCTTTGTTCCTGCCTTCCGAACCAAACAAGATGCGGTTCCAGGGAAACTCACACAACTTTGGTTCGAACCAAAACAACCAGGTGAATACATAGTATTCTGTACTGAGTATTGCGGAACGAAACACTCTGGTATGATGATCAAAATCAAAGCCATTCCTTCTGAGGAATATGCCGCTTGGTACCATGCTGAGAAAAAAGGTGCTGATAGTCCTGCAGATCTTGGAAAGACATTATTTGCTCAAAAAGCTTGTGCTTCTTGCCACTCGATCGACGGATCTAGAATTGTGGGACCTACAATGAAGGGACTTTTTGGTTCTGGTAGAAAATTTGCTGATGGTAGCCAAACCAAAGCAGATGAAAACTACTTACGCGAATCCATCTTAGTTTCTTCTGCGAAAATCGTAGAAGGTTATCCACCTGCGATGCCAGTGTTCCAAGGCCAACTCTCTGATGAAGACGTTGCCAACTTAATTGAATATATCAAATCCATTAAATAAGGAAGAGAGATGAGTTCAGCACAGACAAAAACCGAACATGGTCACACAGACCATAATTATCTGAACCACGGATCTGGAATCTGGTCTTGGATGACCACTCTAGACCACAAACGAATTGGTCTTATGTATTTTGCTACAGTTTCCACCCTTTTCTTGATCGGTGGTTTCTTTGCTTTGGGAATTCGTTTGCATTTAGCAAAATTTGGCGCTACGCCACTTTTGGAACCAGATACTTACAATAAATTCATGACCTTCCACGGGGCCATCATGGTATTTATGGTGATCATTCCTGGAATTCCAGCTTTCCTTGGAAACTTTGTACTGCCCATCCAATTGGGTGCGAAAGACGTAGCTTTCCCAAGACTGAACCTTGCCTCTTATTACATCTTCATCGCAGGAGCTGCCATCGCTGCTTCCTCTATGATTTTTAACCAAGTGGATACAGGTTGGACTTTCTATACTCCTTACTCGACTGCAAAAACTTCTAACGGAGTGATTTTGTTAGTTTTGGGTGCATTCACAATGGGTTTTTCTTCCATCTTAACGGGACTAAACTTTATTGTAACCACTCATAAACTAAGAGCACCAGGAATGACAATGGACCGAATCCCACTGATGATTTGGGCTTTGTATTCCACTTCCATCATTCAAATCCTGGCAACACCAATCCTTGCGATCACTCTACTCCTCATTGGGGCAGAGAAAACTCTTGGTGTGGGAATCTTTGATCCAGACCTCGGTGGAGACCCAGTTCTTTTCCAACACTTCTTCTGGTTTTACTCTCACCCTGCGGTTTACATCATGATCCTTCCTGCGATGGGAGTGATTTCTGAACTCATCACTGCGTTCTCCAAAAAAACAATTTTCGGTTACCGTGCGATCGCTTATTCATCCGTAGCGATTGCGGCAGTATCCTTCCTTGTTTGGGGACACCATATGTTTGTTTCTGGACAATCCACTTTAGCAGGACTTGTATTCTCCATCATCACTATGTTTGTTGGAGTCCCAACAGCCATTAAACTTTTCAACTGGATCTCCACTATGTATCGCGGAACAGTTACCTTCGAAGCGCCTATGCTCTTCGCTCTTGGTTTTATGTTCTTATTCACGATTGGTGGTTTAACAGGGGTATTCCTTGCATCAACTGGTATGGACGTTCACTTCCATGACACGTACTTTGTGGTGGCTCACTTCCACTACGTAATGGTAGGGGGAACTCTTATGGCACTGATGGGTGGAATTTTCTATTGGTTCCCTAAGATGTTTGGAAAAATGACTTCCGACCTAGGTGGTCGAATTTCTTGGGTTCTTATTTTCACTGGATTCAATGTAACTTTTTTCCCACAATTTGTGCTTGGTGCAATGGGAATGCCTAGACGTTACTTTGACTATCTTCCTGAATACACAAACCTCAACCAAATCTCTACAGTGGGTTCTTGGCTCATCGGCCTTGGATTCTTAGTGGGTCTTATCACAATCATTCATGGAATTTTGAAAGGGGAAAAAGCTTCTGACAATCCTTGGGGTGCAAAAACACTCGAATGGCAAACGTCTTCTCCTCCTCCACACGAAAACTTTACAACTACTCCAACAGTAACTGCAGGGCCATATGACTTCCGTTAGTTCTTCAAGTGAATTTCACCACCAACACCATTTTAAGAGTGCAGACCACCAGTATGCCTCTTCCAAACAAGGAATTTGGTTATTCCTTTGCACTGAGATTCTAATGTTTGGTGGCCTATTCGTAGGTTACCTTATTTATCATTCTCTTTACCCAACTGTTTTCAAAAATGGTTCGGAAACTTTGGATTGGAAAATGGGCGCTGTGAACACAGTTGTCCTTCTCATTAGTTCTTTTACAATGGCTGCAGCCATTAACTACGTGCAACGTGGTTTGCATAAGATTGCTGCGATCATGCTCGCTCTTACGATTGCTTGTGCTGGTGCCTTCATGGTAATTAAATACTTTGAATACAGCCACAAGTTCCATGTAGGAACAGTTCCTGGAAAGTTCTCCCTTGTGGATCCTTCTTGTGCTGCTGGTGGAAAAAGAGCAGAGTGCGAATCTAAAATTTCCGCACTTCTCAAAAACCCTGCAGAATTAGAAAAGAACCATGTAAGTGCAGAAGAAGTCACTCGATTGAAAGCAGTGATCTCTCAGCCAAAATGGGAAATGTTCTACGGTTTTTATTTTGTCATGACTGGTCTTCACGGGGTTCACGTGGTAGCTGGAGCCTTCCTTATCTTTTGGGTTTTTATCAAAACACTAAGAAGAAAGGTTGGTCCTGAATACTACACTCCTGTTGAAGGTGTGGGTCTTTTCTGGCACGTTGTGGACTTGGTATGGATTTACCTCTTCCCACTTCTTTATTTGGTAGGATAAAAGGTATAATAGAATGGAATACGTAATCAATTACGGACTTTACTTCATTGCTCTCGTTGCAGTTTTCACTCCAATTCTTGGATTTGGAATTTTTGCACCTGGGATTGCAACGGCTACCATTTTAGGATTTATCGTAAACTGGTTCGGTCAGTTTTTTCAAACAGACCGTTTCGCAAAATTTACAGAAGAAAACAAAGATAGTAAATTGCTAAAATTTGTTTTAGGTGATGAAGATCACAAAGAAGACCATGCTTCAGCATCCATGTGGGTAGAAGATGGAGAAGAGGAAGAAGAACATGACCACCATGTGATTTCCATTAAAACATATGTTTATGTTCTTTTGGCTCTATTCTTTGGAACTTTTGTTACCGTTTGGGTAGCGCAGTATGATTTAGGAAAGTGGAACATGATCGTTGCTATGGCTGTGGCGACCTGTAAGGCTTTCTTCGTTTTGGCTTACTTCATGCATTTAAAGTATGATAATATGCTGAACCGTGTTATTTTTCTTTCTGCTTTTGCCTTCTTGGCTTTGTTGTTTGCCTTCTCTTTCGGAGACATTATTTCTCGAATTGCTCCGTCTACAGAGTTCCCAGCAAAACCTTTCTTCTAGAAAAAAATTAACAAAACGATTTGAAAGAAGCCCGTCCTCGCGCGGGCTTTTTCGTCTAATGAAGAATCGTGTATCACTACCTAAAAACGATTCTCTCTCAATTTTTAGATCTAATTCCTGAGAGGAAAATCTATAACGATGATTATGTTAAGGAATTAGACAGACACACTCGAATCATTCAAATACCCGGAAGTATCATTGGCGTTTTTGGGATGTTAGGATTTGCATTTGATACGGATGCCAAACTCCATCCTGAATTCCCCGAACTTTTCTATTTCCGAATTGGATATAGCCTCTTTTGTTTTTCATATATTGTTTTTATAATATACAATCATTTGAAAAACAAGTTTTCTAATTGGGAAGGTCTTACTTGGGCTTACCTAACCTACGCTTATCTTTTATTTACAGCAGCTTACTACACCGGTCGGATAGCAGACGATGCACCTTATGTTTCTGGATACCAGATGCTTGTGATGATCCTGCCCTTTTTGCCACTCCCAAGAAAAACTTTGTTTATCTACTATCCTATCTCTATTTTGATATTTTTTGTATCTGTAATCGTATATAAACCTGACCTCACGCCGGCTGCGGCTAGTTATTCAATGCAGAACTTATCAATTAGTTATGTTCTTGGAATTTTTAGTGGTCTTATCATGGAAAGATATCGATTCCATTCTTTTTTGAACCACAAACTAATAATTAATAAAAATGAAGAAGTTACTAAAACTGTTGATGAAATTCAAACCTTAAAGTCCCAACAAGATGGAGATTATTTTTTAACATCTTTGCTGTTGGAACCTTTGTTGGGGCATGAAACCGATGGGAATGCGTTAAATATTGAAACCATAGTCAATCAATATAAAAAATTCAAATTCAGAAACAAAGAATACCAGTTAGGTGGTGATTATGTTTCTGTTTATAATTTAATTTTGCAGGGAAAACGATACAAAGCCTTTATCAATGGGGATGCAATGGGTAAATCAATCCAGGGTGCAGGTGGTGCCATTGTCCTTGGGGCAGTTTATAACTCCATTATCATACGTTCCAGGATGGACCCAACTTCTTCGAACAGATCTCCGGAAAGATGGTTACACGATTGTTATTTAGACCTTCAAAAAATCTTTGAAACTTTTGATGGAGCCATGTTGGTTTCTGCCGTGATTGGGCTCCTCGAAGAATCAACGGGGACTTTATATTTTATTAATTTAGAACATCCTTGGGTCATTTTATATCGGGATGGAAAAGCAAAGTTTATAGAAGATGAAATTCATTATTATAAATTAGGTGTAATGGAAGTCCCAACCAATCGATTTATTTCCGTATTTCAAATGCAAAAAGGAGATAAAATTATCTGTGGTTCAGATGGAAAGGATGATCTTGTAATATCTGAATCAGGGAGATATCGCGAAATTAACGAGGATCAAAATTTAATTTTAAATTGCCTTGAAGAATCCAGTGGAGATTTGAAAAACGTTATCTCCGTTTTGAAAACAAAAGGGAAGTTCTCTGATGATTTGAGTTTGATTTCATTGGAATATAAATTGGGATCGTTTTCCAAACCTGGAATATACTGGAAAGAAGCTAAGAAACTTATCAAAATAAAAGAATATAGTAAAGCATTGGATGTGTTGTTGTCTTATAATTCAGCCTTAGAAATTTCTATTAAGGAATTAAAATATATCACAAGGTTGTATGAAAAAGAAGGTGTATTACTGAAAGCAATGGAATATGCAAGTTTGGCTTTGGAAAGTTTTCCTTCCGACACAAGATGGATGTTTCATACCTCTGTTTTATACAAACGATTGTATTCAATTTATAAGTCGAAATCATTTTTAGAAGAATCACAAGAGTTGAGTGAAAGGGTGCGGTTAAGACAGCCATCAAATATTGGAAACTTAATTCATTTAGCGGACGTTTGTCGGTTGAGTGGAGACAAAGATAGGTTCGTATACTTACTCAAACAAATCGAAGTTTTGGAACCCAATAATGCCAAGTTGATTGAATTAAAAGAAAAAACTTAACGCATTAATCCAATTGAATTTTCTTTCTAAATTCCAATGGAGTTATCCCTAAAGTTTTTTTGAACTCTGAGTTGAAACTAGACTTCGATCCAAATCCAGTTGTAAATGCAATGGACAAAATGGTTAGTTCTGGATTGTATTTTAATAAACGTTTTGCTTCATCGATTCGATATGAGTTGACATAGGATCGAAAACTTTGCCCTAATTTTGCATTGATCAATTCCGAAGTTTGTTGGACATTTAGTCCAATTGCTTTCGCCGTTTTTTCTAAATCCATCATTTCATCGAGATACGGTTTTGACTCTTTCATCCATAATTCTAACTTTTGAATATAATGATTATAATCGATATTTTCTAATTTAGATTTGGTATACCTGTTACTTAATTGTGACTCGAGTTTGAACATTCGTTCTGAAATATTATTTCGACTTAATGTTAGATCTTGGTATTTTTGGAATAAATTGAATAACAAAAAGAAAAAATCTATCGGGAAAGCAAATACGGGACCGTAAGCTGCTAGTAAGGAATATTTTGAAATTCCTAAATAGTAGAAAATAGATATGTATCCGAATACAAAGTATAAGCCCCAACTCAATAAAAAGAATACAATTTTTTTATCCCCTAAAATATATACTCGAATACCAGTTAGGAGTATAAACGGAATAGAAACAATATAGGTTAATTGTATCACCTTAAATAAAAGAGCATATTCATCCGAAAACAAAATTGCTACAGCCAAAAAACAACCAAGCAATGCAAAAAGGAACAATATTCTATCAGCAATTGGAGTTTTGATTTTTGTTTGTAGGAATAGTCGCGTGAACTGAAAAGAAGTAGCTACACCAATTGATAAAAAGAATAAAATTGCTTTACTCTGCCACCACGTAGCATAAGGCCAAAAACTGTGGAAGGAATTTCCATATTGTGTGTTATACCAAAGTGTATGTGTAATGACATAGATAGAGTAATATAAAAAAGCATACATTCGGAATGCGAGTGCATAAAACAAACTAATGATAAACATGATAGCGCAAATACAAATTAAAGACCAATTGATGGATGTTTCTAATATGGTTTTATTTTGAAATTCTTTTTCATTCAGTAATAATATTGGAAATGAAATTAAGGAACTCGATTGCAATCGGATGTAGAAATATTTTTCAGCGGAATGGAAGGGGATTCGAAAACCGGGGTTCAAACCTTCTGGTACAGCCCAGCTTACCTTCGGATAACTGTCTCCTGTTTTGAATTCTGTATAGGAATGATTAGAATTTGGAAAGTACAGTTTTATGTTATCTAGAACACGCCACTCAAAAGAAAGTATGCTCCCGGGTTTAAACGTTTCATTGGAAGTTTTCGCCCTAAGCCAAATGACACTTTTTGTGTATTGAAAATTCATTGTGTTCACTCTGAATGGATTCCATTCAGGTACCGATTCTATATTGGTAATTTCTACATTATGGGTCACATCCTCAAAATATTCGAATTTGTTTGTAATGTTGTTTTCGTAAAAATAGGAGCAATTACAGAAAAATAAACTAATATAAATTAGAAAACAGGACTTCAGCCACATCACCATAAGTTTTCAGTAGAACGGACCAATTGGGCAAGTGGAAAAAGTGTCCAAAAATATATCTTCGGACGACGATTCCCTGATTTCAGATATGCTTTGGATTTATGGTGAATCATAATTTCCAAATCACCGAACGGTTCCTCGTTTTGGCATTTTTTTTCTGCCTTACTTTCTTTTGTCAGCCAATTTCTTTTAATAATACAGGGGACTATGAAAGCAGTTCTTATAGGGAAACTAAAATTTTACAATGTTTGTTGGAAGGAAGTTGTACCCTTAAGAACGCAAGTAAGGAACGTAGTTACCAAATTCCGGCCTCACTGGTTTCGGGACTTTTCGCATGGTATCCACTCGATGGAAACTCCAATGATATGAGCGGAAACGCACAGCATGGTTATTTCCCTGGTGGGGTTTGGCCTGTGACTTCTGGTCCCTCTTATGCTGTAGGTCACTCTAACCTAACAAATGGTAGTGCGTCCTTTAATGGTACAAATCAATTGTTTGCCAGTGACTTTGTTCCCCTTTGTCATGAAGATTTTGCCATCACATTTTGGATCAATACAAATCTAACTTCCAATAATAGAATTTTAGGATACCAAGCAGCACCAAGCTACAATCCTGGAATCACAATGACTCTGAATGTTTCAGGGTATCCAGAGTTTCTTTCTTTTTGGATCGCTAGTGGTGGTAACACGGATGGTCTAATGGTGACTTCCTCTTCTGTTGTCCCTGCTAATGTTTGGACTCACATTGCCTATGTTCATAATGGATCCACTCGCCAAGGAACTATTTGGGTCAATGGTGTGATTACAGGTAATACTTCTAACTTTGGTGCTTATGCTGGGTGTACCACAGGTACTTCGCCAAACCAATGGCATAATGGAACACCACTTAATATCGGATATGCGTATCCATCTCAATTTTATGTAGGAATGTTGGATGATATTTGGTTTTTTAAAGGACGCCAATTGAATGAGAGCGATATTTCCACTTTGATGAGCCTCCCTTAGTGTTTGATTGATTTGAACTCATTTGTTTTATTAATGAATCTTGATGGAAACCGTTTGAGTGTGTGAATTCTGTCGATGATTGGTATGTTGATCCGTATATATCATTTTTTAAATATAATGATTCGATCCTGAATTTCTAAATTTTTGAAACCGAAATGGTTTTTAATCCATACAAAGGATTCTTTTGTATAAAAGAAGGTATGTGTTTGGTCGTTTTTATAATACCATTTTTCAAAATTGATAGAATCATCATAAGGATGTGTAAGTATATATAAACTTCCGGTTTCATTGAGTAATTTTGTTAATTTAAAAAACTCATCTTTCGGGGAATGGAAATGTTCCACTACCTCTGTAAGGATAATATAATCATAAGTTTGATTTAAATTATCTGTGTAGTTATGGAAAAAAGGATCGTAAAGTTTGATTTTGAATCCTGCTTTTTCTAAGAGGTATTGAACCACAGGACCTGGACCCGCACCATAATCTAAACCTTTGTCTGTTGTTTTTTGGTTTGTGATTACCTGATTCACAATGGGTTTTAAAAAATTTTGGTAACGGATATCGTTTACATCGTTATTGTGTTCTAAATATCTAGTTTTTTCTTCTTCCGGATTTGGCCAAAACTTCGAATCCATAAAGACAGAAAGGCAATTTCGGCATCTATGATAAGAGCGAAAACGATTGGTAAAAAAAGGATTGGATTCAGATTCACAAAGAGGGCAATTCACGATTTGTTAATATCATTTTTAAAATAAGACTAGTGGATTCAACTACGATCTAGGTGAGTTATGATTCATTTTGTTTTCAATAAAAAACCATTCTATTTTTTCGAACCGTGATCCGACAATTAGAGTAATAGAGATACCGGAACACCCATGCAAAATATAGATTATTCCAGAAAGCTTAGATCCGGCCGGCCTTTCGAAGGCGAGGTTCCATCCTATTCTCCGCAAACAAATTCATATTTAGGGAACACACAAAAGCCAAAGTCGGCCTTTATCCTGCTTGTCGGAGGAATTTTACTTTTTACTTCCGGGATGGTAGTGGGAATCCAACTGGGACAAAAAGAGACTAAATTTAAGGAAAATGCCGAAACTTCTTTCTCCAATGTGGGCAGTCAGAAATTACCAACCGCCAAACTTTCGGAGTCCCGAGAGGATGGATTGACACAAGATTCGAACCAGAGTTCAGGCACTTCTACGGAATCACCTTTTCCACAGGCTTTGAAGTTTCCACCCAAAAATGACCAGATCAATTATATGGTCCAAATTGGGGATTTCACACCGGAAGAAGCAGTGGCAGTGGGGAAACAATTGATTGAAACCAACCCTTCCTTACGAGGAAGAATTTTTCGTACCTCTACGGGGAAACTTTTTGCTGGATATTTCTATCGCTTGGATGATGCCAAAGAAACACTCGAAGCAGTAAAATCGAAACTGCCTGTTCTGACCGAAGCCCAAGTAAAAACCATTCGATTCTGAACTATTTTTGCCAACTTCCTTGACATTCGTCAATTTTCAGGTATAGTATTGGCAAGAGTATTTACGGAAGTTATTATACTTACTTGGCTACAAAAAAACTAAACGAAAAAACTAAAGAGCCTAAATTCAAGGTTGGGGACTACGTTGTATACCCGATCCATGGAGTAGGTGAAGTCACAGAAGTTGCGAAAAAGCTGATTCTGGGAAAGAAAAAAGACTGTTACAGTTTGGAAATTCAAGGTTCCAAAATGAAGGTTTCTATTCCTGTGGATCGAGCAATGGATGTGGGTATCCGGTCGATCATTGATAAAAAAGAGATCAAAAAAGTTCTCACTCTCCTAAAAAAGGATGAGGTCGACACGGAAGAGGACTGGAAGGTCCGTTACCAGAACAATATGAACAAGATCAAATCTGGTTCCATTTTTGAAGTGGCTGATGTTTGCCGTAATCTTTACAGACGTGCCTATGGCAAAGAACTTTCCATTATGGAAAGAAAGCTCTATGAGAGCGCCTATAATTTAGTAAAGATGGAAATTGCATTGAGTAAGGGTGTACCCCAAGAAGAAGCAGGGAACATTGTTTCCGATGTGCTAGCAGCTTCAGTGCAAGGCATTACACCACCACCACCTCCAAAAGAATTGGATGATGATCTAGATTTAGAATAAACTTCCGTTTTTGCTCAACTCTTTTACAAGGATTGAGTTATGAAACACTTACTTTCAGCCCTCGGGACGATTCTCGTCTCTTCGGTATCGTTTTTCTTCTTATATTCGGAATCGCAAAACCTCGTTTTGGCGGGGACGCTTGCTGGAATCATATTTCTTTATTCCCTATTCCTCGTGTTAGGTGAAAGAAAGCTATTCCCTGAAATCAAAGCAGACGTTGTACTTTGTGCTAGTATCGGGGCTCTTCTCGGATTGTCTATTGCTGCTTTTCCTGTTAGCCTTCTCAATGATTACGGATATAAATCCATTGCTATCTTTGTGGCTGTTCTTTTGTTCCTCACTGGGATCAAAACGGGAGTGGCATTTGCAAAAAAACCAGGACTGGCAATTTTTGGTGGTGGAAGTGGTGCCGCGGGATCTAGCTTTCAAATTCCAGGTTTAGATACTGCCAATTCCCAAATTAGAGATAAAATTTTAGATACTTCGGTTGTGATCGATGGTCGGATTTTGGATATTGCTGACACCCACTTCTTAGATGGCCCACTCATTTTACCTAACTTTGTGTTAAGAGAAATCCAACTGATTTCAGATTCTTCTGATCCGATCAAAAGAGCTCGCGGTCGCCGTGGTCTTGAGATGTTGAATAAACTCCAAAGAAAAGGTTCTATCGAAGTTAAGATCACTTATACGGATTATTCTGATACTCGCGAAGTAGATGCAAAACTTGTAAAACTAGCACGCGATACAGGTGGGGCCGTTGTGACTAACGACTTTAACCTTAACAAAGTGGCAGAGTTACAAGGCGTTCGTGTTCTTAACTTAAATAACCTTGCGAATGCATTAAAACCAGTAGTTCTTCCTGGTGAGGAATTCCAAATTTCCGTCATCAAAGAAGGAAAAGACGAAAACCAAGGAATTGGTTATCTAGAAGATGGAACTATGGTTGTGATTGAAAATGGTGGTCACTTAGTTGGAAAAGATGTGCGAGTGGTTGTCACAAGTATCATCCAAACAGCTGCTGGTAAAATGATTTTTACGAAAGTGCAAAACGGTAACAATAACTACAACAAATCGTAATTTAATTTTAGTAGTCTAACGGGTATGAAACTGGCACGTTTTTTAATTTCACGAGAAGGGTTCATATCCGTTATTTGTTATACAGTCACTGCTGTTTTTTCCTTCCTTTCATTTGCTCCTTTAAATCTTCCATTGTTTGTTTGGTTGGCTCCCTTTGGCCTTTTTTTCGTCGAAAAGCGAAACCGGGGGGAATGGAAAAAACTCATCTATCACGGGTTTGGTTTTTCTATTCTTTTTTATTTTGTTTCCTTCCATTGGATTTACCATATGACCACTGTATTCGGTGGTTTTGATTGGTATTTAGCCGTTCCCATTTTCATTGGTTCTGCGATTTTACTTAATTTTAAATTCCCCGTTTTTCTTTTATTATTTTCTTTTTTAGCAAAAAGAGTAGGAAGATTTTTCCCTATCATTGCTTCCGTTTCCATTTTGTTTGCGGAATTTTTTACTCCGCAAGTATTCCCTTGGTATTTTGGAAACGTTGTAGCTGAAAATCAAATTTTAGCACAAAACGCAGAGTATGTGAGCTCCTATGGGCTTTCCGCATTTTTATTTTTTGTTTCTTATTATATGTTTTCTTTTAGAAAACCAAAAACATTATTTCGATTACTTACAAGTTTTCTCTCTAAACACAAAACTTTCCAAAAACAGTTTTTGTTAGGTGGTTTTAGTTTAGTATTGGTTCTTGTTTTGTTTTTTGGAAATGGGTATTACTTATTTCAAAAATGGTCGAATGTAAAACCGATTGCCGAACGTGATGTATTAATCGTACAACCGAATGCACCTTTAGAATTTCGAGATGGACGTAATCCAGCGGAAGAGATTCGCAATCTTATGGCTCGTATCGATGCAATGACTGAGAGGGAGTTAAAAGAAAATCCTGCTGATCTCGTCGTGTTACCGGAATCTGGTGTACCTTTTTTTACAACTCACGATACAGAAGTAACTAGGTTTAGTCGTATTTATTGGCACCAATTTGAGTCTTTGATGGCTATCATTAGTTTACGTCATGGAACCAACGTTTTTTATAATGAATTGGATGCAGATTTAATACCTACTGCCTCAGCCGGCCGTATTTCCAGAAGAGATATTCGAATGTATAATTCTTCCGTGATTATGAATCCGAATGGAGAAAGAAGAAATAGTTACCAAAAAGTTTTTTTACTGATCTTCGGCGAATACATGCCCTTTGAATGGATGTATGCTTTGTCAGGCCAAACCGGACAGTTTGCGCCTGGAACCAATCTTAATTTAATACCCTATTATGAACCAAGAAAGACTGCCTCTTTACAATCAAAAGACCTTCACTTCGAAGATACAATGACGATGGGGCCAGCAGGTGTTCGAGAATACTATTCCAAAGAGAAGGTGGAAGAAAAACAAATTGGTAGTTTTTTACCATTGATTTGTTATGAAGTGATTATCTCTGAGTTCGTGAGAAAATTTGAGGGAGATCCTGATTTTATTGTCAATGTTACCAATGATAAGTGGTATGGGAACTCCGTAGAGTCTTACCAACATCATACTTTGGGACGACTTAGAGCAATCGAATTTCGCAAATGGATTGTTAGGTCTACGAATTCTGGAACTTCGGTATTTACAGATCATCTTGGTCGCAACATTGACAACGACTTTACACCGATTGAAACAACAGCAGTGATTCGCAAAAAAGTGCAAATAATTCCTGGGGAAATGACTTTTTACAGGTTATATGGTAACTTACTTTCCTATATGTATATGGGAATTGTAGGTTTGGTTTTTTTCTTTTATGCGAAAAGGAATTCTTAAAGTCCTCTTTGAAAGTAGATTTTATATTGCTCTCTATATTTCTATTTTTTCCCATATAACATTAGTTATATATTCTTTTAATAACTCGGACTCTCCTTACAAAAAAACACTCTGTGGCCCTGCTTGGATATATGCGGAGGAAGAAGAAAAAGAACTCACTTTTCAGATGAATTTTGGGAAAATCGGTGGGGAAACTGGGAATGCAGAAACTTCCGAAGATCCAGGTGAAGGAGAAGAGGGTGAAGATGGCGATGGAAACGGATTTTCCAAAGGAAAGTATAAAGGCAGTCAGTGGGAAGAACTCGTAAAGGATTTAGAAGGTACATCTTCCTTACGCAAACAATACAAAAATGATTATGATTTAATTAATGAAAACTCTGGAGTTGCTGACTCTTACATTAAACGTAATCGTGATTACGAAGATATTATCATTAAGGATGTACTTCCTACTATAAAAGGTATTCGTGATCCCTTCCGAGTGGATATAGAAAACGCTGACGATAATTTGTTTGTCCACAAGGAACGAAACCGTATCATTGAAGAGTTTCGGAAAGGAGATGAATCATCCCCACCAATTACAATGAGGATTTCAAAAGAAGGTGAGGCACAGCCTAAGTCTCCTTTAACTATGCATAAAGATGACCGAACACGTTATTTAGACAAATCGCTCAAACAAAAGAAAGAAAAACAATTGGACGAGTTTATCTCACGGTTTATGGGTTATGATCCAGATAAAGGAGATCTTAGTTATTTTGTTAGAGATTTATATTATGAAAACTTACAAAGATTAGCTTATCCATTTAGTGGAGATCCAAGTTATTTTGCTATTGATTACTTTCAAGAAAATCTAAACAAAGAAGACTTCCTTAGACAAATGATGGCAGCTCTTTCCAGTAATATGGGAACAAATACGGGCACCGAAATTTTATTTACCATTGAAAATATATATGAAATTCAAAGCCGGGCACTGGAACAATACTTTCAAGCAAAGGAATATTTAAAACTAGCAACTCCAGAACAAAAACAAACTTTGCGATATGAAACTTTGAGAAGAGTCGAGGAAAAGTATAGGAAACTTTTACGAGATAAAAAAATATTCACCATTAAAGATGTAGAAGAAGCATATACTAAAAAACGTATCGATATCATCGACACTATGATTTCAAAAACACCGAAAGGTTATAGGATCAAAGATGGATACTTTGAAAAAGGAAGGATACTTTGGGAAGCTGGGAATCATCGAAAGGATTCAAAACTTCAATCAGAAGCCATCAAAACTTGGAACCGAATTTCCAACTTACCATCTAACGGAGATTTTCTTAATGAAAAAGCGTATGAATCCATCCAACTTTTATTAAGAGATCTTGGGAACGTTTCGGATGCTGATCGTTTGCCATTACAATCAAAAGACCAAATTGAATTTGTTTTACGCTCAAGACTCACCGAATCGATGAATCGAAAAAAAGAAAGAGAAGATAAATTACTTTGGCCTAAATTCAAACAAGAAAATCGTAGAAATTAAAACAAAAACAAAAAACAAATCCTTGTGTGACAGATGTTAGTTGCTTTTTTGTAAATCTTCAAACAAATTGGATTTTGCTAATAAGGAAGGTTTAGATTTTTAAATTTTCGAGTCCATTTTCGTGAAACTCCTGGGCCCATTTGTCATGAAAGGGTGTTTCTTTTTCAATACGTTCTTCGATTGCCATTTGGGAAATGGCTGTTTCGCCGTAATGGCGTAAAAAATCTCTGTGAGCGAGTCTTTCGATGAGAGCTTGCCAGAATACTTCGTCCTCGTAGTCTTCTAAAATATCAACGAGGCCACTTTCTTCCTCAAATTCACGCGTTAAATAAGGTTCTCCATTGTTCTGATCAATTTGCACAATGTTACCAAGACCCGCATGGTCAGCCTGTGCAAATACATGACGAACCACATCGGCAAAACGAGAATCCGTATCAGGTTCATCTTCGGAACGGTCCTTAGCTTGTAAGGTAGAAATGACCCAGTCGCCCATATAGACCAACTTGAGCAGGGTTTCGTATTGTTCTAGGGACAGTTCCATTTCCATTTAGGATCAGGTTCGGTCATGAGGTTATGAAGAAAAGAGTTTTTTTTAGAGAAGGATCGATACCTAGGTCTGAAAATTCAATCCTCAAGTAGGATTTCTTTATTACGAAGGGGCCTGTATTTATCTCGCACAATGGCAGTTATATCATCGATGGCAATGAGGACCTCTTGGTTCGGGTCATTGTTTTCATAGGGAAGATAAAAAAATCCTAGAATTCTGATAGAACTTTTTTGAAGAAAAACTCGATCATTTTGATCAAAATTTTTGGAAATAGAAACAGTTATCGATTTCCATCCTCGATAATTGAGTGAAGTGAGGTTCAGTTGTCTTACTTCTGCATCCTGCGATTCTATGATCAGTGTTAGGTTCCCATTGGACAGCGAAGAATAAATGGGTATAGTGATTTCTTTGATGAAGGCATTTACCTCAATTGGTTTTGGAAAGTATAATGAAAATGGAAAATTGGCATCTTTTGGGATTCGTAAGACAAGTGCTTGTTTGGAGCCTGGAATGGGTGCTGTAAAATTGGTAGAAAGCGAGATTTCAGGAAGTTTTGTACCTTTTTCTAATTTAGTACGCAAATTTCCTTGATTGTAATTAGTTAATTCAAAGTTTTCGAGTAGAATCTCACGCCAAATCCCACTCTCGCCCCAAATCGGAACGATTTCAAAGAAGAAAAGAAAAAGTGTGAGATTCCGTAAGTTTCTGAGTGCAATCATGTTGACAATAATTCCTTAGAAGGGGGATATATATGTTTTATCTGTAAAAAGGAGACTTATACAAATGCAGGCGCACAAATACCTTTTGGCCATACTGACAATTACTTTCGCAGGCCAAATCACAGCACAAGTTGCTGCACCAAAAGCCACTACTTCCACAAAAGACCAGGCAATCAAAAATACGGAAACCACTTCTACTCAAGCCAAAGATGGTGTTGATAAAGTTGAGACAACTGTAAAAGACATCTTGGGTGACAAAAAAGAATCAGGAGCTTCTACTTCTGACGCTTCTGCACTTTTTATTACAAGCAAAACTTCGTTTTCATTAGATGCAAAAGATGAATCGACTACAATCGATTTTATTGAGTGGAAACCTAAAAATGGTGAATACAGAAAATACACTCAGCCAATTCGTATTGCTGAAGAAGGTCTTACTGAAATCTACTATCGATCTGTGGATAAAGTAGGAAACGCTGAAACTCCAAAAATTCTAGTGGTTCATGTGGATAACACTGCGCCAAGAGTGAATTTAGTTCCCCAAGAGCAATTTTTCGTTTTAGATGGCGTTCCTTTCGCATCGAAAAACAATACTTATACTCTAGTTGCAGAAGACCTACAAACTGGTGTTGAAAAAATTCAATTTAACATCAACCAAGAAGCAGCGAAAGTTTATGCGGATCCAATTAAGTTAGAGAACGGTGGAGCCAATGTAGTTAAGTATTCCGCTACTGATAAATCTGGAAATTCATCTCCTGAATCTTCTCTTATCATTAATGTAGATGATGTAAAACCAACAGTTGAAATCGTTCCTTCTTTTCCACTTGTTGATATCAATGGAAAAAACTTTCAAAGAAAGGGAAATGTTTTCTATGTCAACGCTACTGATAAAGAATCAGGCATCAAAAAAGTTTTGGTGAAAATTGATGAAGAAGAATACAAACCTTATGTGGAAGCAATTGCAATTGAAACACAAGGAGATCACGTGATCAAAGCGATGGCAGTTGATAATGTTGGAAACCAATCCGATGTAGTGGAAGTAAAACTCACTGTAGATTTAACTCCTCCTACTTCTACTATCCAAAAGTCAGCTGAAGAAACAAAAGTAGAAGCTCCGCAAGCAACAACTCCTGCTAAATAATTCGACTAAAAAATGTGAACCGCTAGTCGGCGGTAGAAACCCCTTTCATTATGAAAGGGGTTCGCTTTTTATCCTTTATCTTTCCTAAGTTTTGTGCCAGTTGTGGAAAGGGAGATTCCTTTTCAGAATTGTTGGGTGTTTGTAAGGTCTGCACAAAAGAAAATTACATCCCGCAAAAACAAAATCCAAATACCAACCATGTTAAAATTCCGTTAGATCGATTTGTTTTTTACGATCAGGTCTTCTATTTGCAAAAGCGGGGAAATTTTGAAAAGGGTCTTTTTCAGTCATTGAAGTTCGAAAATGAACGATCTCTCGCCAAGTTCTTTTGTTTAGGGCTGAAAAAGTATTCTTTTTGTTTTAAGGAAGATCCACCCGATCTCATCGCATTGGTGCCTTCTTCGCTAAAAACTGGTCCAAGGCCTTACCATTCCTCCTATGCCCTGCTTTCAAAAGCTAAAAATATATGGAAAATCAGGGAAGATACTAGTTTACGTAAGGTTTCAGTGGACAAACAGTCATCACAAGGTTACGAAAAGCGATTTTTTCATGCAAAAAAGGCATTCGAATTCACAAAAAGTGATAGAATCATTCAGGGACTTCATATTCTCATTGTAGATGATATATTTACGACAGGTGCCACTGTAAATGAAATTGCTAGGCTGTATAAAATGGCTGGTGCAAGAAAGGTGACCTGTATTGTTTTACTGTTAAGCGGGGGTGATTGAATCGAATGGATGTTCAAGTCAAGGATGACATAAGGATTATTAAGTTTTCTGGGGCCATCCTCAAAGTGGATTCTGATGAGATTGAAAAAGAACTTTCAAAGCTCACTCAAAGTTCTGTTAAAAAAATCATTCTGGACCTTACAAAAGTTCATCATATTTGTTCAACTGCGCTAGGGATTTTTGTTGCCACCAAACGTAAGTTAAAGCCAATGAATGGTGATATTAAAGTCATCGTTGTAGATGAAGACTTGATTCAACTTTTTGAAATCACAATGCTCGATAAGGTTTTCGAAATTTTCCCTGATTTGTCTTCTGCTATGGAAGGATTTCAGTTGGACGAGGAAGACTCACTCTGACAAAGAAAACGTTAGCATTTGCTTCCGGCAGTTTACACAAATGGAAGGAAATGCAAATGTTGCTTTCTCCTTACGGTTACGATGTCATACTTCCTAAAGATTTAGGAATATCCTTTGCACCAGATGAAACGGAAAACTCATTCACTGGAAATTCATTCATTAAATCAAAAGAACTCTTTCGATTAACCAACATTCCTTCGTTTGCTGATGACTCTGGAATTTCTGTCCCTGCACTTGGTGGGGAACCAGGGGTGTATTCGGCACGTTACGGAGGTCCAGGACTTACTGACAAAGAACGGGCTCTCTTCCTATTGCAAAAGTTAGGTGAAAATCCAAACCGGGAGGCTTATTATAGTTGTGTAGTAAGTTATGTGGATGGAAAAAATGAAGTTTCCTTTGATGGCCGAGTGGAAGGAATTATTGCCAGTGATTATGATGATGAAGGTCATTATGGATTTGGCTATGATCCCATATTCATTTATCCTCCTTTCGGGAAACGGTTTTCCCAAGTTCCAGAATCTGAAAAAAATAAGGTCTCTCACAGAAAAAAAGCAATGAAACTTTTTCTGGATTGGCTTTCTCATCTAAAGTAACAAAGGTTAGATTTTTTATTTAATCAATGTCTCTGCGTAGTGAGATTTTTATTTTCTTTTTTCTTCTTTAGTTTCGCAATCATTGGGACTGGATGGAACTCCATGATCAACAAGACACAACCATAGGTATGGATTTGGTTATGGAAGTTTTGGAATATAAATTAGTATGGGAAAATTTAGTTTTGTTAAGGTATTAATGACAGGGAAAGAGTTCCAATTGATCCATCTTTCCCTGCAAAATCAATTTTAAGTCGCGAGAATCGCACCGCCAGTAAGTCGTTTGTAGAAATCGTTTCCTTCCCGTTCCAAAAATTCTTCGTAATTTCCTTTGAAATCTTTGATTCCTTCTGGAGTTACTTCGATAATTCTTGTGCAAAGTGAAGAGATAAATTCCCTATCGTGAGAAACAAGAATGACTGTGCCTTCAAACAAGGATAAGGCGTAGTTTAAAGCTTCAATGGTTTCTAAGTCCAAGTGGTTTGTGGGTTCGTCAAGAGCAATCACATTGTCACAAGCAAGGATCATTTTACCTATGATCATTCGTGATTTTTCACCTCCAGAAAGCACCGTTGTAGACTTGTTTGCCATATCTCCAGAAAATAACATACGTCCGAGGATCGCACGGATTTCTTGTACTTCCGTTCCTTGTGGAGCGTTACGTAATAACCATTCCACGAGAGTGTCCGCATCTGGTTCCATCGCCTCACGGTGGTCTTGTGGGAAAAAGGAAGTTTCTACGGAATCTCCCCATTTTACCTGACCAGAATCTGGTTCTAATTTTTTTAATAACATTTTGAGAAGGGTAGTTTTACCAACACCGTTTGTCCCAACGATCCCCACTTTTTCCCCTTTGGTGATTGATGTACTAAATTCTTTGATGACAGCTTTCCCATCGTAAGCTTTGGAAATATTCATGGCTTCGAATACATCTTTTCCAAGCGTACGTTTGGCTTTGAAACGAATGTATGGTGCTACCCTAGAAGAAGGTTTTACATCTACCATATCTGCTTTGATTTTTTCGATCATCTTTTGACGAGATGTGGCTTGTTTTGATTTACTAGCATTGGCAGAAAATCTAGAAACAAACTCTTGTAAGTCGGCAATTTTTTCTTTTGCACGTTTACTATCGCTCATGAGTTGTTCACGAGACTGTTCTGCTGCAATCATGAAGTCGTCATAATTTCCAGGGAATACTCGGATGGTGTTATAATCTAAATCAGCAATATGAGTGGCTACGGAGTTGATAAAGTGACGGTCGTGGGAAATCACGATGACCACACCTTCATAGTTTATTAGAAGTTCTTCTAACCAGTGAATGGTTTTGATATCTAAGTGGTTGGTAGGTTCATCCAGAAGGAGAACGTCTGGTTTTAAAAATAATACTTGGGCAAGAAGGACTCGGAGTTTGAATCCACCAGTGAGAAAGTTTAAAGGACGATTGTGCGCTGAGGTAGGGATTCCTAATCCTTCCAGAAGTTCTCCCGCCACGGATTCGGCCTCGTACCCACCCATATCGGCAAAAATTTCTTCAATTTCAGAGATACGCATTCCATCTTCGTCGGTCATATCTTCTTTCGCGTAGATGGCATCGCGTTCGGTCATCACATTCCAAAGTTCAGGATTTCCCCGTAGAACTGTACCAAGAACCGTCTCGTCTTCGTATTCGTAGTGGTCCTGTTTGAGGTATCCGACCTTCATATCCTTGTCCACTACCACAGAACCGGCAGTGGGCTGTAAAATACCGGCTAAAACCTTCATAAAGGTCGATTTTCCGGACCCGTTGGCCCCAATCAGACCGTAACGGCATTCCGGTTTGAATTTAATGGAGACGTTTTCGAAAAGAGGTTTTTTCCCGAAGGAGACTGTAATGCCGCTAGCTTGGATCATAAGTCAATTTTCTAAGGGAATCGGAGGTTTCAACCGACATTTCGTATGGTATGGCACGGATTCTCATCATCATTCTCCTCTTTTTCGGGAACGGGCTCACTAGCTCACAAAGTGTAAAAAATGGAATCCAGGTTTTGGAGGGGGATCTTTTAAATACTGGCCACCTCCTCCGAACAGACAAACAGGTTTTCCGAATTAGTAGTGGTGTTTTACAAGAGGAATTAGCATACTTAGCCGGGAAAAAGATACGGATGTTATGCGATGTGCAAGCAGAAACTTGTAATCCCATACGATATGAGATGGAACCCTTCGAATCTGGCAAAACACCAGACTGGACCTTAAAAAAAATCCCACGGTATGTGACAGGTGGACTTTTTTCTTTTAATCCGCAGTGTACACCGGATGGAAAAATTTTATTTTGGACCGCTCTTGTTCGTGAAGGCGGTAGATCCACCCAAAAAATTTGGGCCGCCAAACGAGACCAATATGGGTTTTGGATGCAAGGAGAACAGCTTCCCACTCCATTGAACAATAAATTTCCATCTGCTGTCATTTCGGCTCTCCCTGGTGGGAATGAACTATTTGTATTTGGTAATTTTGGTGAAGAGGAGATGTTGGACAACTTAAAACGAGAGATGATGTATAAATCTCAAATTGCCTCTAGGGAAGCTCAAAACCCTAAAGAGTTTCATCTCGTTTTGACAAAGTTAGAATCAGAATTCAAAGAGCGGACAGAAAAAATCCAAAACCGAGCCCCTTTATACAAAACACATAAAACAGAATCAGGTTGGTCTATGCCAACTCCAATAAACTTCCCTAGTTTTTATAATTGGTACAGAAAAGCAGACAATCCCAATCAACAAGTGTTTGGTGGATCTGCATTGGCCACAAGTGGACGTACTTTACTTTATTCGGCTCAACAGAAAAAAAATTTTGGTAAGTTAGATTTATATGTTAGTTTACAAAATGAATCTGGTGTTTTTGAAGAAGGAATTAACTTAGGAAACACTTTAAACACCGTGGAAGAAGAAATGGCACCTTTCCTTGCTCCCGATGACAAAACATTATATTTCTCTTCTTCCGGAAGAAAGGAAGGGATTTCTATATTTATCACCAGAAGATTGAATGATTCTTTGACAGCTTGGTCTGAGCCACAAGAATTGTCCGCTAACCTAAGAGGTGTTAACTTTTTCAGCATCCCTGCCGTGGGGAATTGGGCATATGTATCTAGAGAAGGTGAATTGTACATGGCGGCCATTCCCAATCATTTCCAACCTGATCCTGTGGTGGTGATCAAAGGAAAAGTGGTGGATGAAGAAGGGAAGCCACTTTCTGCCTTTGTGCAGTATGAATCTTTAACCAGAAAAAAATCCATAGGTTCCACTGTGAGTGATCCAAATACAGGTGAGTTTAGCATCATTCTGCCGTATGAGGAGAACTATGGGTTTTATGGAGAGAAAGAAGGTTACCTTCCAGTTTCACAAAACCTTAATTTGGTGGGAAAAGAGAAAGAGGACAAAGAAAAAACGGTTCTTCTTGTCCTTCCTAAGTTAAAAAAAGGAAACCAAATTGTGATGAACAATTTGTTCTTTGCTTTTCGATCCGCTGAACTTACCAAAGAATCCGAGCCGGAACTAGACAGATTGGCAGGAATTTTACGAAAATCGGCGAATTTGAAGATCCTCATTGAGGGTCACACAGACAATGTGGGAACCAAAACTGCCAACCAAAAGTTGTCTCTGGAAAGAGCAAATTCAGTTGCTAATTATTTAAAGTCTAAACATAAAATAGAAGAAACACGTATTGCTGTGGTGGGATTTGGTCCTTCGACACCAATTGCTGACAATCAGACCGAAGAGGGTCGTGGGACCAACCGAAGGGTAGTCTTTAAAATTTCGGAAGAGTAACCAGTGGATATTAAAAATATAAACATACCCAAAGTCAATGTAGACACCCAAAAAATGATGGGTGCTGTCGATGGACTCGTGGACAAAATCCCATCCCAAGTCCAAGACCTACTCAAAAAAATAGCCATTTCGTTATTTGTATTTTTTCTCATCATGGCCATTTATGTAGGTTGGACCAACGGTTGGGAAAATGCTAAACCGCAAGGGATGCAACTGGCCCAAGATACTAGAAGTTTGTTTTTAACTGAGATTGAAAGAGACTACAATCGAAAAAGAAAAGATGTTCGTATGTCCGATCCTGAAGATTTAAAATACGAATCCAATCGTAGGATGCAATTTGATTTTATCAGTGAAAGGGAATCCAATGGATATACACACGATACAATTCCTGAAGAACAAGATTTTTTAGGTAAAGAATACGACTTTAGAAATAGAAAAACAGAAGATACTTCGGTTCCACCCATTTACACTCCGTCAGGTGATGGTTTGATTCCAGCACCCATTGATATCCAACCAGCTGTTCCAAAAGAAGATACAAAATCGGGTTCTGATTCCGATTCTGAATCAGACCTTCGTATGCAAAGGATGTTAGACAGAGTTTCCGAATTGGAAAAGAAAGTGAAGGCAAAAAACGAAGAGAAAAATTTGGAAACTTTAAAATTACCCAAACCACCTGAATTTAACGAAGGTCTTGGGAAACCTAGAAGTTTAGAACGAATTCCAAAAAATTTACGATGAAGGATTTGTTTTTGAATTCTAAGTATGTATTATTGCCTTCCTTATTCCTTTGTTTTGTTTTCTTAAATTTGGTTTCCGGACTTTCTGCTGAATCAGCAGAATTGTTTTTACCGTTTCCAGAAACATGGACCAAAGACGGAGGTAATGAAACAAAGGAAAGTCAAACAAAGAATTCTCTGAACACAACATCAATGATGAACCCGGCACAGGGAACTCAGTCTAAATCTATAAACAATCTTTCCAATCAAAACAATAGTGCAGAATCATTACCTTCCAAGACCGCAACGCAAGAAAACCAAGCAACTGTTATAACTAAAGCAAAACCAACCGATAAAAAGAAAAAAAAGAAGGAAGTTGTCGATCCTTCGCAGGCTTCTTTTCAAAAAGGAAAAGCCTATTTAACCAGAGGTCAAAAGAAGTCCGCCGAATCCGAGTTTGCTGATTCATATGGAAAGGAAGGTGATGCAGCAAAACTATCTCGTGTGGAAAACACGAATTTATTTGGGTTAGATGGAAAAGAAAAAGATTCAATTAACCTTGTTGAAAAACAAGAAGATCCTGATCTCAAAATTAAAACACAATTTGAATTGGCACGTTCATTGGATCGAATTGGAAACCCAGATGCAGAAGAAAAGGCATATAAAGAATATTTAAAACTTGTGACTGATTTTCCTAAACATCCTGACCTTACACCTAGATCGCATTATGCGATGGCGATCCTTCTCATTCGTAAAAAGGAATTTCGTTCTGCTGCACATCAATTGGTAAGTATCATCAAAAATTTTAAAGAATCGGCAGAGTATCTTCCCTCTCATTATTATTTAGGAAAAATTTATGAGAGCAGTTGGGAAGAAAGGGATTTGGAACGGTCATTAAAATACTACCAACTCTATATGAATGGAACAGAGGGAAAAACATTGGTTCCAGGATATGATTTTAAAAAAGAAACCCGCGAAAGAATGCGGGTTTTAGGTTCTTCGATTTAAGAATTAGCGATTATGCGATTGCCACATTTACTTCAATTCGTCCAAACTTAGAGTATAAGTTGATAGAAAGCGTTGGTTTTTTGTTAAACCGAACCGAAGTACTATTCGTCTCTTGGATGTTAGGTGTAGTAATTTCTACAGATTGACCAGCAGATGTAAAAATGTTCATAGCATTACCAGTAGTCATGTTGGCAATCTCACCAAGTATGTCTTTGTATTCATTTTTTACGTCTTCATCGGAAAGGCCAGGTACAAGTTTTCTTGAAACTTTGTAAGCAGCATCGAGGTTCATACTATAAACCACTTCGCCGCTAAAAGATCCCACCACACCGATAATGATCGCAATTTCATGGCTAGGTGCAGGGGAATCCTTGATTCCGATTTTTCCTCGGATGAGATCCTGTTGTAACACATCGCGAAAAACGATGGTGGCTGCTTCCAGGAAAGGGTTTATGAAGTCGGCTTTAATTTGCATTTATTCTAAAGAGAGAAGGCCTTTTTTCTCTACGTTGTATTCTGCTGCTAAGGACTGGTTTATTTCAAGAAAAAAGCTAAGAAGTTGCCTTTGTTTCAAAAAATCTGTAGCTTGGTCCGCCGGTTTTTTGGCTGTGGTTTGTCCGTAGGTTAAAGCCCCAAATTCCACATAAACCTGTTTATCGTTGTCAGAGAAGGGGCCGACTACCGTTTTTTTGCTAAACGGATCATTGGCCAGAGTTTCCCAAAATTTGGCAGAGTTCGCCAAACGGTAGCTATTGCCACGATTGGAAGTAACAAGTTTTAAATCAGATAAGGAAACATTCGATACGGTCTCTATGGGTTGGAGAGTCTCCTGGGCAATAGCTTCCAAGGCATTGGGCTCGGAAACTTTGATGGCTATTCGACCTTTCCAAGCTTCAACTTCCTTTCTTTTGCGATCAAATTTTAGTTTGGAAAGTAAAAGTGGTTTTCTTGATTCGAAGCTAACAACGTTTCCAGAAGGATCCTTTGCGAGAGCGCCTTCTTTTTTTTCTTTCTCATACTCTTTCATAAGTTCTGCATCAGAAATATTGATTTTTGCTTCTACTGCATTGAGTAAATTGACCTCGGATACAGCTACGATGCGGAAAGAAATTTTTGCTCTTTTGGCTTCATCTTCTAACTCTGCCTCATTTTCCGAAGGAGTGAGAGGTTGGTCTAAAAAGTTAGGGTATAAAGCGTATCCAGTGGCAGAATCGATACGGTAGTTCATAGGTGCCGATCGATAAATTTGTTGGTAAATTTCTGTTAAAGAACGAGAATCTTCTTCACCATACCCTGCTTGGGAAACTGATTCTTTATGAACTTCCCTTGCTTGCCTAGACATCTCGCGTTTGATGCTAATTTCCGAAACTTGGAAACCAACGGCTGCCGCAATATCGTTTGCTATGTAGATTTCCCTAACTGTGGAATAAGCACATGAATTGAGTAACTCAGGATTTTGTGCCGTTTCCCGACCATACTGTTGGTATCGGTAGTAACAATCACGTTTGGCTGCATTGAAGTAGTCCACCGGGATGCTTCTTCCCGCAATGGTACCTGCTTTTGTTGAATTTTGGCCTGTTATGGCGCCCACAAGGCTTTGTTCTGCATCCCCAGGCAAAAAGGTAATGATAAGGGTTCCTACCAAAATAAATAAAAAGAGGGCAATAATCACACGATAGATTTTTTCTTTGAGGGTAGAGGGTTCATCTTCGAACATAAAGGAAGCGTTTCCGTTTCCGAAACCCTTGTAAAGAAAAAATGTAATCAAGGGAATCGCCGTTTGGCAAGATAATATAGGTAGTATGTTGTTTGCAGCCTTTGCTATGATTCTTGTGGGTGTCCTATGTTTTTTATACGTAGCCCTTTCCCCGCAAAAATCGAAACCGGTTCCCTACCCGCAGAGAAAACCGCAAAGTCCTGGCGCTTACCGAATGCCACAAAGCCCGTCCGTTTCGCCGCAATTGGATGAAAGAATCCGAAAGGAACGAGCCATATCCGATGACCGCCATATTTCCTATTCATTACCAGAGGAAGTGACACCATCCGTGGTTCAAAAATCGGAAGTATTGTTGCCAACAGAAGATGGAAATTTAGAAGAAGAACCTCCTGCACCCAAAGAAAGTAGGTTTCAAATCGAAGGCACTTTGTTTTTGGATTATTCCGGTAAACTTACCTTTGGTGAAGAATCATCAGACATTGATTCTATGGAAGATGGCCTAAAAAACTTCAAACGAATTGGATCTGGAAGTTTACGCGAAGAGAATGGAAAATTTTTGTTTCATTCAGGAAATGTAACTTATACCTACACTCCCGATGAATTGGACCAAGTGGTTCTTCACAACCAAGGGATAGTGTTTCTATTGAAAGATATAAAGGCACCGAAACCTGTGTTTTTTACAAAAGACATCGATACCTTTAAAGATTTTTTAAAACAAGCCGCCTTAGTTTAAACGCATTTCTCTTGTAATCAATTCGATTTGTTTCTCTCCCGTACGGACTTGGATATAAAGTTCTAATTTCCTTTTGTCATTTTCTGATGGGAGTTTTGTCCATTCAGAATCAAAGATATTTGTATCCACATAAATGTTCTGGTTCATATCAAACTTTTTTGTTTTTGTAAAACTTGCCGAAATAAGATTTGGGAAAAATACTTGGATCTCTTTTGCAATCATCTCTGTGTTGTTTTGAGTGTAGTTTGTATTGGATTTGTAGATTTCGGAAAGAATTTCGTATTTTAAATTATCTATATTGGATGAGGAAAGATCTTGGTGTAATATGAGTTTTGTATTTTCTATATTATAATATTTCAATCTAGATTGTAGCTCTTTTTCTTTGTTTTCGTCGATTTTGGGACCAATGATGGTTAGCTCAATTGTTGGTATTTTTTGGTAATTAATTTCTTTTTCCAAAATACGACGGTTTTCTAATAAAATTTCGTTACGAATGAACTCATTAGCCTTCCCTTTAAAATAGGATGACCTAACAATTTGGTATGCAGTAAAGATGGATGGAAGTATTAGAATTAACGTAAACAATCCCAGATAAATTTTAACTTTTCGTTCTTTCTCCTTGTATAGTCCCCAACTAACCTTTGGAAATTCCATATAACGAACAAAAATAAAAGTAGTGATGGCGATAAATATAGAATTGATTAAAAAAAGATATGTTGCTCCAAAAAAGTAGGTCCAGTTCCCTTGTGACAATCCGTACCCTGCGGTGCAGAGAGGAGGCATAAGGGCAGTGGCAATGGCAACTCCAGCAATAGCAGTACCTTTTTCTTTTCTCGTATTGGCAATGATTCCTGTAGCACCACCAAATATGGCAATAAGAGCATCATAAATTGTGGGAGAGGTTCTTGCGAGAAGTTCCGACTGTGCTTCGTTAATTGGTGATAGGGAAAAGTAAATAAAGGAAGTTGCAATACTTACCATCGTTGCCACCGAGAGTGTGCGAAGGAATTTTTTTAAATTGTCAAAGTCGTTTGTGGCAGCCGCAAAGCCAATTCCAACGATTGGTCCCATTAGTGGGGATACAAGCATTGCCCCAATGATCACAGCTGTGGAATTGACGTTAAGACCGATACTTGCAATAAAAATGGCAAAGATTAACGTCCAAAGGTTTGAACCTTTCAGTTCTGCACCTTTTTGGACTGATTCGATAGTGCCTGGTTTGTCCAAATCATCTAAGAGATGAAACCTGGGTGCCAACCATTCAAAAAAGGAAACAATCGGATTTTTTTCGGATGCCATAGCCCCTTAGACATCCGACTGTTCCTACTTGGATAGAGAAATTAAACTCCTCCTACCATCACATGTTTAGTGATTAAATAATCGCCAACTGATTCGATAGAGAGATCTTTTCCAAATCCTGATTGTTTGAAACCTCCATGAGGTGTTTCTGAAGCCAGTGGAAGGTGATCATTTACCCAGACAGTACCAAATTCCAATCGTTTGGCAACTCGCATAGCGCGTGCTACATCTTTTGTCCAAATGGAAGAAGCTAATCCGTAATTGACATCGTTTGCCAATTTGATTCCTTCTTCTTCATTTTCATAAGTTTGTATGGTAAGAACTGGGCCAAAGATTTCGTTTTGTACTACATCGAAGTTTTGTTTGACATCAGTGATGACAGTGGGTGCAAAAAAGTATCCATTGTCTAATCCTTTGGGTATAGTTCCACCAGTCAGAATTTTTGCCCCTTGTTTTTTTGCTCTGTCCATAAATCCGAGAACTCGTTCGCGGTGGATGGCAGAGATAAGTGGGCCCATTTCCGTTTTGTCATTAAAAGGATCACCTACGTTTACCGCTTTCATCGCATCGACAACGGCATCAGTGATTTTTTTCTGTAAGGATTTGGGAACTAGAATCCGTGTAGCGGCAGTGCAGTCTTGGCCTGAATTGCAAGTGGCACCAAACGCTGCTTTGGCGGCAAATAGATTGATATCGACATCATCAAAAACAAGAAGTGGAGCTTTTCCTCCGAGTTCTAAATGCACTCGTTTTAAGGAATCGGAAGCCGACTTCATAATGTTTTTTCCGGTTCCAGTGGAACCAGTGAGAGAAACCATTCTGACAAGTGGGTGGTCAACAATGGCTTGGCCTGTGGCATTTCCACCCGTGACAATATTGATGACTCCATCAGGGATTCCTGCTTTTTTAGTTAGCTCGGCTAACATAAGAGAGGTGATCGGTGTTCCTGGTGCTGGTTTTAAAATGATGGTACAACCTGCGGCAAGTGCGGGTCCAAATTTCCAAACAGCCATAAGGAGCGGGTAGTTCCAAGGAGCAATTTGTCCCACCACACCAACGGGTTCCCGGCGCAGGATAGAAGTGTATCCTGGTTGGTATTCATTGGCACGACTTCCATGAACATCGCGAGCCGCTGTTGCAAAAAAACGAATGTTATCTACGGCAAACGGTATGTCTCCCGCCAAACTCAGATTTTTATAAGGTTTTCCTGCATTGAGAGATTCCGCTTTTGCAAACTCTTTGGTTTTTTCTTCTAAAAGATCGGCAAGTTTCCAAATGGCTTTGGAGCGTTCTCCTGGGGTGAGCCCAGACCATCTTCCATCATAAAAAGCTTTGTGAGCGGCTTTGGCCGCCTTGTCAACATCGGCCACACTCGCATCAATTACTTTGGCAATTTTTTTGCCTGTGGCTGGATCTTCGATGTCCATAAGTTTTCCGCCATTTGTGTTTGTCCATTTCCCATCAATCCAAAGTTTATATTCTTTCATGTAAGTTTTAGATTTCCTTTAGTGATTTTGTTATGATACTTAAACCTTCTTTGACCACAGATTCTTCTGCGGTGATCGGTACAAGAATTCTGATGACGTTTCCATACACACCACACGAGAGTAAAACAAGTCCATGTTCTAAAGCTTTTGCCGTTAATTTTTTTGCCAAATCGGCAGAAGGTTTGCCTGCATCTCCGTTTTCTACCAGTTCGAATGCAACCATTGCACCTAACCCGCGTATTTCGCCAATATGAGGATAGGATTTTTTGATTTCATTTAGTTCAGCGACTAATAGTTTCCCGAGTTTGACTGACTTCTCTAAAATTCCTTCTTCTTCGATCAGATCCATTACAGCAATTCCAGCGGCACAAGCCACCGGGTTTCCCGCATAAGTCCCGCCAAGTCCACCAGGTTCCACAGCATCCATAATCGAAGTTTTACCGATCACTGCAGAAAGTGGCATCCCCGCTGCCAGTGATTTTGCAGTAGTGATGAGATCTGGTTTGATACCGGAATGTTCGATCGCAAAAAGTTTTCCTGTTCTAGCAAACCCCGATTGAACTTCATCAGCGATGAGAAGGATTCCATGTTCATCACAAATGGCCCTCAGTTTTTTTAAGAAACTCGGAGAAGCAATATAAAATCCACCTTCACCTTGCACGGGTTCAATGACGATGGCGGCCACACGAGTTGGATCAATGTCTGCTTTAAACAAATTGTTTAGTGCTTTGATAGAATCATCTTCTGTGACACCGTGGTATTCCATAGGAAAAGGAATGTGATACACATCGCTTGCAAAAGGTCCAAAACCTTTTTTGTAAGGAACCACTTTCCCTGTCAGGGCAAGGGCCATCATGGTTCTTCCATGAAACCCGCCGAGAAAACTAATGATTCCAGGTCGTCCAGTGGCTGCTCTTGCAATTTTCACTGCATTTTCTAAAGCCTCAGCTCCAGAAGAAAAAAGAATGGTTTTGGCACTTCCCTCAATGGGCGCTTTGGCATTGAGTTTTTCAGCGAGAACGATATAAGGTTCGTAAGGCATGATTTGGAAAGCGGTGTGAAGCACTTGGTCCACTTGTTTGTGGATAGCAGCAAGGACCTTTGGATGGCAGTGGCCTGTGTTTTGGACTCCAATTCCACCCCCAAAGTCAATGAACCTTTTTCCTTCGACATCCCAAATTTCTGCATTTTTTGCTTTTTCGGCAAACACTGGATAGGCGGTTGTAACACCTCTCGGAACGTTTGCGAGTCTTCTTTCCCATAGAGTTTGGTTGGTTTGTTTTTGATTGCCCGTCATATGATTCCTCCGAGGCAGAGATATTTGGTTACTGTATAATCATCGAGTCCGTATTTAGAACCTTCGCGTCCCATTCCTGAAAATTTGACTCCGCCAAAAGGAACTTGTTCTGAAGAAATTAACCCTTCGTTAATTCCCACCATTCCGTATTCTAGTTGTTCGGCGACTCTAAAAATGCGTGCCATATCCTTTGTATACAAATAGGAAGCGAGACCAAAGTCAGTGTCATTTGCTAATTGGATGGCTTCTTCTTCAGTTTGGAAGGTTTGGATACAAGAAACTGGGCCAAAGGTTTCTTCTTTTGTCACAACCATAGAGGAATTTACCGGATAAAGCACAGTAGGTTCAAAAAAATTCCCACCGAGACTGTGTTCTTTCCCACCTGTTAAAACTTTTGCGCCTTTTGAAATGGCATCAGTTATATGGGATTTTACTTTTTCTACAGCCGCATCGTTGATGAGTGGGCCTTGTTGTGCATTTGGTTCCATTCCATTCGCAACCACAAGTTCCTTAGCTTTCTCAGCAAGTTTTTTAGCAAAAGTTTCGGCTACAGAAGATTGAACCAGGAAACGATTTACACAAACACAAGTTTGTCCTGTGTTTCTATATTTGGATAACATAGCACCTTTCACTGCTTCATCCAAGTCTGCATCTTCAAAAACAATAAAGGGAGCATTACCACCCAATTCGAGGGAAAGTTTTTTTAAGGTAGCGGCAGATTTTTCCATTAAATAAATCCCCGTTTTTGTAGAACCAGTAAAACTGAGTTTGCGAACCTCTTTACTTTCTAAAATGGTTTTTCCAATGGCAATTGGATCACCAACTAACACGTTCCATACGCCTTTAGGTAATCCTGCTCTTTCGGCAAGAACTGCCATTGCTAGCGCAGAATAGGGTGTGAGTTCGGCTGGTTTAGAAACAACAGTACAACCTGCGGCCAATGCCGGTGCGACTTTTCTGGCAAGCATGGCTGCTGGAAAATTCCAAGGAGTAATGGTTCCCACCACTCCAATCGGTTCCTTTAAAACAAGAATCCTTGTATCTTTTCTGTGAGATGGAATGATGTCACCGTACGAGCGTTTTGCTTCTTCACCGAACCATTCAATATAAGATGCCGCATAAGCAATTTCTCCCCTAGCTTCTGTTAGTGGCTTCCCTTGTTCTTGTGTCATGATGAGGGCAAGATCTTCTTGGTTGTCCATCAAAAGTTGGAACCATTTGCGTAAAATTCCTGCTCTTTCTTTTGCGGGCCGGGTTTTCCAATCTTTAAGTGCTTCTTTGGCAGAACGAATCGCGTTCTCTGTATCTTTTTCTTGGGAATGAGGAATGTTCCCTATCACTTCACCGCTTGCGGGGTTATGTACTAAAATTTCTTTTTTGTTTTCTGCAGGGCACCAGATCCCGCCTATGAAGTTTTCTTGTCGGAAAAGGTCTTTGTCTTTGATGTATTTCATACCAAACCTGTGCTTTCATCGAAATCCCAGCTCCTAAAAATTCCTACCTTTTTTTTGAAAACCTAGGAAGTGGTTGCTTAATTTTGGATTTTTGGTATCTAATCCCTGACATAAGTAAAACCAGGAGCACATAGGTTTATGAAATTCGATTCATACAAACGAGTGATATTTTCTGTTGCAGTCCTTTCAATCGCATTTGCGGTTGCCTGCGGCAAAAAAGAAACTAAGGTTTCCGAAATCGGACAAGGCGAAGGAGAAGTTTCCATCGTTGCTTGGCCGGGGTACATTGAACGTGGTGAAACAGACAAAGGATATGACTGGGTCACTGAATTTGAAAAAAGTTCTGGCTGTAAGGTAAATGTAAAAACTGCTGCTACATCTGATGAGATGGTAGCTCTCATGAACGAAGGTGGATTTGATCTTGTCACTGCATCTGGTGATGCATCACTTCGTTTGGTTGCGGGTGGAAAGGTTCAAGAAATCAATACGGATCTTATTCCTAGTTGGAAAAATGTAGATTCTCGTTTGCAAAATGCTCCTTGGCATACTGTGGAAGGAAAACATTTCGGTGTTCCTTACCAATGGGGTCCAAACGTTCTTATGTACAACACTAAAGTTTTTAAAAAAGCGCCAACTAGTTGGAATGTTGTTTTCGAAGAACAAGTTCTTCCTGATGGAAAATCAAACAAAGGTCGTGTACAAGCGTTTGATGGTCCAATCTATATTGCGGATGCTGCTTTGTATTTAAAACAAGCTAAACCAGAACTGGGAATCCAAGATCCTTATGAGTTGGATGAAAAACAATACAACGCTGTCATTGAACTATTAAAAAAACAAAGACAACTCGTTCCAAAGTATTGGCATGATGCTATGGTGCAAGTGGATGACTTTAAAAAAGAAGGACTTGTTGCCTCTTCTACATGGCCATTCCAAGTAAATCTTCTTGTGAGTGAAAAACAACCTGTAGCTTCTGTAGTTCCACAAGAAGGAGCCACTGGTTGGGCAGACAGCACTATGCTTCATAAAGATTCAAAACACGTAAACTGTGCTTACAAATGGTTAGAACATTCACTTTCTCCAAAAGTACAAGGTGACCTTGCTTCTTGGTTTGGATCAGTTCCTTCCGTTCCTTCTGCTTGTAAAGGGAATGCTCTCCTTGGAGACACAGGTTGTGCCGTAAACGGATTCAACAACTTTGAAAAAATCTCTTTCTGGAGAACACCAAAAGAAGATTGTTCCGGTGGAAGAAAATGTGTGCCTTATAAAAAATGGGCTGAAGATTATATTTCCATCATTGGAAGTAAATAAATCCTAACATCACATGAGTTCTAAAGGAGAAGGAATGGACCAAGTTTTCGATGTAGAATTTCAAAATGTAACAAGGAAATTCGATCAATTTATTGCGGTAGATGATGTCTCCTTTGGAATTAAAAAAGGTGAATTCTTTTCGATGTTAGGCCCTTCCGGGTCGGGAAAAACAACTTGTCTCCGTATGGTGGCAGGATTCCAAGATACTAGCTCTGGAAGGGTTCTTTTGGAAGGTGTCGATGTGACCGGCATCCCACCTTACAAAAGAAATGTGAACACAGTATTTCAAGATTATGCTTTATTCCCACACATGACTGTTGCGGAAAATGTTGGGTATGGATTAAAAATAAAAAACACACCCGCAAAAGAAATAAACCAAAGAGTTTCTGAAATGCTTTCTATGGTCAGGTTACCCGATGTGGGAAATCGTAAACCTTCCGAATTATCGGGAGGACAAAGACAAAGGATTGCCCTGGCGCGTGCCCTCATCAATCGTCCTGGAGTATTACTTCTCGATGAACCACTCGGAGCATTAGATCTCAAACTTAGAGAAGAGATGCAACTAGAGTTAAAAGCCATCCAAAAAGAAGTAGGGATTACTTTTATCTTTGTCACTCACGACCAAGAAGAAGCATTGTCTATGTCCGATCGGATTGCTGTCTTTAATAAAGGAAAGGTGGAGCAAATTGCCACACCAGAAGAATTATACGATCGTCCCAAAACAGAGTTTGTAGCAAACTTTGTAGGAACATCCAATATTCTTTCTTTAGAAGAAACGAAACGACTCACCGGCCAAAATGGAAAAGGAATGATTCGTCCGGAACGAGTCCATGTATTTGCCAATGCCAAGGAAGATAACCATTCCTCAGGATATAGAACCTTTAAAGCCATCTTAAAAAGCCAAGTGTATTCTGGTGCTACTTCAAAAATGCATTTTGAAACACCAAATGGATCCCGTATCATTGCCTCCACACAAAACTTAAAAATCTCAGCAGAAAACATTGCTGTTGGTTCGGAAGTGCTTGTGGGTTGGAAAGATTCCGATATGCATTTACTTTGAGGATTTGTAAATGACAAACGCTCTAGATAAGTTTTTTACATTTCTATTTTATCGTAAAGGCCTTGCGATTTTTTTATTACTGGCACCACTTCTTATTTGGCTCGGAGTTGTGTATTTAGGATCTCTATTTACCTTACTCATCCAAAGTTTTTTCTCCATTGATTCTTTTTCGGGAGTCATTAAACGAGAATTTACTTTAGAATCTTATTATGATTTGTTTCGCCAAAGTACGAATTGGGATATCATCATTCGTACAACAACAATGGCATTTACTGTGACTGTTGTAAGTGCGATCATTGCTTTCCCAATTGCTTATTATATGGCAATGTATGCAGGTCCTAAATTAAAACCTGTTTTGTATTTGGGTGTGATGTTACCTCTTTGGTCGAGTTATCTTGTGAAAGTTTATTCCTGGAAACTGATTATGGCAAAAGAAGGAATCCTCACCTGGTGTTTGCAGGAACTCGGACTTTTGCATCTACTCGATGTTATTCTTTCTATCCCGGTGATTGGTGGGACTTCATTGTCTTTTTCTTACATTGGGATGTTCCTTGTTTTTGTTTATATTTGGTTACCTTATATGATCCTTCCGATCCAAGCATCTTTGGAGAGGATTCCAAAATCTTTACTTGAAGCTTCTTCGGATTTAGGTGGGGGACCGGCACAAACGTTTCGGAAAGTGGTGCTCCCCTTAGCTTTTCCTGGTGTGGTCGCAGGTTCTATTTTTACCTTCTCGCTTACATTAGGTGATTATATCATTCCCACCATTATCGGAAACTCTAGTTACTTTATAGGAATGGCTGTTTATACTCACCAAGGAACTGCGGGTAACATTCCTTTGGCCGCAGCATTTTCAATGATACCGATCATTATCATGATGGTATATCTTATGATTGCCAAACGATTAGGAGCTTTCGATGCCCTCTAAATGGAATTTCGGAACTATTGGATTAAAACTGGCAACCATTCTTGGTTTTCTATTTATCCATATTCCCATTTTTATTATCATCATGTATGCATTCTCTACAGATGAAAAAACTTTTCAATTCCCGTTACCAGGTTTCACATTCAAGTGGTTTGGTGTGGCTTGGGATAGAAATGATATTTGGGAAGCCATCATCCTCTCTTCGCAAGTTGCAACAATTTCCACAATTTTAGCAATCATCCTTGGAACCTTGGCATGTCTTGCCGTCTATCGTAGCAAATTTTTTGGGAGAGAGGTGATTTCCTTTCTTGTGATTTTACCAATTGCTCTTCCTGGAATTGTCACTGGTATTTCACTTAGGTCAGCCATGTCTCTTTTTGGAATTCCTTTTAGTACTTGGACCATTGTGATCGCGCATGCCACTTTTTGTATTGTGACGGTTTATAACAATGTACTTGCCAGACTCAGGCGAAGTTCTCATTCAATGGTGGAAGCTTCAATGGATTTAGGTGCTAATCCTTGGCAAACATTTCGATTTGTAATATTGCCAAATATCGCCACTGCATTGTTAGCTGGTGGAATGTTGTCTTTTGCTTTATCCTTTGATGAAGTGATTGTGACTACGTTTACTGCAGGGCAACAATCCACAGTTCCTATTTGGATGTTAACTGAATTTATACGCCCGAGACAAAGGCCTGTTACAAATGTTGTTGCTGTATTTGTCATTTTAGTGACAACAATCCCAATTCTTGTTGCTTACTATTTAACGAAGGAAGATGAAGGTGGGAAAAAATAATCCCACCAAGTTGACGTCAAATTCGTAACCTAAATTGGTATTTTCCATTTGGGAACTGTTTTATCTTTGAAAATTTTGACAAATGTCAAAGGAATTTCACTTTCCCAAATCCGGGAAGATGCTAGACTTCTGTAATGGAAAAATTGATTCAAAAGCTGATCATCCCTATTGATGGTTCACCTAGTTCTGCCAGAGCGTTAGAATTTGGTTTGGCAATTGCAAAGGCAAGTAATGCAAAATGTTACGTCGTAGAAGTAGTTGAGGATTTCGGTCCGTTGCCTGGTTATTATGATGCGGCTCCTGCGGGAAAGGATCGCGTGAAGTGGATCTCGGAACAACGCTTTGAAAAGATACACCCCATCTTAGATGAAACTTCTGTGAAATGGGAACGAGTTGTTTTAGAAGGATATCCTGCTGAGGAAATATGCAAATTGGCTGAAAAGGAAAAGGCTGATTTGATTGTGATTGGAAGTAGAGGTCATGGAATCCTAGGAAGATTTATTATGGGTAGTGTCTCTGATCGAGTTGTACACTATGCACCATGTTCAGTAACTGTAGTTAGGTGATATTAGCATAAATTTGCCATCTCGTTGTTAATTTAGTTGCACTGAATTGTGTCCTGGTGGAATCTACGGACTAATCCTAAATGTAGATTCCCGGTTGATACTTATGATGGTTTTTGAAAAAGAAGAACTTCCCGCAGTTTTACCTCTAGACAAACGATATACAAGAACATATTTCCAAGACGATAGTTTTGTTTCCAACATTCGAAGAGCACTCCCTCGGATGGTTACATCTTCTATAATGGAAGATCATGTGTTTCCCAATCTTTCTAACGAGGATATTGATTTTCTTCTTCAGTATTATGTAAAAAGAGAGGATTCGAGTGGAAATTATTACCAACTAAAAACAATTCCCTATCGTATTCGTAAAGACTCTGCGGAACGCATTGTAAAAGAATCTGGGATTGATGATATTCAAAAAGAATTTATCAGTAATTTTTATCAGTTTGATACTGAATTACAACAATATGTTCTAAAAGATAAAGTAACAGAATCGGATGAAATTCGCATCCTTCAAATAGTCAAAAGACGAGATTATTATGTGGGGAATGTCGAGAAATCAAAGATATCTGCAATCTTTGAGTCAATCACTGAGATACCGAAAAAAGATACTTTTTTTGCTAATCTTTATGTTCCACCGGGTCATAAATTTTTTTCACCACCCAATTTAAAACATATTTCTGGAATGCAAATTGTGGAAGCTGCTAGACAGTTCGGGATTGCTTGTAACCACATGTTTGGGAAAGTTCCTTTTGAAGATGTCACCTTTTTGTTGTTATATCTTAATTCAGAATTTTTGCAGTATGCAAAAATGAATATGCCAATCAAGTTAAGAGCCATTGCCAAAGAAACTAAACTAAGTAAATTTGGTTATTGGAATTACTCAAAATTGGAAATAACTGCTTACCAAGAGAATCAAGAAATCACAAGAATTGAAATGGCAGCGAGTATTTTGCCATTAAAGGTTTACAAACGCTTAAAAAGTACACAGGAAGAAGTTTACGAAATTGATCCAAGGTTTCGAGTGATGGATCAGTTCAAAAATAATATTTCAATACGAGAAAATGGAAGAAATATAGTTTCTACCATTGAAAATATCTCCAGTTCAGGGTTTATGGTGCGCTGTTCTGGGATACTTCCGGGAGAACTCGCCAATAGTGGGCAACTCGAATTTTTTATGCATTTTGATATTGTCGGTTTTGTTCATGGAACTTGTATTTTATTATGGGTCAAAGAAGACGATAATAATGAAGACACCTTTTTTGCTGGTTTTCGTATTGAATCCATTTCTGAACTCGACCAAGCAAATGTAAAGGAAGCGATCAATCGTTATGGACGTTTGATCGAAGAAAGGGAAATCCAATGAGTGAAAAAAAAGTAGCAATAGTAACTGGTGGAACTTCTGGTCTTGGAAGATCTATCGTATTAGAGTTTGCGAACGCTGGTTATGTGGTTGGGTTTTGCGGAAGACGGAAGCAGGAAGGGGAAGAAACTTTGGCTCTCCTTGAAAAACAAGGTGGCACTGGAATGTTTGTTCGTTGTGATGTCACACAATCGGAAGCAGTTCGTAATTTTATTGAATCAATCGTTGTTAAATATGGATCCATAGATGTTGCGGTAAATAATGCAGGAATTTCTGGAGTTTTGAAAGCGACGGCAGATTATCCATTAGATATATTTGATTCTGTAATGGATGTAAATTTAAAAGGGACTTTTCTTTCTATGCAATTTGAATTAAAACAATTCCTTAGCCAAGGGAAGGGTGGAGTCATAATTAATGTTTCTTCAGCATTAGGGCTTAGAGGAAAAGAAAAAGCTGGTCCTTATTCCATGACAAAACATGGAATCATTGGACTTACTAAATCAGCAGCCTTAGAATATGGTTCTTATGGAATTAGGGTCGTGGCCTTATGTCCTGGAGGGATACAAACTGAAATGGATGATGTGTTTTATGCGAATGTCCCCAATCCAGAAGAAGTAAAAAAAGAAAGAATGAAATCCTATGCTTTAGGTAGGATGGCAACACCTGAAGAAGTATCAAAAACTTGTATTTGGCTTTCATCTGATGGTGCTTCTTTTATTACAGGTGCAGTGATTCCTGTTGACGGCGGAAAAACAGCTAAATAGGAAAATTTGTGTTCACTGTAGGTAAATATAAAGCAATCAAGGAACTTCATTTAGGAAAAAGAAGTTCTGTATACACTGGGGAATCCCCTTCTGGTGAACAAGTCGTAATCAAGTTACTCAACCGTGATTATCCAGATAACCAGGAGATCACCCGTTTTAAAAACGAATTTGAAATATTACGTTCTATTGATTCCCAATATACTTTACGGCCTGTAGAATTAGAGTCTTATCAAAATACAGTTGCGATCGTATTTCCAAATGTTGGTTTTACCGACCTCGCCAAATTACAGTTAAGTGGTAAATATAGCAACATAGCAACTTTTTTGAATATTGCTATTGAGGTATGTAAAGCGCTTATCGATATTCATAAGGCAAAAGTTGTCCACAATGATATCAAAGCTCAAAATATTATTTATAATCCAGATACGGGTTCTCTTAAAATAATTGATTTTGGATCGGCAACACTTCTCACTCATCGAAGTTTTTATCTTCCGATGAACCAGAATCTTACTGGCACACTTGCGCACATCTCCCCTGAACAAACCGGCAGAATGAATCGTACAGTTGATTATCGAACCGATTTTTATTCTTTTGGTGTCACCTTATACCAGTTAATTACAGGAGATTTGCCGTTTTTATACACTGATAGTTTGGAAATGGTTCATGCACACCTTGCAAAAACACCTCTTTCTCCTAGAGAAAGAAGTGGGGCACCAAAGATTGTTTCAGACTTGATTATGAAACTTTTGGAAAAAAATCCAGAAGATCGTTATCAAACAGCAACAGGTTTATTATCCGATTTATCTGCGATTCAATCGGTCTTATTAGAAAGTGGACGTGATTCATTGGATCAGTTCCAAATGGAGCTAGCTAAAAATGATAAATCATCTAGGTTTCAAATTCCCAAAAAACTATATGGAAGAGAATCCCAACTCAAAATATTTGAAGAAAAATTTTTAGATGCAGCAGAAGGTCTGATTGAAATTTTTCTGATTTCTGGTCGTTCTGGGATTGGAAAGTCAGCTCTCATTAATGAAATTCAGAAACCCGTTACAAGAGAAAAAGCTTACTTTACTTCGGGAAAATTTGATTTATATAAAAAGTCAATTCCTTATCGCGCTATAAACTTAGCATTACAGGGGCTTGTTAGGCAATTATTATCCGAAAGTGAGTCTTCGGTAAAAGAGTGGAAGAAAATTTTATCCCATGCTCTTGGTTCTAATGCAAAATTAATTATCGATGTAGTCCCAGAATTGTTGCAGCTGTTAGGTGAACAGCCTATGCCTCCTGAGTTGGATAGTTTTGAAACGGAAAATCGTTTTCACATAGTATTTAGAAAATTTCTTAGAACCATCTGTACTAAAGAACGTCCTGTTGTTTTGTTTTTAGATGATATGCAATGGGCAGATTCATCGAGTATACTTCTTTTGAAGGAAGTATTAACTGATCCTGAAATTTCGCATTTTTTTATTATTTTATCTTATCGAGATAATGAAGTATTACCTACTGATCCTTTTTATAGACTACTAGATGAATTACGTGAAAATAAAGTTTCAATTACTGAAATCCGATTGGAGCCACTTAGGGAACGTGATGTAGCTGAGCTTGTTTCTGATACTCTTGTTGTTCCTGAATCTGAAATAAGACCAATTGCAGAAGTAATTTGGAAAAAAACGAAAGGAAATCCATTTCATGTAAATGAGATGTTTAAAAATCTCTACGAAAGGTCATACATTTATTTTACTGATGACCATTGGTCTTGGGATAAAGATAAAATTGATTCCGTTAATATTTCAGATAATGTCATCGATTTGATTATAGATAAAATTAATTTGCAATCTGCCGAATTGATTGAAGCTCTGAAGTTAACTGCTTGCATCGGAAACTGGTTTCGACATGATATTTACGCGACCATTGCTGAAAGGCCATTCCACAAAGCTTCTATGGATTTAGTTGCCTTAGCCAATGAAGAATTTTTGATTCTTGGAATGGAGGATGCGAATTTTACTCATGATAAAATTCGTGAGGCAATTTATAAGATTATATCGCCAGAAGAAAAAGCAAAACTTCACTATAAAATTGGGAAAACTTATCTTTCTATATTATATAAGTATAAACTTGAGGATCACCTATTTACAATCGTAAACCAATTAAATTTGGGTTCCTCCCAAATGAATACAGAAGAGGAATTTTCTGAATTAAGAATTCTAAATGAAAAAGCAGGTTTTAAAGCTCTTAATTCATCTGCTTATGAAGCTGCATTTACTTTCTTTGATCGAATGGCAGGTTTGATGAAGGATGTTGAATGGAATTTGGATTACGAAAATACATTAAGACTTCATTTAGCTTATGCAAGGTCTGCTTATCTTTCGAAGAATTTTGAGGCGGCGGAGAAGAGTTTTAACTATATACTTAGTTTTGCCCGAAATGATTTAGATAAAATTTTGGTTTATGAATTGCAGTCTTCGATGCTTGTAACGCAAAACAAGATGAAGGAAGTATTGGAAACGCTAAAACAAGCGTTAAAACTAGTTGGGGTGCGATTGCCAAATAAAGCTGGTTCTCTTTCTCCGTTACCTGAAATTCTTAAGTTCAAATTTAAGTTGGGACATAGGTCAATTGATAGTTTAGAAGAATTACCAATTTCGAATGATCCTAAATATCTCGCAATCATGCGTCTCTTAAATGCATGTATTGCTCCTGCTTTTTTGGCGGAACCAAATTTATTCCCTGTGATAGTTTTAAAGTTAGTAAATCATACTTTAAAATATGGCTTATGTGAAATTAGTGCCTTTGGGTTTTGTGCAATGGGTATCATCCAAGGCTCGGGATTAGGAAATTATGAAGATGGTTTAAAGTTTGGTCAGTTAGGTGTTCGTTTGCTCGATACTTTAGATGCAAAAGCATTTCGATGTAGAACATTATTTATGTTTGCTTGTATGATATCTCCTTGGAAAAATCATGCAAGAGAAAGTCGTTCTATATTTTGGGATAGTTTTTTGTCTGGGATGGAAACTGGCGATTTACAATATTCATCCTATTCCCTTAATAATATTCATTTTCAAGGTTTGTTGTTTCGTGAAAATTTAGAAGATTTATATAAAAGCCAACTTCGTTATGATTCCGCATTATTAAGTCTACGTCAAAACCACGCATATCAAGTACATCGCCTTAACTTACAATTAGTTGAAAACATGAGAGGTGAATCGCCTGATCCAATGAATTTGGAAGGTCGATACTTTTCGGAAAACGAAACGGTTTCTGAATGGTTATCTTCCGGTAATGCTAATGCCTTGTTTGATTACTATCTATGTAAATTACGAATTGAATATTTTCTTGGTGATAAAGAAAGAGCATATGAGTTTTCTACAAAATTAGATTCACTAGAAGGCGCAATGTTTGGAATGATGTTTGTTCCAGAACATGTTTTCCTTGGTGCTCTTGTAACATTTGCTTTAATTGTAGATAATCAAATTCCAAAAAGTACTACAAAAGCGGCTCTTAAAAAAAGATTAAATGGATTTGAAAAGAGAATGAAGGTTTGGGCGAAAAGTTCTCCGGAAAACTTTGGACATAAACACCATATCATCTCTGCTCTCATATTATACTTAGCCAATCAAAAGACTCATGCAGTGATCGCTTGTAAAGCAGCCATTTCTTTGGCGCGTGAGTCTAGTAATATTCTCGAAGAGGCCATCGCGAATGAGTTTTTGGTCCGAATGTGGAAAGAAACAGGGTTTGAGCAATACAGTAACTTACATTTGGTGGAAGCGCATTATCGATATGGAAAGTATGGTTTTCTTTCCAAGGTAAAACAATTGGAAGTTAATCATATTTCTTTAAAGAAATATATTGGAAGAAATTTCCGAACCGATTCAACTGATAGTCTATCTTTATTTAGCACTACTAAAGATATTTTTGGCGATGTCGGTTCAAGTTTAGATATCAATACCGTTATTAAAGCTTCGCAAACAATTTCGGGTGAAATTCAACTCAATCGTCTTTTAGAAAAAATGATGAAAATTCTTGTCGAAAATGCTGGTGCAGAAAGAGGTTACTTTATTCTCAAAGCAGAGTCAGGTTGGCAGGTTTTAGCGGAGTCTGAGGTTGAGAAGGAATCAGTGTCAGTTTATTCTGAATCTCCGTTTGCGATTGATTTTCTCGAGCCTGTGGCTTATGTGAATCAAAACAAAATCCCATCGCAAATTATTGGTTATGTGGTGAGAACTGGGCTTGTTGTGATTTGTGGGGATGCCGCAAGGGAAGGTGATTTTAAAAATGATCCTTATGTAAAATCAACTTTACCTAAATCTCTTCTTTGTTATCCAATTTTGAGTCATGGAACTGTCGTTGGGATTGTATATCTGGAGAATAACTTAACAACAGACGCATTTACACCAGGTAGAGTAGAAATTTTAAAAATCCTATCTTCACAAATTGCCGTATCAATTGAAAATTCATTACTTTATACCAACTTGGAACAGAAAGTAGATGAAAGGACTAAAGAATTAAATTTTGCACTAACAGAAGTTCAAGGGTTAAAAGAACAACAAGATGGGGACTATTTTTTGGCTTCCTTGTTGATTGAACCTTTAACGCAAAACCTAGCCAGCTCCTCAAATATGAAAATTCAGTTCCTTACGGAACAAAAGAAAAAGTTTTCTTATAAACAATGGAGTTCTGAAATTGGTGGGGACTTATGCGTCTCCTCCTCCATCTTATTACAGAATAAAAAGTATATTGTAGTTCTGAATGGTGATGCAATGGGTAAGTCTATGCAAGGAGCAAGCGGTGCATTGGTCATTGGTTCTGTTTTTGAAGCGATCATCAAAAGAAACGGACAGTCCGAGGAAGTAAGAGATATTACTCCCGAAAAGTGGGTTAGTAATGCTTATACAGAATTACATAATACCTTAGTAACCTTTGACGGTTCTATGCTTATCTCTATGTTTCTCTGTTTAATTGATGATGAAACTGGATTTTTTTATTTTTTAAATGCTGAACATCCAAGGCCAGTGATATACCGAAAACATCGAACCTTCTTTTTACCGCATAATTATGTTTGTGCGAAGTTAGGACTTTTGGCTTCAAAAAAAGCACTTCAGATAAACACGTTTCAATTGGAAAAAGGTGATATTTTATTAATCGGATCTGATGGGCGTGATGATATTCTGATTGGCTCTGAAGCAGAGATGGAAGTCAACGAAGATGATGAATTATTTTTAAAAACAACTTTGGAAGGTCATGGTGATTTAGAATCGATTCGCGATGCGATCAAAAGTCATGGTGATTTAATCGATGATTTGTCTTTGATTCGAGTCGAATATACTGGCGAAGGATCACCTGTCCAAGTAGCGGTAGGCCATCCTAAGCATTTTGTTTACCTGAGAGCTCTTATTTTATACAAACAAAAAAAATGGAACGAAGTAGAACGTCTTATTTCCAACCATTTTGAATCCATCCATGATGCCCCACTTTCAGTGCAAAAAATTTATTTATACGCAGAGCATAGAATGTCAGCTTTCCCCTTGGAATTTGCAGTAAATTATATTCAAAAAAATCCATCAGACAGCCTAACGCTTTATTACATTGCAGAGTCACTTTTTAAAAACGGAGATTTTTCGGCAGCTTTCGATTATTCTGAGAGAGTGAAACTCAGGCGCCCATACCATAAAGAAAACAATATTTTATTTGCTCGACTCTTGGATCTTCGGCGAAAATAAATCATCTTATGTTATCTGTCGGGAACGACATCGTAGAAAACCATCGAATCCGTGAACTCTTGGAAAAACATGGGGACCGTTTTCTTAAACGGGTTTTTACTGATGAAGAAGTAGAATATTGCCACAAACACAAGGATCCCGTTCCTTTTCTCGCTGGTCGATTTGCCTGCAAAGAAGCCGTTATTAAGGCCCTAAATCTCAATTCAGGGGAAGTGGCCGATATGCGCGAGATTGAACTGGCAGGCACAAATTTTGGTAAAAAAACGCTAGTCATCCGTGGGAAAACTGAGAAGTTTTTCCGAGAGAAAGGATTTACTAAGAGTTCCGTATCCATCAGCCATGCTGACCATTACGCAACTGCCGTTGTCATTTTCTATAAGGAGCCCCTATGATCGCTAGTGATAAAATGAAAGCTGTATTGGTTCACTACAACCACGCTCTCTCGTTATATAAATCGAGAAAGTTCGCGGAAGCGAAAGAAGAGTTCAAAAAAGGATTAGCTATTCTCCCAGAAGACGGCCCCACAAAATTATACATTGAAAGATGTGATGATTATATCGCAGATCCCCCACCAGAAGATTGGGACGGGGTATATAATATGAAAACAAAATAGGAACTATGTCAAAAAAAGAAATGCAACCAACCATCACCGAACACGGAGTTATTGCTACTATTCTCGGAAAAGAAACAGCATTTAGCGGAACTTTAGCTTTTAAAAAACCCTTACAAATTTCCGGTGATTTTACCGGTGAAATCATCTCTGATGGTTATCTTGTCATCAGTGAGGGAGCACGTGTAAAAGCAAATATCAAAGCCGGCACAGTTGTTGTTGGTGGTACCATCATTGGAAATGTTACAGCAACACAAAGATTAGAAATGTTATCCACTGGCAAAGTACAAGGAAACATTCGCACTGCAAAACTTCAAATTGCAGATGGTGTTGTTTTTGATGGAAATTGTGAAATGCTAAGCAGCGAAGAGACTTAGTTTGTGGCAATTTCATCCCTATAGTTTACTTCTTTTTCTAGCTTTTGGCTTCAATCTCGCATTGGGGCTATTCATTCTTAAATCCTTCCGCCTAGACATTGTTAAATATTTATTAGTATTAGTTATCGGTTCCATGATGTGGACCGGATTTTATGGGATAGATTTTGCGTATATAAGTCCGAATTTGCACAGGACTTTTGTGGCATTATTGTATATAGGAGTTGCCATCGCCAATATGGGGATGGTGCTTGTATCTTTAGAATTTACTCAAAACAAACACCTGTTAACCAGAAGATTTTGGGTTTTACTTACGGTCCAACCATTACTGACTATAGCGGTTTGTGTTCTGGATCCTATTTTTAAAACTCTTACGTTGGATACTTATTTAATTACTATCGATGAGCACATTCAATGGATACAAGTGACCAATACAGGAGGTTTTTTTGTATCATACTTCCTATCATTTTTTTGGTCTTCCTTTGTAGCATATTTATTAATTAAGGGAATCTTTGTATCTAAAACTACGGAAAGACGAAGATTTCTTTTGATATTAGTTTCTTATCTGTTTATTTGGATTACTGCCATTTTGCATAAGTTAGGTGTACGTCCATTGCCAGGATTAAACTTGACTGCTGTCATGAGCACAATGCAAGTCATTCTTATTTTTTTCGCCATTGGATACTATCGTATGTTCGACTTAGTCCCTTTGGTACGCGGCGAAATTGTAGATGAGTTAGACGAAGCCGTGGTGATTCTTGATTTTAATAATCGAGTCGTGGACTGGAATATTGCTGCAGAACATTTGTTCTGTACTGCCACAAAGAATGTAAGTTTACTTTCCTATAAATATTTTTTTGCATCCTCTCCAGGAATTATATCTAAACTCGACCATTTATCCGAGAAACGTACACTCACAAAATGGATTTGGGAAAAAGAAGATAAGTATTGGGAAATTACCGCCAAACAAATCCGAGATGCCAATCGGAAAAAAATTGGGATGGTCCTTGTGTTTCGAGATACAACTGAGCAGAGAAATTTAGAAAAACAAATGGCTAATGTCAATCGTGAACTTTTAGTTGCAAATGGAACTAAGGATCGATTTTTATCTATTATTTCTCATGATCTACGAGGGCCACTCGCTGGAATTAAAATGTTACTCAAAGTACTAAATGAGGACATGAAAAAGAAAGAAGATGCTCTTGCTGGAATGACCCAATCCTTAGTAGACGCAACAGAATCGGTTTTTTCATTGTTAGAAAACCTTTTGGAATGGTCTAAGTTGCAACGAGGACAAGAGGAATACCGTCCTCATTATTACAGGTTGGATAACATTGTTAGAGAATGTTTAGAACTATTTGTATTAAGTGCTTCAAACAAAGGGATTACATTTGAAGTGGTTATTCCTTCTCATGCAATAGTATTTTGCGATGATAGAATGATTATTACAGTCATTCGAAACTTGGTTTCTAATGCCTTAAAGTTTAGCCATAGTAATGGGAAAATTTTAATCAATGCAGTTGATATTGGCGAAACATGGCAAGTATCCGTTATAGACTCAGGTGTTGGTATGTCGAAATCAATTTTAAACAAACTATTCAAAGTCGGAGAGGTTATTAAATCTACTGGTACTGGTGGGGAGACCGGCAATGGGATTGGACTTTTACTTTGCCATGAATTTGTTTCGGTAAACGGAGGAATTCTCTTTGCTGATAGTGATGGAGTATCTGGTTCCAGGTTTGTTTTTACCATTCCCAAAAAGATGAAAGAGGAGATTATTTCATGAAAAAGACTATTGTCATTACAGGTGCAACAGATGGAATAGGAAGAGTCTGTGCTCATTCTTTCGCCAAAAATCAAAACGAACTAATATTAGTTGGACGCAATTCAGATAAACTTGCAGCGTTGGTTTACTCTTTGCAAGTAACAGGCGCGACTGTACATTCCTATGTAGCCGACTTATCTTCTGCAAAAGAAACATTCTTATTGTCAGAAACCATTCGCAAGAATCATCCAAAAATTGATGTTTTGCTCAATAACGCAGGTGCTTACTTTGATCAATATTCGCTTACGAAAGAAGGACTTGAGTCGACATTTGCGTTAAACCATTTGAATTATTTTGTTCTATCTCTTGGATTACTTCCTTCTTTAAAAAAAGCAGGAGAATCTCGAATTGTTAACGTTGCATCCAGGGCACATATGGGAGTTTCTTTGGACTTTGATAATTTGTTAGGTGAAAAAGAATATTCCGGCTGGAAACAGTACCAAAGATCAAAACTTATGAATATTTATTTTACCTATGAACTTGCGGAACGATTGAATCAAACAAAAATCACTGTAAACTGTTTACATCCTGGATTCGTAAAAACAAAGTTTGGACAAAATAATGAAGGTTTGGCGAAGATTCTTCTGACTTTTGCCCAAAATATTTTTGCAATCTCTGAAGACAAAGGTGCCGAAACTTCTATTTTTCTTGTTACAGATCCATCAGTAAGTTCCGTTTCAGGAAAATATTTTGTGAAAAAGAAAATGGAAAAAAGTTCGGAACCTTCTTACGATCTAACAGCCAGAAGAAAATTATGGACTTATACAGAAGACCTTCTTAAAAGTAAGTATAATTTCAAATTCCCTGGATTTTAGAATATGGGTTTTAAGCACCAAACAAATCCGATCCATATTCCTGTTCCGGGTGGGAAAACAATCGCAGAACATTTCGGAATTCCTTCGACTGGCAGTTCTGATCTTTCTGTCGCTCACATGGTAGCACCAGCAGGTTGGGGCGAACCATTTCAGTCACCTAACTTTGATGAATGGACTCTTATGGTTCGTGGTAAAAAACAAATCGAAGTAGATGGAAAAGTTATCATTCTTTCTGCAGGAGAATCTATTCTCGTAGAAAAAGGAACTAAAGTTAGATATTCAAACCCGTTTTCCGAAGATGCTGAATATTGGTCTGTTTGTAAACCGGCATTTTCATTGGATTTGGTCAATCGGGAACCTGAAACCTAAGGTAAGAGAAATGGGAACCGAGGAGAAACCAACAGCAGATTTAAGTTTTCTAAAAAAAGAAATGAAATCTGCCTTTTTCCCAAAAGGCTCTCATATCATCGAGCAATATTCGTTAGGCGATTCTTTTTACTTTATCGAATCCGGAACGGTTGAAGTTTGGAAATATTTAGATGAGAGTAAACAAGAAGTTTTAATTATTGGAGATCTAGTCTCTGGAGATTATTTCGGAGAAATAGCACTTATTGATTCTGCTCCTAGAACCGTTAATATTTCTGCAAAGGAAGATTCTACACTCTTCGTATTAACTCGTGAAGATTTTCATCGTTTGTTACAGACTAGTCCAGATCTGACCCTAACACTTCTGAAATTGTTAACTGCGAGAATTCGGAATGCAGAACAAAGAGAAAACCAAGTACTGATTGAAAAAAACAGAGAACTTCGTCTCCAAAATGAAACTTTGGAAGAGATGGTAAAAGAAAGAACGGCAAAGTTAACTCAATCTTTAAGAATTATACAAGAAGATTTAGAAACAGCAAAAACCATTCAAAGAAATATATTACCACTCGGTTTAAAGTATGTTGCCCATTTAGATTTTGGATCACGATTTGAGCCTATGGCAGAAGTCGGTGGTGATATATTCGATGTCATTCGTTTAGAAAAATCAAAAATACGTTTATTTTTAGCAGATGCGATTGGTCACGGAGTGCAAGCGGCATTAATCACAATGGCCATTAAAGCAGAATACGATCATATCAAACACAGTGTTACGAATCCTGCCGATGTTCTATTTGCACTCAATCAAATTTTTAGTGATCGATATGGGAAAAAATCTAACCAGTTTACTGCTGTTGTTGTGGATTTAAATTTGGAAGAAAACCAACTAACTTATTCCTCGGCTGGTCATAACGAACCTTATGTAGTAACAAGAGATAGGATTATTCCGCTGGCTGAGTCTGGGGTCATGTTGGGCTTGGAAAAAGATGTAGAATATTCAAACCATTCAATACCGTTTGGACTGGGTGACCGTCTGTTTATGATCTCTGATGGATATTTGGAGCAAGAAAACAAGGAGGGAATTCTCCTCGGGGAAACCAAATTGCTTTCCAGTTTTGAATCTGCTAAGAGTTTGGATTTAAATCTAACAGATACAATTAATTTGTTAATGGATGATTTTCATTCGTTTAGGGGTGATGCCTCGATGATGGATGATGTGACGATTCTTGGAATCGGAACTACGTATTAATTAGGAGTTTCACTTGGGTTTAATTATTGCTTATTTTTTCTTCCTTTTGAATTTAATTTCAATTATTCCAACAATGTATCCACTATACATCTGGAAGTTGGTGACCACTGGTTCCTTGCGAAGGTTAGGCGACAAGTTACTTTTAAAGGTAGGAGAGATGTGGATCGAAAACAATTATCGCATTTCCCGAATGTTATATGGTGTTCAGTTTGAAGTGGTTGGAGATTCCTTTAAAGATTTAAAAGCAGATGGTCATTACATGATTATTTGTAACCACCAATCATGGTCTGATATTTATATCATACAATCTGTCCTAAATCGTAAAATTCCTCTGATTCGATTTTTTATTAAAGATTCATTGAAATATGTTCCAATTTTGGGACATGCTTGGCTTGCTTTGGACTTTCCTTTTGTAAAAAGAAGTAGCAGGGAACAACTGAAAAAAAATCCAGAACTGGCAAACCAAGATTTAGAAAATGTAAAGAAAGTTTGTGAAAAGTTTGCGGGAATGCCTTTTTCCATTTTGAATTTTCTTGAAGGTCACAGACGAACTCCCGAAAGAGTGCAAAAGTTACTAAAGAAAAATCCATACCAACATTTACTACGTCCTCATAGCGGAGGGATTTCCGTTGTTTCTACAGCACTCAAAAATTCGATTGATGCATTTATTGATTTAACGATTGTATATCCTACAGAAAACCCAAGTTTTTTAGATTTGATGCGTGGAAAAATTCGTAAACTAAAAGTATTCGTGGATGTGGTTCCCGTATCGCAAGTGCCAATTGAAGAGAACGAACAATTTGCACCTATGTCTAAAAAAATGAAACGATGGGTCGACGAACGATGGGCTTTAAAAGATGGTTTGATTGAGAAGGAGAAACACTCAAAATGAAATATCTAGGAATCAATATATTACTGGTAGCTTTATTATTTTCATGTAGAACCTTCGAACCCGTTGCCTATGAGCCACCGATTAAACCTGAACCAGTTGGAATATTTGCACCTAACACAGAATTACAAAAGTCAATTTTACTTGCGATTGGCAAAGTAAAAGGATTGGAGTCTTTAGATGTAGATGCTGATGGAAATATTTATGGTGGAGATAAAGAAGGTCGTATTATACGGATCACTTTAAAAGGTGAAATAAAGACTATCGCAAAAACAGGTGGTCGACCTTTAGGAATCCAGTTTGATAAATTAGGGAATCTAATTATCGCGGATGCATACTGTGGACTATTATCATTAGATAAAACTGGAAAACTAACAGTTCTTGTTTCTGAATATAAGGGAGTCCCTTTTCGGTTTACTGATGATGTTGATATTGCTCAGGATGGAAAAATATATTTTTCCGATGCATCGATTTATGAACAAAAAGAATACTTATATGATCTCTTGGAAGCAAAACCTTATGGACGAGTATTCGTTTATGATCCAAAAACGAAAGAGACGGAACTTCTTGCCGATGGATTGTATTTTGCCAATGGTATTGCTTTGTCTAAGAACGAAGATTTTCTCCTTGTGAATGAAACATATCGTTATAAGGTCACTAAACTTTGGTTAAAAGGTTCTAAAAAAGGAACTAAAGAAACCGTAATTGAAAACCTACCAGGTTTCCCTGATAATATCACTAGAAACGAAAATGGAGAATTTTGGGTGGCATTGTTTACTGTTAGAAATGACAGAATGGATCATATGCATCCATCCCCAGTTGTAAAAAAGATGATTTCTTTTCTTCCAAAATTCCTTTGGCCAAAGGCAGAACCTTATGGTTATGCACTCAAGATGGACGGGAATGGTAAAGTAATTATGACCTTACAAGATCCAGGTGGAGAACACCTAAAAGAAGTTACTAGTGTGATTGAAAAGAAAAGACAATTGTATATTGGTAGTCTCTACAATGACCGCGTAGGAATTTACGTTTTACCTTAGAATATTTGATCATTGGTAGTCTAAAAAGAAAAATAAAACTAATTACCTTAACTTAGTGTTAACATTTGTTAAGGTGTGCAAACTAATTCGTATTCGATTGCACCAAGACTCACGGCACCATCAGCACCAGGCCTTGTTCCGTTACCATTAAAACTATCTGCTAAAATACTGTTTGTCGATTTTGTAATCAAACATGATGTAGTAGATGTTGGTGTGTAATTTGCTGTGGTACCAAAGTTGGAAACAAAATTCGGATTTAAGTTTAAATTATTTCCAAAATTTCCTAAAACACCGAGAGGTGAGACACATACAGCAGTAGATGGGATTCCTCCCCCACAAAGATCTGTATAGTTCATGCTATTCTGAAAAACAAATGTTGCACAGTTATAAAAAACATTGTATTTGATCGCAGTTTGAAGACCTGATCCAGAATTTAAGATACATGCATTTCCCGCTGAATTATCGACTAATAACAAAACATTATTTTGAATATCTGCAGCGCTCGATAAAGCTTTGATAAATATAGGTGCTTCCTTTCCCGCTATAGCCGTGGTTCCACTGCTTATCGTGTTATGATAAATCCTTAAACCAGAAAACATGGAAACTAATTCAATACCATATGCAAGTTGGCTACTTGTTCCATTTTGTATCCAATTGTTAGCGACTAGTGCATTGGAAGGAGTATCCAAATTGATACCAGCAATAGAGGTCGATGTAGTCGTACCTGTGGCTGTTCCGGTCCTAATATAATTGCCTCTGATCCGAGATGTAGCGCTAATACTATTGACTTTAATACCATAAGCGTTTGCGGATGCTGTTGAAGTAGCATTCGCTCCTTCTATGGTATTATTTTCTAAAATAGAAGTCCCCCCGCTACTAATATAAACGCCAGCCGCCGCCGCTGAACCTGTTGTATTGACAGCATTTCCAACATTGATTACATTTTTTCGAATTACATGTCCACCTGTAAGGTACAATCCATAGGATCCAGCAACTCCATTGGTTGTAGTGATGATATTCCCTTGTGTGGTGGAACCAATCTCAATAGCGGAGTTTACTTGGATGCGAATTCCAATAGAATTATTTCCAGCACCAGACTTTAAAATATTTCCCGCTAGTGTTCCATTAGAACCGGCACTTGCACCTGAATTGACTTCAAATGCAATACTATCAGTTGTGGATGTTAAACTCAGATCTTTACTGAGTATGATGTTTCCAGTAATATTGGATACCGTGATGGTGGAGGGCCCAACATATTGCACTCCTTTTGATTTCACACCGCCAAGAGTCGAATCTCCTCCCGAAATAGCATTGAGTAGGAGAATCGGGGAAATGGGAAAAGAGGAAGTCATATACAATCCGATGGATTCACAGCTAGCCAAAGTACATTTTCCTCCATCAACTAAATTTTTAACCAGTAGAGGATTGCTGTTGATGGAACTAACACCATAAGAGCCGCTGATTCCCGTTCCAGCATCAATTGCATTATTAATAAGTCTCACCTTTGCAGTGGAATCTAATAACACTCCTGCCATATAAGGAGCTGTATTGGGTCCTGATTTAATGAAAAATCCAGAAACGGTTGTATCATTAACAATAGTAACATCGCCTACTAATGCAGCGCAAGGAGCCACTTGAGTTGAAGTACTACAACTTGCAGGTGTTGCGATCATTAAAATTTGAGAACTATGTGAGTCTGGATCCCAAGTTCCAAAATTAGATCCAGCTACATAACCTCCGTAAAGTGAAACACCATTAGTAAGCTGAATTTTATCACCAATTACAGTCGAATCGTACCACCCACCTTCTACAAGAACAGCACAATCAAAAGTAGGGCAACCTACTAAATCATTGATTGCTTCTTGGATATTACGTTTGGGTGTGGAAGTTGTTAGACCATCAAAGAAATCATTCCCACTAATTTGAGACACATAACGAATGGTTGACGGAACCAAATAGGGAATATTGACAGTGGTGGATAAAGGTTGTCCGCTGTTACTTATACAATTTAATGTAAGAGTGCTATTACCATATACCCAGGAATCTGTGGGTGCAGGGGAAACTGTGAGTGTATCATCTGTGATGCTAGTTGTGGACAGTGCAAAAAGCACAGGAATCCCTAAGTTAGTGTTGAGCCCTGAAGAACCTGTACAACTTCCAACATTGATGGCAGCAGAAAATTGCAAACGAATACTTTCCGTTGGTTGTAAAATACCACCTAATGAAGGGTTAACATTTAACATACTAAAACAATTTGCTGTAACTGTGATGGATGTGGTAACAACTCCCGTAGAACTAGAAAGCACACATTGGTGGTTTGTGGGTTGAGAAGCAACTTGTAAGTTATAAGTATTATTGATTACAACATCTGTAGGAAACATATGGGTTCCATTGGATGTTATAGTTAGGAGTTCTGAATTATTATTTCGTATCGCTAATGTTCCTGAAGACAAACCCACAACATTCACTTCAATTGGAAATGCAGTCGAAGTACAAACAATATTGATATTAGTTATATCTGCACCGGCGATTACGCCAACACCATTGGTGGTCACACAGTTTTGCACAGGATGGTTAGGTTGGGTTGTCACAGATACGTTGTAAGATGTTCCATCCAAATAGGTTTGTGTAAAAGCAAAGGTTCCGGAAGCAACGGCCACACTCAATGTGGCACCATCAAATGAGTTGGTAAGAATTAGCCCTGTGATTCCAGAAAGGCCAGTGATTGTACCTGAAAGTGTATAACGCAAAGGATCACAATTTACTATGATAGAGTCGATGTTTCCATGTCCGACAACACCTGTTCCTCCACTGACAGAACATGTTTGAGTGGGGAGAGTGGGTTGTGTTTGGATGGAAACGTTAAAGTTATTTCCTGTACTAAGAACCGTAGAAAAATCATATTTCCCATCTGCATTTATAGTGAGGGATTCGGTTCCTGAATTTAGATTTACGACCAGTCCTGTGCCAAGAAGACCAGAGACAGTAAAAGAAATTTTGAATGGTCCTGATGGACCAGAATTTGTTAAACTATTGAATTGAAGAAAGTCTGTGACTGATTGTAAAAAACTTTTAGAAAGACTGGGAATACAAGCCTGGAATAAAAATGTGGGGATTAAAATTGAATTCCTTAAAAATTTTCCAAACATACTTTATCTCTCTATTCAATACAACAACTGAAAGGCCAAAAGATTGTCATTTTATTTACGTCTAAAAAAATAAAAGTAGGGGAAAATCCGTGGATTTTAGTTTTTCTTATTACATCGGTCTTGCCGGCATCATGGTATTTACGATATCCGGTGCTCTTTCTGCTTTGGAACATAAAGACCACCATCACGATTTATTTAGTGTTTTCTTTACAGGTTTTATCACAGCCATTGGTGGAGGGACTTTAAGAGACATTACACTTGGAAATTATCCTGTCTCTTGGGTAAGAGATGAAAATATTCTTTGGGCCATATTTATAGGGTTTTTACTTGTGATACTTTTACCAGGGATACTCACAAAATTAAAGGATGAATTATTTCTTTTTGATACATTAGGAATCGGAATTTATACAGTGCTTGGTACAAGGATTGCGTTAGATCATGGAGTAAACTTTTTTGCTTCTGCCCTCCTTGGTATGATCTCTGCGATTTTTGGTGGAGTCATTCGTGACACACTCATGAATGAAGTTCCCTTTATATTTAGAAAGGAAATTTATGCTACTGCTTGTTTGGCGGGATCTGTTTTGTATATTTTGCTAAATATATGGAACGTAAATGCTAATTGGAATCTAGTCATTTCCGCAAGTATAGTTGTCGGAATTCGTGTTGTGGCGGTTCGATATAATTTGGGTCTGCCTAAGATTAAACTTTTTGAATAATTAGTACACAAACGTAGTAAAATAAAGGATTAAAATCATTTTTGGTTAGGTACTTGTCGCAGGATTTCTATGTTTCGCAATTTTATTGTTAAACGCTTGCACTAGTAAAATCTTTACATGTGATGGAATAGAAGTGTCTTCACAAAAAATATAGATTGGGGTTTCCCCGTAGACACTGGTTCGTTACTTGAGGTTATATGGCAAGTCCCAAGGCTGTCACATTAGAATACAAACAAGAGTTAGGTCTACATACTAATATTGATGATATTAATCATCCTATATCCGAAAATTCACCTTTCCATTTTAAATTTTTTCAGATAACTGATGAGGTAGAAAATACCTTATATCAAGTTTTAGATCGATTTTTATTACAACTTGATCTAATCATTGTTAGAGATTCAGTTCTTGCGGCAGTAAAAGAAACTGTAACAAATGCAGTCAAAGCAAATGCAAAACGAGTTTTTTTTAAAAATAGAGCTAGTAATATAGAAGATGAAGCTGAATACCAAGCAGGTATTGCTGAATTCAAAAAAACATATCTAGAAAACCGTGAATTAATCGAAGATTCACTTCAAAGAAACAACTTCGGGGTATTTGTTTCTTTTATTCATAATAAAAGTTTGATGCGAATTCGAATTATGAATAATGTCCAACTCACTGCGGCTGAATCAGCTAGAATCAAAGAAAGAATCGATAAAGCAAAAACATACAATGATTTGGCAGATGCATTTGTTGATATGTCAAGTGAACAAGAAGGTGCAGGTCTTGGTCTTATCATGACTTTAATGATGTTACGTAACGATGGTTTAGGAGATTCTGCATTTAAATTTGAATCCGGTGAAAACAAAACTGTCTTTATGATTGATATTCCGTCTAAGGTCTCCAAAGAAAACCAACAGTTAGAAAAAATTGACCATATTGTATCACAAATTGACAATTTACCTACATTTCCAAAAGCAATCAAAGACATCCAAGATGCGATTGATAAACCAAACTCAAGTATTGGAACCATAGCTGAAATGATCAAAAGAGATATTGCTTTATCAGCGAATATTCTCAAACTTTCCAATTCTGCTGCCTTCAGACGCGGAGGAAGAGTTGAAAGTTTGGATCGGGCGATCCAACTCATTGGTCTAAAAGAATTACAAACATTGTTATACAGTCTTGGAACAAAACAAATGTTAGAAGATAAATTTCCTGCTTTTACCGCTATTTGGGAAAAATCAAATGAGTCTGCATTTTATTGTAAAGCCATTGGACAAAAGATGGGTATGAACAAAACAGACTTGAGTAATTTAATTGCCGCATCTTTATTACATGATATTGGAGAAATTCTGCTTTTATCTTTTGACCAAAATCATATGACAAAAATTAAAACTTATTCAAATTCTAGGGAAATTGCATCCACTATTAGCTTGGAAGAGTCTGCCATAGGAATCACTCATTCAAAGTTAGGTGCTATGGTTGGAGAAAAATGGAATTTCCCCATTTTATACACTAAAGCTATGGAATTTCATCATAGACCTCTTCTTGTCGATGATGTATATGCGGATATAGTATACCCTATTTATCTAAGTGATATGATGATTTCAATTAATGCAAAAGAAGCAAAATCATCGGAAATTTCTGCGGAAATCCTAAAAGTATGTAAATTCCAAACAAAATCGGAATTTGATTCGTTTCGTACAAAAATCAGAGAACAGTTTTTAACTTACTAGAATATTAAATTTAATTCGTTTTCCTTTTAGATTGAACATATGAATCATATCGTGTTTTGAATTCTTGGTATCTCGGAATAGACACTGCCTTCACGTATGACTGGTCTGGATGATTTTGTATAAAATTTTGATGATAATCTTCTGCTTTGTAAAATTCTTTTAACTCTTTAATTTCTGTCACTATCGGATTTTTCCAAATCTGTCTTTCAACTATTTCATTTTGAATTTTTTTTGCCATCTTTAGCTCTTCGTCAGAAGAATAAAAAAGTATCGATCGATAGGAAGATCCTTCATCGGGACCTTGTTTGTTAATAGTTGTTGGATCATGGGAGAGAAAAAAAATCCTACATAATTCCATATAATCAATCTTAGTTGGATCATAATAAACGAGAACCGTTTCCGCATGACCTGTTGTTTCAGTATTTACCAATTCATAATTAGGGTTTTGGGTATGTCCTCCCGCGTAACCTGAAATAACATCGATCACACCTGGTACTGATTCAAAGATATGTTCAGAACACCAAAAACATCCTTCTGCAAATGCTGCTATTTTTTGTCCTGGTTCTGGTTGTAGGGAGATTTTTTGGACTTTAGTTTCTTTGTCTGAAAAAAGGCTACATTGTCCTAAAAAGAAGGTTGTGATCAATACAATCGCCACCAAACGCACAATAGGAGAAAAAAATCTTTGTTTTTTTGATTCAGATACCATGTCCATTAGATTGTTTTGGGAATGGTAACTGTCATAAAAATGTTAACGATTCAAGATTTAAGGAGGTGTTACGTCTTTTTCATTGGGAAAATTTTCGGTAGGGGAGCCGTAATCTCTATCGGTTTCTCCCTTTCGGTAGATAAAAAAACTTCGGGAACTTGAAAAATTTGCCATTGGTTTGTGAAAGTTTTGTTTAATGAAATATCCCAAAATGACTGCTGAAAGGGAAGTAGTATATACCCAAGTTTCTGTTTGGTTACTATAACCAAAAATATAGGAACCTGAGAGAATTAAGGTTTGGCTTACTAACCAAACAGTAGTTCTGTTAAGAAGAAACTTGTACCAACCAATTTCCGAAACTTGGTTCCTAATACCTTGTAACAAAATTCCGACTACAGGAATTCGAAGTAAAATACCTAATAAGCCAAAAACGACAATAAAAATTAAAACTATCCAAATAGAAGAAAAGACCAGGTTCCACCAAAAAAGAAATTGGAGTGGTGCAATGATACTAGCTGGCCAAGAAAATTCGGTAGAAAAAAAATGTATTAATATCCAAAAGAATGTGAGATAAAAACCGAACACGTGGAAATGGAAAATTTAATCAGAAGTTCCTGCAAGGAAAAATTTAATTATTTTATTTTGGAAAAAAAACCATTTTTAAGCCAACTATCACTGTAAAGATCCCAAAAAAACGAGACAAAATGGTAGTGTCAATCTTTGATGCGGCACCAGCGCCAAATATACTCCCTAAGATAAACCCGGCACTTATAAAGGCAGCTGCAAAAACATTAGTTTCTCCTCTCGTATAATAGATATAAGCTGCAACGATTCCAATTGGTGGAACCATAGCAGCCAAAGTAGTACCTTGCGCTAATTTTTGGTTAAAATCAAAAAAATATACGAGGGCGGGGACAAGTAGAATCCCCCCTCCAATGCCAACTAATCCACCAAGAATTCCTGCACCTACACCTAACAATAAAAAAAGGATACCAATACTCATAACACCTTCCCGCAGGCGCGGTTTGCAGGCACTGCTTCATGAATTTTTTTTGGTTCAGGTAAGTTTAAATTGTCCATAATCTCTTTAAATTCAAAAAGAGATTTCCCGGCAATCCGAGGATTCCATTTTTTCTCCTCACCGATCGTACTAGTTAAAAATCCTTTGTAGTCATGTCCTGGTAATATAATTGTATCATCGGGCAATGTAAAAAGTTTTTCAGTAATGGATTGATACAAGACTTCGGCACTTCCACCTTGAAAATCGGTACGGCCACATCCTCGAACAAATAATGCATCTCCAGTGAATAGATATTTATCGTTTAAAAATAGTGAAATGGAGCAAGGTGTATGGCCTGGAGTATGTATCGTTTGAAATTTTAAATTTCCAACAGTAAATACGTCACCATCTTTTAGAAACTTAGAAGCACAATTTGCACCCGAAAATTCTGAGGCATAGGATTCACATTGTGTTTTTTCTCTAAGTTCACCTGCAGATGTTATATGGTCTGCATGCATATGTGTATCAACCGTTATGGAAAGAGTATATCCAAGTTCTCGTATGTAATTTAAATCTCTATCTAATCGCTCTAATACAGGATCTATTAAAATGGATTTTTTGGATTCTAAGTCCAACAAAAGATAGGTCCAGGTGCCAGATTCTAAGTCATAGAGTGGACGAATTTCAATTTTGTCCTTTGGATCTTTAATCATAAAACAACAACTCCTGTTTTTTTGGGGATTTGGAATGAATCAAAATACCATACCCCCTATGGTATATACTTGGGTTGACGAAAAATCTGGCAACAAAAAAATAGAGAAAAAGGAGAAAGTATGAAATCTTTCCTGGTTTTCGGAATCGTAGTTGGGTTCCTCTTTATTTTCGTAAAAAAAATCCAATCAAAAGGAGACAGAGATATGGTAATGCAATGGATAAAGGAAGGAGCAATTGTCATTGATGTTCGAACTAAATCGGAATATGCAGAGGGTCATTTTGCCGGTGCTAAAAATATACCAGTGGATGTACTGCCAGCCAATTTGGATTTATTAAAGGATAAACATGCTAAGATCGTAGTTTATTGTCGGTCAGGTGCTCGAAGTGAGAGAGCAAAACAAATTTTACAAACGAGTGGTTATTCTTCAGTGATCAATGCAGGTGGACTTGGTGATATGCCCCAAGGCAACTAACAAAAAATGATTACATTACACTGGTAGAAAGTTTTGATTTATACCGGTGTAATGAATAAAGATCAGATAGTTTCGATTGGTCTTCGTTCGAAAGTTCTAAAAATTCTGCACCCATATGGTATTTGTGCTGACCAATTTCTTCTTTTCTGACTACTTTAATTTTTGCACTGATCTCTTGGTGAGATTCTGATTCGCGAAGTTTTACATCTATAGATTCGTTTAATGTAATGTCATCTTCTGTATCGAAGGCAATGCCAGTAATGGAAATGTTTTTCGAAATGGTTTTGAGAGTTTTATCTGGTAGAATAAAAAGCAGTTCTAAATTGGCATCAAAACGTAGGCTGCCACGTTTTTCATTACTATAAGCAACAATTTGGTTTTTACCTGAAAATTTTGCAGTGTATAATGCACGGTCAGCAAGGTCATACATTTCTTCGCAGGTTTTTACTTTTTCTGGATAAGAAACAACACCGCCACTGAGTGTAACTGATTTTTCACTGAGCATGATGGTTCGACACGCTTCTAAAAGTTTTTCTGAAGCTATCATTGCTTGTTCTTCGTTAGTCTGTGGAAAAATGATAGCAAATTCTTCCCCACCAATCCTACAGGCTGTGTCTTCCATGCGTAAACAAGATGTAATTTGTTTAGCGACTTGGATGAGAATTTCATCGCCAGTTGTATGGCCATAAGTATCATTGATTTTTTTGAAGTCGTCAATGTCTATAATCAGAAGAGAGAGATTTTGGTTATATCGTGTTGATTGTCTGAATTCACGAACAAGTGCTTTTTCGAAATGCCTGCGATTGTATAATTTTGTAAGTTCATCAACTAATATTAGTTTTTCGGTTTCAGAAAAAAGTTTGATCTCAATGATTTTTGGGTTTTTTATTTTCGGATTGATATTGGTGAAGTAATCCACTAAAGCTACACTAAATCCTACATCTCGTTTCATACAATGGGAAAGTTTGGTTTTGTTTTCCAGGACTTGTGTCCAAACAAATTCTGATTCTGTTTCTGGAATTTCAATGGAAGTCAGGACTTTTAAGATCGCAGAATAAATTTGACCATCCGAAAGGGTATAGATTGGATTATTTTTTATCTTTTGAAATAGAACTTCTGTCTGATTTGGATTTTCCTCTAAAATCCTCATAATGGTATCTTCGATTCTTTCGCCAGGACGCATAGATTGAATGGATTTCAACATGACGAGCTCGAATTGATCAATTTATTTCCCACGATTTCCCAAAATTCTAGAAAACCTGTCTCTTGTAAAGACAGGTTTTTATTTCAAAGTTTGGTTTCAGTCAAAGGGAAATCCCTTAGTTCGTCGTTAGATGTTTGGCTTGCGTGTGGATGGCGTTAATTTCTTCGTAAAGGAGTTGGACAGAATCTGCAAGTTTTTGAGTTGTTTCATCGATAGTCGTGATGGCACGAGTGATTTCCTTACTACCTGACATTTGTTCCTGCGCGATCACACCAATTTGTTCTGATAAAACATGTAATTCAGAAAAGGTGACTCTGAGTTTAGCATTTAAATTTTCTTGGTCTGTGACATGACCTTCTAAACCCAAAATTTCTCCTTCTATGCGGATTAATTCTTGGTTTTGGCTTTCTACTTGAGATTTTACTTCTTTCGAATACCGGGTGCCTTCATTGATTTTAAGACCTGCATCCTTTACAATTTTTGCTATGGTGCCTGCATTGGATTGGGATCGTTCTGCAAGTTTTGCTACCTCTTGAGCGACTACCGCAAATCCACGGCCATGTTCACCTGCTCTAGCTGCTTCGATCGATGCATTTAACGCAAGTAAGTTGGTTTGATCTGCAATTTCAGACATCATTTGATTGATTTCTTCTACTTTGGAAAAGGCCTGGTTGAGTTCCGAATAAATACTATTCAATTCTTCAGAAGATGTTTTTACTTTTTTACTAAAATCCGCAGATAAACTTACATCTTTTGCAATTTGAGTGGTTTTTGTTTTTACATTAACACTGATATTTTGGAGAGACAAAAAATTATGGTCCACAATTTTCACTCTTGCGACTTGGTCTTCCACCAAATTTGCAGAACTGATAGCAGAAGACGAAAGTTCTTCTACGGAAGCGGAAATTTCTTCCACAGAGGCTGCTTGGTTTTGTGATTGGTTATGAAGTTCATCTGACATGGATTGTAAAGTTTCTACGGAAGTTGCCAATGTGTTTGCTGATTTTTCCAATTGGACCGATTTGTTAGTGATAAAATTTTGTTTTTCTAGAGTTTCCCTTAATTTTGTTTTTAAGTCGTTTTGCATCTCTCTCATTAACGCAACTACATAACGTAAACTAAAAATGACTCCGAAGTAAAATATGACCTTTTGTACTTCTGTGGTAACTATGATATGATTTGCTCTTAACATATCTGGATAGGGCTTCGGTACAGTTACTGAACCAAGTTTTAGTGATAAAAAAATACCACCTAAATACAGACAGGTGGCAATTAGTCCCACTGATAAAACCAATTTTGTTTCAAATAGAAAACTAGAATAAATTGCAATAAATACAAAGATAATATAGAAAATTCCAGTGCTTAATGTATTACTAGCGTCTCCCTTCGTAGAGTTGTTATAGATATCTAGATAGAAAAAACTTACGATAATCAATAAATCGATAAAAATTATAGTATTTGCCCAAGTTTTGGTAATTTCCTTTCCCTTTCTTAAATAGAGTCCAGGAATGATTCCATTTAACAAAAAAACAAGTGAACCAATGAAGTTAGGAATAAAACTTTTTGTGGCATAATTGGCGGCGACTCCTAAAAGGAATACAGCACTCAGTCCGTACTTTGTGTACACAATGAGTGATATTCCTTTTCGAAATAGGTTTCTTTCAAATTGATAAATTTCGTTTGTTTCTGCGGACATTTCCTAGTCTCCTCATAAGGTAACCATTTTTCCGATCCGATGTTCTAATCGACTACCTGTCAGTTATACTGTTACGTAATGTATACCTTCTCTGACGATTAAAAATCTATATTTCTATTGGATCTGTAGATACCTATAATGATTGCTTCGTTTTAAAGCGAATTGTCCGTTTCCATTACAAAGAGATTGAGTATCAATTTGAATCTATCTAGGTTCTTTAGAAATAATTTCTTCCAAAGCCATACCTTCTAATATTTTTCCTCCACGTTCGTTTAAGTGAATCGCATCGGTTAGATAATAATATCCATTGGAGTCACCTATGTCATTCCAAGAAGCAGTGGTTGAGTAGTATTTTAAAATTGCCCAATACATTCCCCAAGTACTTTGGATGTATGGTTTTCGATCTTTGAGTTTTGTTTCCTCAAAACCTTTGGAAAGAGTTTCATGTAATGGTTTGTAAATTGCTTTTTCTTGGTTCACAATGTTTTTGGTGAGTTCTGCAAACCTTTTGGATTTTTGAAATGGGATGGAGTTTGGGTCTTCACCTAATACTGGCAGAGAAAAAACGATTATTTTTGCTTTTGTATCTGTTTTTATTGTCTTAATGATAGTTCTTAAGTGATTACTAAAACTTTCTTCCGTAACAGGTTCCTTTAAATTCCAAAGACTTTCATAACGTTTGTATTCATCTGCAGATAGTGATGCCATTAAATCATTCGTGCCTATAAGGAGGAATACAATATCGGGATTAAGTTCTTTTAGATCATTTAATTGTTCTATTATTTGCAAAGTCAGGCGGCCGTTAATGCCTTCATTGATAACTAAAGTATTGTTTAGGGATGGGTGTTTGGCGATAGAGTCTACATAATCATAACTAACCCGACCATGAGTGATGCTGTCTCCCAAAAAAACAATTTTCGGGGTTTTGGCAGAGGTTTTAGTGATTGTCGCCTTTAGGTTGTTCGATGGCACTCGAGTGGCTTGGAAAATGACGCAGGACTCAAATACAAAAAAAATTAAGACCCATAGTTTTGATAAGTGTTTCATGTCCAATGAACATACCAAGGATCAAAAATGGAAAAAGCAAAATTTAAATTCTAAAATAAAAAAACTCGTAATTCCAGAGAATACTTGCTTCAAATTTTTTCACTGACCAACTGAAAACTTTGTTTTTTATTTCTTCAAAGTTTTTAAAAACCTTTCTAACCAAGGCCTAAGATCTAAAAATTGCGGTTTTTCATGTTTGAGTAACAATCGAAAGTATAAAGTTCCATATAAAATATCCATACATGTATTCACTTCCGTATCAGTAAGTGGTTTTATTTGTTTTGTTTCCATTGCGTGAAAAAAAAATTGTTTAGCAGCATCTCTTCTCGGAAGTAAATAGTTTGCCAAAATGGAATCTGCTAGTTCCGAATCTTGTTGCCCTGCGCCAATTAAAGAAGATATTACCCTTCCAAATTTTCCTGTGAACACACCGGAGAGAGCCTCCATTTGGTCGAGTAGGGCTTTTTCGAAAGGAACATCTTTTGGAAATTCCAAATAAGGTGAGATCAAATGAGTCACCGTGCTCATCGCTAAATGTGCTTTGTTTGGCCAACGTCTGTAAATTGTGGTTTTGGCGACTCCCGTTTCTAATACGATATCATCAATAGAAAAACCGTGGTAACCTCTTTTAGCTAACATTTCATAAGTAGTTTTTAAGACCAAAGGTTCTAAATCTTCTGACCTGGGACGACCTGCCGATTTTTGTGCCATTTTCTTTTTTATAGCCATTCATCAAAATAATTCAAAAAAACCTTGACTGTCAACTTTATTTCGATACGGATGGTATCGAATATCGATACTATTGGTATCGATATTAAAGGAGAATTACATGAAACCGATTTTAGTGTTAGTTACTTTGTTGTTTGGAAGCGTGGGATTTTTTGCAAAATCCGCCTCTCCTTCTGGTGAAAAAGTTTTGGAAACTTTTTTTAATGAATTTGGGAAAGGAAATGCTGCAGGTGTATTAAACTTATTCCACCCTCAAACTACGATTACAGCCGTTCGCAATGAAAATCGATCTGAAAACCAGTTATATGGAACCTATACAGGGATAACGGGAGCAGAGGAATTTTTGAAAAACATGGGAAGTCAATTAGACACCAAAAAATTCCAAGTAGACCAAATCGTAGGTAAAAAGGAATGGGTGTTCGCGAGTGGAAGTTTTTTGCATATTTTGAAACAAACAGGCAAACCCTTTGAAAGTGAATGGGCCCTGAAAGCACAAATCAAAGATGGTAAAATACTTTCTTACCATTTTTATGAGGATAGTGCATCTTTTGTGGCAGCATCTAAAAAATAGAAAACTCTTCTTTTGGTAAACTATTGGTTTTAACCAACTTTGGGAACTTCCGAATCCATTAGCGAATGGGAATGTAGATATCTGTAATGCGTTTATTTTCTCGAATTTCTAGTGGGTTCAAATAACATTCCCAAGGTGGTTGGTTTTTTAATACTAAAGGTGTAGTTTTCACATACTCATTCAATATCCAATGGTAAATTTGGGGTAAGTTTTGATAACAACCTTGGTAGCGAATTTGTAAATACTTTCCTTGAGGTATCGTTTGGATTCCGAATCCTTCAGGAAGTGGTTTACGTAAAGAACCGACTGTGATTCCAATATCAAATCGAATTTTTCCTTGGGGTGAAATGTCTGGATCATCTTGGCTAATTCCAATCCATTTATGATTCGAATTTAATAAATCCCAATGTTTCATTAAAGATTGAATGGATATTACTTCTTTACTTTTTGGAAGTGGCCCTGGTAGTTCTTCATAACTTCCTATATGACGCACATAAACAATGTTAAATGCTTCAATAGTTTTGATTTGAAATCCAAATTTGCTGATTCCCTCGGGAATCTTTTGGTAGTTTTTATTGGAAGAATTTTTTTTCTTTTGGAATTGATTGCGAAACTCGGAAGGTGTGGAACCAATCACACGTTTGAAGGCCTTTGAAAAAGATTCGTGAGAGGAAAAACCGGCCTCGATGGCAATTTCTAAAATGGGAAAATTAGTTATTTTCAATTCATAAGCAGCTTTTTCCAACCGTAATCTGCGTATGTATTGTTTTACATTTTCACCTTGTATGGATTTAAACAAACGATGGAAATGCCAATCGCTATAACCTGTAAAAAAAGCAATTTGGTTTAGACCAATTGTATCCTCGAGTTGGCTTTCCATTTTGTTCCAAACAGGATAGAGGTTGGGTTTCTTCGGCAAGTGGGGAACCTTTCTAAATAAAAGAAAGGTAAGAAAGGTTCCTAAATTTGTCTTCTCTATTTTAAGGTGAACTTCGTTCCTGCACAATATCAATTCCAATTCCATTGGGATCCACTAAAGTAAAATGAATATCTCCCCATTCCTCTGTAGTCAGTGGAAGATCGATTGGTGCCTTGTTTTGTTTCATGGTTTCAAATTCCCTTTTTACATCTGTCGATTCGAAAATAAACCAAACTCCTTTTCCTTGATAAGAATTTTGGAAATATGATTTTCTCACCTGCTTTTGGTTAGGTTTCATAATTGCTAACTCTACTTCTGGTTTGTTAGGTAAAGATAACAATACAATCCAATCGGATTCGAATTTTATTTGTAACCCTAACCATTTTTCATAAAAAGTTTTTGTTTCATTAATTTTTTCAGTAATTATACCCGTTTGAATTTGTTGGAATGCCATGTTTTCTCCTTTAGTATTAACTAAAGTATAAAGGCGATAGGGTGGGTTTATCTGTCCGTTTTTGCTATTTTTTTAGGGCGCATCGCACCAGTGCGACCGGGCTCTACGCTCCAATCTTTGCTTAGCAAAGGATTTACGCTGCGATCCCTTGCGCTTCTTTGTGGAGTCGAAAAAAATACATTTCTACAAAGGCTTTGATCACAAGTGTGATGATGGGGCCAAAAAGTGGAAATTTGATCATTAAAATAAGAACACCAAAGTAAAAAAATAAAAATCCAATGTAAAATGCAGGAGTATATTCCCAAATATCGGATGGATTGTTTTCTTTACCAACCATAGTTCTAAAGGCATTTGTCATTCGTTGGAATTGATTGTGTTTAGGAATTTCCGGAGTACCTAAAGCAATCCAAGCCCAAGAGTCTTTATAATTTTTATATGGTTTAGTTTTGAAAAATTCAAAAACTTTTGGCAGATATCGATAGAGAGTAAATAAAAAGATTCCCAAAATATAATATTGTTCTTTTGGTTCGAGAGAATTGTAGATGTTTAAAAAAATAAAGTTAACTTCTAATCCACCTGTCGTTGCTACACTGAGAAATAATTCAATCATCATATAGAAGAAAAAATTAAAACCAACTAGTAACATTATAATGCAGATCAATGCACTGATTAGGATCGCAGCAAAGAATGGTACAAAGATAAAATAAAATATTTTTCCAATGATTGGTTCTGGGATGTTCAAATCTTGCAAACCCATTTCTTTACTTTGTTGGATTGCCGCGTACAATGCCGTAGTGATCAACCTAAGCATTCCATACCCAAAAACAAAATACAGTTCAGGATAAAGAGCGATCATAATGTTTCTAGGTTCGGAGGCAAAAATAAATAAACCAAGTAGGGGAGATAAGTCTGCCAAAAAATCTGACCATTCCCTTTTTGTCCAAGGGAGTAAACTGAGTAGAAAGTTCTGCATGGTGCACCGAAAATATAGAATCAAACAAATGATTTCAATTCAATTTTTTGCAATTTTATTTGTTTTAGTTTTGTATATTTTCATTTATTTACAGGTTGCCGCAATGATCAATCTTTATGGGAATCTAAAGTTGAGTTTGGAATTATCCAAAAGAAGATTTTACTTTCGGAAAGTTTTCTAAAAAAAATCGATCACAACCTACGAAGTTTAAGAAAAAGAATCCTATTTTTAATGAAAAAACTCAAACTTGTGAGGAATGAGTTTATATAGTATCACTTCTGGTTGGTTCTAATACAGGTTCTTCCTAAAATTCGTGCAGTATGTTCTTCTTTGGAACAATTGTATCCTAATTGTTCTGAACTAACGATTAAGGAGGCAAATCGATTTCTTTCCTCTTTATTGGTGTTGGTTTCTTTTCCAATGGTTAAAATCGTAAATTCTTTGGGAGATGTTTTGTTAAGGTTTGTGGAAAAATAATCTAATAAATCATCTCTCCGAATACAAATTACTTTTTTATCGATGAGTTCTAATCCAAATCCACCTGAAAGTAACTCGTTTGTTGTAACAAATAAACTTGAGTTGAAAGTTTTTAATTCTGTACGTAACTTTTTAAGTTCAATACTTGAAAAATAAAAAATCGCAATGACCAGAAAGGAAAATAAAAACATCCATGTATAAATTGGATACAGAATCCATTTGTTTTTCTTTAACTCATTCATTTGGTCGTTGAGAATAAAGGTAAGCGGAAATATGGTAACTACTAAATACCTTCCTGTTAGCGTGATTCCATCGTTAGGTGATGTTAGTCCGGCAATGAGAAAGTAAAATATAACGATAAGAAGGTGGAACAAAAGAGTTTTGTCTTTTATTATTTGAACTTTACTAAGTTTTAGGATACTATAAATAAAAATAGGGCTTTGTAGAAAAAAACCTAATGACCAACCATTAGGTCTAGGATAGGTAAAAACCATTGATAGGAAAATTTTTATTTGATCAAAAATGGTTCTATCAAAGTTCCCAAAATTTGTAAGATGTCTTGTACCTAATGGATGTGAATAACTATATGTGTTCCAAAGCAGGAATAAAGATAAGATAACTGCAAATAATAGAAACCGAACTGGGTTTAGGTTTTGTAAAATCGATTCTTTTTTTATAAAAACTTGAATGAAACCAATTGAAATTTGTATCGATATAAAAAATAAGACACCTTCTAGTCGAAACCATAAAGAAATTCCTAAAAATAAATTTCCTAATATCCAATCTTGTTTTTTATCAGTTAAAAATGCCTTCATTAAAAAAATATATCCATAACCTGTAAGTAGGATAAATGGACCATTTTCGGAAAAGTCGATTAACAGGGGAAAAACGACTGTTCCTAGGGATACAAGAATGAGGGTCGGAATTTGAATTGAATTTTTTACAAGTAGTCTTAAAAAAATGAACAAGAATATAATATTGAAATAGGGTAGAATGGAAAAAGGTAAAAATCCAAACAAGGAATAGAGGAAGGTAAGTGCGATCGGATATTGCCCAATCAACCTATTATTATTTAAAAAAACGAATCCTTCGTTGAGTGGACTTAAAAGAAAATCCGGGTCCATTTCTTTTGCGGGATAAAGAATGCTTTCGGTTGCCCATCCTTGTTTCCAAAGAGATATGGTTTGGATCATTTTTACCAAAGGATCCGAAAGAAAATAACTATCGACTCGGATCAAAAATTGGATGAGAAGTAATAGTAAAGAAATTGCTATTGTGACGATAAACGTATTTCCAGGTCTTTTTAGCATTTTACTTTTATTTCGAGTGTTTGTTAGGTTGGCAAATAGAAAAAAAGACTCAGGATGAAAAAGGGATTTCTTGTTAGAAAGTTAAGCTTTGTTGAAACAATTGTCCATTTTGCGATATCCATTTATTCCGAAAATAGATAGGAAGTCAAAGATTGATTACCAAAACAAAGTTTCAGATTTTTTCTGTGAAATTTTCCTTGCTGCGTTCACTAATCCTACATGGCTATAGGTCTGGGGGAAATTTCCCCATTGGTTTCCCGATTTTGATTCAATATCTTCACTAAAGAGCCCAACATGATTTGCATGTTCACAAACAAAATCAAAAAGTTGTATAGCTTCCTCTAGTCTGCTCATACATGCTAGAGCTTCTATATACCAAAAAGTACAAACTAAAAATGTTGTTTCTGGTTTGCCAAAGTCATCTTGGTGAAGGTATCTGTACATAAAACCGTTTTCAGTTTTTAAGGTTTTTTCAATGGCTGCGATATGAGATTTTGCCTTTTCTGATTTTGGATCTAAATATCCGAGGGTTATGAGTTGTAATAAACTGGCATCTAAATCTTTTCTCCCTTGGGCTTGCGTGTAACAACCGAGTTCTTTGTCGTAACATTTTTCTATATTTGTCGCAGCCTGTTCCAATAGGATTTCAGATTTTTCAATTAGATCAGGTCTCCCTGATTTTAAAGAGATTTCTTTAGCGGCTTTTGCTCCAATCCAATGAAATAAATACGTATAACAATGTTTTTGCGAAAAATTTCGAAATTCCCAAAGTCCTGCGTCAGGTTCCTCCATTGTTAATTCAATTTGCTCTAAAATATTTTTTACTAATCCTAAATTATGAAATCTATTTTTTTCTGGAATACGCTCGTCTATGTATAAAGGTAAGAGTGACAATAAAATTTGACCATAGGCATCATTTTGTTTATGTGTATAAGCCGAATTTCCAATTCTTACTGGTTTATTTCCCAAATAACCTTCCAATTCTAAAATTTGTTCTTCTAATAGGTTTTCTCCAAAAATACTGTATAGTGGTTGGTATCTTCCTTCCGCTGTAGGTGTTAAATTGCTAATGTATTGAGAATACATTTCTAATTCTTCAAACTGACCTAAGTTAGTGAGAGCTAATAATGTATAAAATCCATCACGTAACCAACAAAAACGGTAATCCCAATTTCGGCCAGCAAAGGGTGCTTCCGGTAAACTGGTAGTGGAGGAGGCAATGATCGCTCCCGTTTCTTGGAATTGATGAAGTTTTAAACAAAGAGCTGAACGAATTTGTTGTTTTTGTGCAAAAATAGGAATGGAACAATGTTTTACCCAATTTTGCCAGTAGTATTTTGTTTTATTGAATTCTGATTCAATAAAATCACCTAACAAAATATCTGTGGGAATTGATTCAAATAATGCTAAGTAGATGTTTTGGTTTAATAAAAAATAGTTTTCTTTTAAAATTTGATTGAGAGATACATTGGATGTGAGATGTACTTGAAAATCATTTGTTTGGTATAAGATTCCCTCCGAATTAACTCTTGGTTTTAAATTTTCTTTCCCATAGCTGTATGTTAAGTTTAATTGGAATTTTACTTTTACATCGCCCGTAAGCGGAATGATTTTTCTGTATAAATTTCTTTTGCTGTGAAGGATGCCATTTTGATAATATCTAGGCGCAAAGTCGAGGACGGCAAACGATCCAGTTTCTGTGACAATTTCGGTTCTTAAAATATTCGTATTTTCCAAATAAACTTGTGAGGTAGAAATGATATTCGAATCAGGAAGTATCGAAAAATATCCGCAATTTTTGTCCAATAAGGAACCAAATATGGGAGAACTATCAAAGTTCGGCCAGCAGAGCCAAACTATTTCCGCTTTTGTGTTAATATGAGCGATATAACTTCCGTTACCGATAATTCCAGAATTGTATTTATGATTTTTCATTCGTATTCCTTGTTAAGTGAGAAATTAAATTGTGAATCCAGATCTGAACTTCTGATGGTTGATTGAATCTGTATTTGGCAATGGTTTCTGATTTTCCAATTTTCACCGAAATTGCTGAGTCGGGTAACTCGCGGAACATATCTTCATCGGTTGTGTCATCACCAAAAACAAAAACGTTTAACTCTGCATTTGGTAAGATTTGTTTTGCGGCTTTTCCTTTGCCAGTTCCGTATTCACGGACCTCAATGATTTTGTTACCTCTTTGGACAAAGAAACCCGTATTGGAAGATATTTGAGATAACTCATCTAACATTTCTCTTGCTGCATTTAAACCTATATCGGGATCTGCATTTCGGAAATGCCATACAAGAGAGAATTCCTTTTCTTCAGTGAAGGATCCAGGAACTCTTTTTGTAAATTCATCTAAATGGCTTTTGATTTGTTCTTTCCAATCTAAATTGGAAGTAAAAAGAGAATTCCACTTTTCTCCATAAGGTGCCCTATGCCATGCTCCATGTTCTGCTACTAGGTGAATTGGCAGGCTTTGGAAATGTGTTTCTAAAAATTTTCTATCTCTTCCGCTGATGATGGCAAGCGAGATGGTCGGTATTTTTAGTAAAGTTTCGAGAGATTCCAATAATTCTTTTTTAGGAACGGCTAAGTGTGGTAGGGATTCGAAAGGAACAAGGGTCCCATCGTAATCAAATATAATAAAAATTGGATGATTGTTGATTGGTAGAAGAAGGTGCGAAGATGGTGAAATTGATTTTGTCTGGAAGGTTAAATTTTTCTTTGCGTGTTCTTCGGTATCAGTAAAAATCTTTTTCGCCCATTCCATTACTGAATTTTCAGATAAACGATTGATCATAATTTGGTTTCGTAGGTGGATTTCTTTTTCTTCCATTTCAATGGCTTCTCGAATTGCATTTGCCATTCCGTTAAGGTCATTGGGATTTACTAAGATTGCTTCTGGAAGTTCAGCGGAAGCCCCGGCCATCTCACTTAGAACCAACATACCACCGTTTTGCGAAACCAAAAATTCTTTGGCGACTAGATTCATTCCATCGCGGAAAGGAGTAACTAACATAACATGTGTGTTTTTGTATAAAGGGACTAATTCTTCGAAAGGGAAACCTTTGTATTGGTATAAAATGGGAGTCCAATCTAATGTGCCAAAGGATCCATTGATGGCTCCTACCTTTTCGTCGATGGCTTTTTTCATCGATTGGTATGAGGAAACGTCCGTTCTCGAAGGTACTAAAACTAGAACAAATTTACATTTTTTTAGCCAGTTAGGATTCTTTTTTAAAAAAAGTTCAAATGCGTTTAATCTTTGTAATACTCCTTTTGTATAATCGAGTCGATCGACTGATAGGATTTGTTTCAGATTTTTATGGTTTTTGTTGATTTCATTTGCGATGGTATCACATTCTTTTGAATTTGAATATTTGATAAAGTTTTCAACGTTGATGCCCATTGGGTAGGCACCAGTTTTTGTTAGGTGATTTTTGTAATAAATGATTCCACGTTCATTTTCTATTCCCAAACATCTTAATAAAGATCTAAGAAAATATTGGGTATAACTTTGGGTATGAAATCCGATGAGATCGGCACCTAAAACTCCAGTAAGAATTTTTGTCCGAAACCGTTCTGGCAACAATCGAAAAATTTCAAATGTTGGGAAGGGGATGTGTAGGAAAAAAGAAAGTGTTATGTTTGGGAATAAATTTCTTAATATTCCTGGAAGTAAAAATAAATGATAATCATGAACCCATACCCAGTCCCCAGGTTCGTAAATAGCTTCTACAGTTTTTGCAAATTCAATGTTTGCTTCTTCGTATGAATCGAAGGTAGTGTCTGAATATTCGCAATGAGCTGTAAAATAATGAAATAGGGGCCAAAGAGTTTTGTTACAAAATCCATTGTAAAAAGAGTCAGCTAATTTTTGTTTTAAGAAAACAGGAATGGTCCCATGTTCTTCCCTCATTTTTTTAGCGTATGACTTTTGTTCTTTTTCGGGAATGGACTTTCCTGGCCAGCCCACCCAAACCACTTCATTCCCTAATGATTTCCAGTGTGAAAGAAAGCTGGAAAGTCCGGTTGCAAGACCACCCACATTGGGAGTACCATCCCACTGGACTGGCAACCTGTTTGATACAAGGATCAGTCTCATGCTACTATGAAAACATATAGAAAGATCATTGCAAGGGATTTATATGAAAAAGTTACAACAGTTGGTATGTTATTATATATTAATGTTGTATTGTTGAATCGAGTTGTATAAACTATTTAGACTGTTTTGTAGTTCAAATGTTCATTTTTTTAATCTCCAATCATCCATATATAAAAAATTACCCAAATGATTTGCATAGTGTTCTTTTACGTTCATTCGTTTAGTTCCTTTAAAATCTCAAGGGCCCATAATTTTTTTGTATAAAAAATCATTCTGTCGAAATTATCTTTTTCTTTGTGGATTGTGTCTTTTGACTCTTTTATTTTCATAAGATTGGATAAATCTTCTTTGAACTTTTTGTGACAAAGTTGTTTATTTTCATCACCTGTTTTTTCTAAACAATCGTTTTTATTTTTACAAATTGAATCCAAACCAAATTGATCAATGGGACAATTACTGTAAATGGATAGGTCTGGATTTTTTCGACAGTAACATCCGAAATAAATTTGATTGGAGGTGTTTTGTATTTTAGATGAAAGAGAAGGGGAAAAATTGGAAGTGTTAGGATTCTCTTTTAGACTCTTTTGGTTTCTATTTCGAATTTCGACCAAGTAATTGGAATCTGTCACACATTCATAAGGAAATTCTAAACAGTAATCGATCAGTTTTTCGTTAGTCAAATTAACAATTTCTGATTTGGGTTTTGGATCCCAAATTTTAGGAAGTTGAAAAGTTTCTCTGCGATTTTTTGCTTTGGTCAAACTTTCTATTTCTCTTTGTTTATCTTTTTTTTGTGAAAGAGTGTCTGAATCCATCAAAAGGTATTCTCTAACTACCATCATTGGAAGGTCTGGTATCTTTTTTGTTTTCTCTATTTGGATTTTGGTATTTAACTTTTGTTTTGATGTTTCATCAAGATAGAGAAGATATCCTGTGATGTGGTATTGGTTACAATCATACTTGCTAAAAAATGGTATAAATAAAAACATCCAGATGTAGTCAGGTGAATGGTAAATTCTTAAATCTTCAATTGCATCAAATGGTTCTCTCGATAAGTTGGAAATTCTAAATTCTCCATCTTCCCAAATTTGGATCAGTGAGTAATGATTAAGCTGGTCGTTTGGGAAAAGGAGTCCAGGGGAACAAGTAGTTCCAATGAATGGTAGGCGTTTGTTTGTATGGTAATCTTTTTTCTCAAAAGTGATTTGCCTATAGGATCTGTGGTTTGTACAGCCGACAGAAAAACAAATAAACAGGATTAATAATATTCGATGCATATAAATCCAGAAGATTCGTAAACTGATACAATTGTATTCTCATCAATTAAATCAAAAATTTTAACTAAATCTGTATCTGTTGTTTCGCAGATTCTTTTTTTCTTTAGTTTGGGATCTAAATTTTTTGTTTGTTCTGGAACAACTGTACCTAGTTTGACAATGTTCCCTCTGAAATTGGCAATCGTTTCAAAGTTTCCTGTTTTTTCATCATAGTAGACTCGGTTTCGGTGACCTGCAGAACTTATATTCCCGAATCCATGAAAACTAGGGCCGAATATGCAGTTATGAAAGCATAACAGAAATAAGATGGTATTCCATTTCATTTTATATCTGAATCTATGTTTACTTTCTGACTGAATCAATCCTTTTTTATTGTATTGATTCAGTTCCATTAAAAAATAACAATTGTTTTGTTCTGCTATTACAGAGTTTGATTTTTGTTTTGTATATCAGCACTTAATCTAAGTTTTTTCTCTAAGGTAAGGAATGAAATTATACAAGTAAAAACCTAATACAATGATAAATGCCCATATATCAGAGATCAAAGCAGTGGCTTCCTTAAAATTTACATGATCCAGTCCACGAATGATATGGAGGATTCCGGCGGCTCCTAAATAAAGTCCTCCCATTGTTGCTGCGATTCGCAAGGAAGGAAAAACTAACGACAGAACGGCGAGCCCTCCCATCAGTAAATTTGCAAATCCAAGCTCTCTGATAATGATATGAGCCGATTCAGGTAATTGTAAAATTCCGGCTGTAAACGTTGGATTTGATACTTGGCTGATTCCTGCACTGAAAAGTCTGATTCCAATGGCCCAGAAAATTAGCCATTTCCAGGTGATATCGAAAGTTTTTGATACTCCAGAACGAAAATAAATTTCTCCTAGAACACAACAAAGTGGTGCGAGGAACATAACCACTGCTATATAAATTACGTATCCCATAAATCTCCTACTGTGGTGACAGATTTTGCAAACTAAGTTAGATTTTATATTGCCTTGGTTAGGTGTAAAATAGAAAATGATGTTAGCAATTAATGATCTTTGATGAAGAGAGCTATGAATCTGTTTTTACCATTTTTTTACTTCAATCATATTGAAATGTAGGGCTTTTGAAATGTATGATCAAATTAAATTCTGCTCAATGTAGTTTTATTCAGTTCGCCTTCACATTCTTTACTTATGGAAACGCCATTTGGTGGGAAAGTAAGAGCGCGACAATTCAATGCATTATGAAGTAGCAGATATGGGTCAAAAAATCAAATTTATTATTTATGTTTTTTGTGTTATCGTTTTTGTTTTTTGCGAAAAAAAGACAGTAGAAGGCGACACTATATTTTTTTCAGATAAGACATCTACTTTAGATCCAAGTTATATCAAAGATAAAAATGAATATTTGAAAAATTTAAAACAAAACTTAAATATTGACATAAGAGTTTTGGTGGTTCATTCCACAGTTCCTCATACCATCGAAGATTTTTCAGTGGCGGCCTTTGACCAATATAAGATTGGTGGGGATTTGAATAATGGGATTTTAGTTTTACTGGCAACGGAGGATCGGAAACTTCGAATCACCACTGGAACAGGAATTGAGTTGGTTGTTCCCGACGATATAGCTGCGCACATTATCAAAGAAATGGTAGTTTATTTGCGTCAGGCTGAACTTGAAAATGCAATCAATATTGCCATCGAAAGACTGTTTGATAAAGCAAATTCTGTTTCTTGGACTATCGAAAGAAATAATATCGAAAGAATTTCATCTAATGATTTAAACAAAGTATTCGAATTCCAAGGTGAATATATTTCAAAAAAAAAAAAACCTTAGAACCTTTTTCTATCAACTTTAGGACAGATTTTTTTGCAAAAGTGAAAGTGAAAAACAGAAACGTTTTGGTTTTTGAAAATCAGTATCTAAAGAATATGAGAAAATTAGAAAAGAGTAAAAGGGCCACAATGTTGGTAAGGTTAGTCAGTTTGGATCCTGAAACATATCAATTGTTAAATATTAAATAGAAAGGTTTGATTTTCTTTACGATCATCTTTGTAAATCGAGCAATACAGACCCAGCTTTTAGGAAATTCAAATTTGAGTAAATCCAAAGGATTCGAATGAATTCATCTCCTTGCGCCAGGGACCAGTAGGGCTTGGTCTGTAGGGCCGAAAGGCCCGGAAGACGGGAGCGTAAGCGGACCCCGGATGAGGCCCGGTCCATTTTTGGATGGATTCCTTTCCTTTCGTTAAGACCGGAGGCGCCCCCATAAAAAAGGAATTTTCCTAAGTATGTTGGTCATTCCCGAAAAACCATCCTTGGAATTCCGATGGGGAAATCCTTTTCCAAACCCTTCGATTCCTTTCCCCTTGACAATCTGCCTAAATTCCAAATTCTGACAGGGAAGCTTGATAAAGGTGCTTTTGGATGAACAAAACCCAAATCGGGAACTTACTTCTCGTGCTTTTTTTGGGACTGATGGCGGGAGCTGTGGCAGGAGTGGTCCTTGACCGACTTCTTGGTACGAACTACCTCTCTCGGTATTTGTTTGAATCACCAGTATCACTTGAGCTTTACATAATTAAAGTCGAGTTCCAGCTAACCCCTGCAAGTATCGTTGGTCTTGTAGCGTCTGGATATCTCGCACTAAAAAAGGGGTAACTATGTCAGTAATTTCAATGAAGAGTCTGCTAGAAGCAGGCGTACACTTCGGTCACCAAACACGTCGTTGGAATCCAAAAATGAGTCCTTATGTTTATACGGCTCGTAATGGAATTCACATCATTGACCTTCAAAAAACAGTTCAAAAAACAAAAGAAGCTTATGATGCTTTGAAAAAACTTACCGGTCAAGGTAAGAAAGTTCTTTTTGTGGGAACTAAAAAACAAGCTCGTGGCGCTATCGAAAGAGCAGCACAAGCATGTAACATGTATTATGTTTCTAACCGTTGGTTAGGTGGTCTTCTTACTAACTGGAACACAGTGAAAAAGTCAATTGCTCGTTTGAAAAGACTAGAGCAAATGGAAGAGAACAATTCCTTCGAACAAGAAGCTAGAACTAAAAAAGAAGCTCTTTCACTGAAACGTGAGTTAGAGAAACTCCGCCAAACACTTGGTGGAATTAAAGATATGGCAGTTGTGCCAGAAATTCTTTTTGTAATCGATCCTAAAAAAGAAGAAATTGCAGTCAGTGAAGCAAAAAAACTTGGTTTGAAAGTGTTTGCTGTGATTGATACTAACTGTGATCCAGAGCCAATCGATTACCCAATTCCAGGTAACGATGATGCGATCCGTGCGATTTCTTTATTCCTCGATACTATGGCAAATGCGGTACTCGAAGGAACAGGTGGAGAAGTCATCCAAACTAATTTTGCTGAAGATATGGACGCAGAACAACTTGCTCTTGAATACCAAGGTGAGTATGATGAGTCTGGAAAATTCATTATGGACGATGAACTTCCTCCAGTGGCAAAAGACATCCCTGTGGATGCGGAAGCTGCTAAAAAAGCAGCAGAAGCTGCGGCAGCCACAGCAACAACTGAGGCTCCGGCAGAAGTGAAACCAGATGCAGAAGGTAAAGAGTAATGGCAGTTAGCTCCGAACAAATTAAAGATCTCCGCGAACGTACTGGCGCGGGGATGATGGACTGCAAAAAAGCCCTCGAAGAAAAGGGTGGCGATATTGAAAAAGCAGTTACATATCTCCGAGAAAAAGGTTTAGCGAAAGCAGCGAAACGTGCTGGTCGCGAAACTGGTGAAGGTAAAGTCATCGCTTACATTCACGGAACAGGAAAAACAGGAGTTCTTGTAGAACTCAATTGTGAAACTGACTTCGTGGCAAACAATGAAGCGTTTGAAGCTCTTGGAAAAGAGATTGCTTTGCAAATCACTGCGATGAACCCACTTTATGTGAACGAGGAATCCATTCCTCAGTCAGAAATTGACAATGAGATGAGTGTGCAAAAAGCACTTCTTGAAAAAGAAGGCAAAAAAGCAGACCAAATCGAAAAAATCCTTCCTGGTAAAATGAAAAAATACTTCGAAGAGATTTGTCTCATCCACCAAAAATCGATTCGCGACAACTCCAAAACCATCAATGACCTTCTTCAAGAAGCCATTGCGAAGTTTGGAGAGAACATTACTGTTGGTAGGTTCTCGAGGTTCCAAGTAGGTGGGAACTAGTCCTCGTTTCAAACGTATCCTAATTAAAATCTCCGGCGAGGCACTCGCCGGTGAGGGTGAACTTGGTATTGATACCAACAAAACATTCTCACTTGCCGGACAAATCAAAGAAGTTCATGACTTAGGTCTGGAAGTTGCTGTGGTTGTGGGCGGTGGAAATATGATCCGCGGCGAAACCTTAGCAAAGTCTGGAATGGACCGTGCCACTGCCGATTATATGGGTATGCTTGGTACCATCATGAATGGTCTCGCCTTACAAGATGCTTGCGAAAAACAAGGGATGTTTACTCGAGTTCTATCCGCGATTGAAATGAAATCGGTGGCAGAACCTTATATCCGTAGACGTGCCGTTCGCCATTTAGAAAAAAATCGTGTGATTATATTTGCCGGTGGGACAGGGAATCCGTATTTTACAACGGACACTACTGCTTCCCTTCGTGCGGTAGAAGTGGGATGTGAAGTCATCCTGAAAGCCACAAAAGTGGACGGAGTGTACACTGCAGATCCAAAAAAAGATCCAAGTGCAAAACGTTACTTAGAAGTATCTTTTATGGAATCCATCAAACACCGATTAAAGGTAATGGATTCAACTGCCCTTAGTCTCTGTATGGACAATAATATGCCCATCATCGTGTTTGATATTTTTAAAGCAGGAAATTTAAGAAAATTAATCGATGGAGAGCCAATTGGTACGCTGATCTCCAATTCAGAGGAAGTGATTTTAGATGGTAGATGAAATTATAAAATCTATGCAGTCCAAAATGGACAAAACTGTTGAAGCTTTGAAAAAAGACTTCGGTACAATTCGTACGGGAAAAGCAAGTCCGATGATGGTCGAAGATGTAAGAGTGGACTATTACGGGACACTCACTCCTTTAAACCAGTTGGGTAAAATTGCTTGTCCAGAACCTCGTATGATTCTCATCACTCCTTTTGAAAAAGGAATGTTGAAAGACATTGAAAAAGCAATTTTTGCTGCAAGTCTTGGGCTCACACCTAACAATGATGGAACAAGCATTCGTATTAATATTCCGGAGCTAACAGGGGAAAGACGAAAAGAATTGGCAAAAGTGGTCAAACAAAAGGCCGAAGAAAAAAAAGTTGCCATTCGTAATATTCGCCGTGATGCCAATGATGAATTAAAAAAACACCAGGCAGAAATGTCCCAAGATGAACTCAAAGGCCACCAAGATAAAATCCAAAAAATTACGGATTCTTATATTGCTAAATTGGGAGATTTAGAAAAGGAAAAAGAAAAAGAGATCACCACTCTTTAATTTCCTATGAAGTTGAATTCAATCCCTGCTCACATTGCTGTCATTATGGACGGAAATGGAAGGTGGGCCGAAAGCCAAGGGAAAAAAAGAACCGAAGGCCATAGAGAAGGGGCAAACGCAATTGATCGCCTTTTGGATGTGGCCTTGGAATACAAAATCCCCGCAGTTTCCCTTTATGCATTTTCTACAGAAAATTGGAAACGCCCCATCACGGAAATCCAGGCCATCTTTGGTTTGTTAGTTGAGTTTATTGAAACTCGCCTCGATACTATCCATCAAAAAGGAATTCGCATCCACCACAGTGGGGCAAGGAACAAACTTTCCAAAACAGTTTTATCAAAGATAGATCATGCAATGGCAGTCACAAAAAAGAACAAAAAACTGACTGCCAACTTTTGTTTGAACTATGGTGGCCATGAAGAAATCCTCAGCAATTTTTCAAGGATCATGGCTGTGCGTAAGTCCAAAAAAGAGACTTTGGACAAACCGATTGGTCCCAAAGAATTTGAAAAATATTTGTATACATTCCCTTTGCCGCCGGTAGATTTATTGATCAGAACTGCGGGAGAACAAAGGATATCCAATTTTCTTTTGTGGCAGAGTGCTTATGCTGAAATGTATTTTACAAATACACTTTGGCCGGACTTTGGAAGAACCTCTTTGGAGGAAGCCCTTCTTTTTTTTGATTCCCGAAAACGTAAATTTGGTGGTTTGTTATGAGTGAGACAACACTCCGTATTCTATCTGCAATCGTACTCACTTTTGTATATGTGTTTATGATTTTCCATAGTTCCTTTTACTATTTGGAATTTTATGCCTTTGGTTGTATTACCATCTACTTGGGTTTAAAAGAATTGTATGCATTTTGCAGAAGAGAAGATTCCAAACCTTTTTTTGGAACTGGCCTTATCTTTTCCCTTTTGATTTTTACTGTATACTACATTCAGTTTTTAGGCCTTCAGTTTCAAGTCACTCCTCCTGCTTTTGTTTTAGAATTGTCTAAGATCCTTCGAGAAGGATTCCATCCGATTCCGTTTTTACTCATAGCTCTATCTCTCACTGTTTGGATTTTGCAAATTCTAAAACGCCCGTTAGATGGTGCTTTGTTTTCTGCAAGTGCCACCATTCTTGGGCCAATCTATTTAGCAATTCCCATCGGGCATTTTTTACTCTTACTTGCTTTTCCTTTTGGTGCTTATTATATCTTTCTTGTATCTGTGATTACTTTTATGAGTGATGCCGGTGCTTATTTTGGCGGTCGTTGGTTTGGAAAACATCCTGCGGGCCTCAAGATCTCTCCTAAAAAAACTTGGGAAGGCTATGTCACAGGAAATATCACTGCTGTACTCGGTGTCCAAATTCTCAATTTTACTTGGGAACATTTTAGTGGCGTGAAGTTACCGATTGGAGTGATTGAATCCATTATTGTTGCCTTTGTCGTTTCTATCATTTCCGTGATGGGTGATTTGGCTGAGTCTGCAATGAAACGAGATGCCAAAATCAAAGATTCCGGAAGTTTGATTCCTGGTCACGGCGGGGTTTTGGATTTGGCCGATGCACTTTTATTTACAGTTCCTGTGATTTATTATTATTTCCTATTTAAGGGAATTCTCGGTTACGCGGTCTGATTCTCAGATCTGGATCGGTCTAAGAGTTAGATGGTTGGAGTATCCGTATTAGGAATTTCTGGTTCTGTTGGCTCTTCGACAGCGAAGGTACTCCGCCAATTTAGAGATTCCTTTTCTTTACGTAGTTTTTCGGTTCATTCCAATTTAGATTTGGCAAAATCACTGATGGACGAATTTTCTCCAGAAGTGATTTCTATCACCGATGCAAAGTTAAAAGGTAGCCTCGGATCCAAATACAAATCCACGACTATTCTCTACGGGGAAGATTCATTATCTGATTTGGTTCGCTTGCCATCTGTTTCAGTAGTTGTGACTGCTGTTGTGGGTGCAAGAGGGGTAAAACCTACCATTGCCGCCATTGAAGCGGGAAAAAAAATTGCCATTGCCAATAAGGAAACACTAGTTACTTTTGGGCCACTGATCAATCGTTTGGTGGCAAAACACAATACCTTGATGGTTCCTGTGGATTCCGAACACAATGCACTCTTTCAATTGATAGAAAGAGAAAAGAGATCTAATATTCGAGCCATCACACTCACGGCATCGGGAGGAAGTTTTCGCACCCTTCCTATCGAAGAATTGGAACATGTATCCGTAAAACAGGCATTAAATCATCCCACTTGGTCGATGGGGCCAAAAATCACTGTGGATTCAGCAGGACTTATCAACAAGGGCCTCGAAGTCATCGAAGCTCATTATTTATTTGGATTTTCCTATGACGAAATTGAAGTGGTGATTCATCCACAATCTCTGACTCACGGGATCATTGAAACGATGGACGGTGCTTGTTTACAATACACAAGCCACCCCGATATGATTTATCCCATTGCCCATTCCTTGTTTTATCCAACACCAACACCAAAGATGTTAATGGAAAGGAAACCAGCGACTTGGAAAACCTTGGAATTTTTTCCACCTGATATCAGTCGTTATCCGGGTCTTCGTTTAGCATTCCAAGCGGGCAGGGCGGGCGGTACGGCTCCTTGTGTATTTAACGCAGCTAATGAAGAAGCAGTTGCATTATTTTTAGAAGAAAAAATTTCTTTTACCGCCATTCCAAAGTTAATCGAATCGGCCTTAAATAAAATTCCCAATTCCTTTCCTGATGATTTGGAAGGGTATTTAGAAAAAGATAGAGAATCTCGCAATTATATACAAAATGAATTTATGAGAGGGGGAGTGACTATATGATCATAATGATATTCGGGGCCGTATTCATGTTAGCGGTTTCTATTTTTATCCATGAGTTGGGGCACCTCTTATGTGGAAAGTTAGTCGGAGTGGAAGCTCGGATATTTTCGTTAGGTTATGGAAAAGGGATTTGGAAAAAAAGAATTGGGAAAACCATCTACCAAATCACGGCCATTCCGATTGGAGGGTATGTACTTTTTCGTGGGGATGATTATTCTAAAAATAAAAAACCACGACAAGGGGATTTACTTTCGACTCCACCACTTCGCAGGATGATTCCTGTTCTAGGTGGTCCTTTCGCTAATCTAGTGTTAGGTTTTGTTTTGTTATTTATATTGGAATTATCAGGAGATAGTCCTTCTTCCAATCGAATTTTTATCGAAGATGCAAACAAGGTTTCGAGCCCTGCTTACACCGCTGGTCTTCGCACTGGGGATCAAATAGTTTCCATCAATGGGAAAAAAACAGAAAGTTTTGAAGATATTTTTACCAATGTAAGTTTGACTACGGGTGATCCAATTGAAGTTACTTATAAACGCGAAGAAGAAGTAAAGACCGTACAAATTGTACCTAATTTATATTCTGCCGGTGGACATCCTACTATTGGAGTGATGCCATTTGGAGAAAGACGAGTGGTGGCCACTTTTACCTATGGGGAACAACTCAGCCATTTTATGGCAAACGTAATCGATCGTGAAGATAAATCATCTGTTTACTTTCAGGAAAAAATTGAAGAACGAAAAGACGAAATTCCAGAAGAACTTTTAAAACTGAGAGAGATCCAAGAACGCGAAAAATCCCTTCGTAGGCGTGCTCTATCTTTTCTAAAAGATGGGGATATGATTTTGCAAGTGGCAGGTGTCGATGTTCATACTGTCCCTGAGTTACAAACAGAACTAGGAAAACACCAAGGGAAAACCATTCCTGTAGTTGTGGAAAGAAAAACCTATCCACTCCTCACTCCTTGGGCTACAGAAACTGTAACAATCCAAATCCCCGTGTTAGGTGCCAATGTATTTGAGTTTTGGGACATTAGACATCCAAAGTTTCCTGAACTCGGGATTCCCTATTTCCGTTTGGATAGTTACGATGCAGAAATTGAGAATCGACTTTCGAATATAAAAATTGAAGGCAAAACCTTTGAAAAAGCAGAGGCACTCAGCGAATACTTAAAACAATCCTCTGGCAGAAAAGATATTTGGATTGGGAATATGAAATATTCTGCCGATGCCAATTTGAAACCCATAGGTCTTCTTGGTTTTCGTGCTTCTATGAAGTTTGAAGCAGAAAAGTTACAGAAAGAATCAACCGTATACTCATCATTAGTTGGTGCATCCGATAAAGTTTATGAAAACGTATCCACTACCTTAAAAGGAATAGGAATGTTGTTTTCAGGATTACTTTCGCCAAAAGAAAATCTTTCTGGACCCATTGGGATTGTACAAATTGCAGGAATTAGTCTAGAATATGGTTGGGTGACTTACCTTGACTTTGTTGCGAAAATTTCACTCGCCCTTATGGTTATGAATTTATTACCCATTCCTATGGCGGACGGCGGACATATTGTACTCTATGCGTATGAAGCCATTACTGGTAGACCACTCCCAAGAAAAGCCATCGAAGCAATATTTCGATTGGGATTTTTCTTTCTCATTGGGCTTGGGCTTTATGTTTCGTTTAATGATGTGATGCGTATTTTTTAATTTTTGATAATTTGAATTGTAGATAAATAAAAGAGAAAAGATCGATGAAAGCTAGTTCCTATTTGATACCTACGGCAAAAGAAGATCCGCAAGATGCGGTGGTTGCCTCTCATAAACTGATGACAAGGGCGGGCCTCATTCGTAAGTCTGCCGCAGGTTTGTATTCCTATTTGCCACTTGGGCTCAGAATTTTGAAAAAAATTGAAGGCATTGTTCGTTCGGAAATGGACAGAGCTGGTGCCTTGGAATTCCAACTTCCCATTTTAACACCTAGTGAAATTTGGAAAGAGTCTGGTCGTTGGGATAAAATGGGGAAAGAGATGTTTCGTTTGAAAGATCGACATGACAATGAAAGTTGTCTTGGTCCCACTCATGAAGAATCTTTTTGTGTGCTCGTGAAACCAATGGTTCGTTCTTACAAAGATCTTCCTATCAATGTCTATCAAATCCATACTAAGTTTCGAGATGAAATTCGTCCTAGGTTTGGAGTGATTCGTTCTCGTGAATTTACCATGAAGGATGCTTATTCCTTCCACTTGGATGATGAGTCATTAGATAAAACTTACCAAACGATGCGTAAAACTTACCGTAGGATTTTTGCGGGGATGGGACTTTCTACAATCCCTGTGCAAGCGGATTCAGGAAATATGGGTGGTTCTGCTTCTGAAGAATTTATGGTGGTCTCTCCGATTGGAGAAGAAACACTTACGATTTGTCCTTCTTGCCAATATTCTGGAAATATTGAAAAAACTCCTGTGCTACATAATGAAAAGGCAGTGAAACAAGCGTTTGTTGGAAGTGATAAGATCCATACACCTTCTAAAAAATCAATTGCCGAAGTGGCTGAGTTTCTGAAAACCAAAGAAGAAAATTTATTAAAAGCAGTGGCTCTATGGGCAGATGGAACCTACGTCTTAGTCTTTTTAGAAGGAGACCGCGAACTCAACGAAAACAAATTAAAAAACCATTTGGCTTGTAATGAACTGAGACCTATGGGTCCTGTGGAAATGGAGAAACTTGGTCTAGTTCCTGGGTTTATTGGTCCTGGGTTTCCAAAATCAGAGACACTCAAAGTTTTCGTTGATTCACTGATCGATTGGAATTTTGGATATATATCCGGTGCAAACGAAGTGGATTACCATATAGCAGGAGTTAAGTTAGTTAACTTTTTTAAAGAAGAGGAAGTAACTAAAATCGATGTGTCCCAAGCCAAAGTAGGTGACCCTTGCCCAAATTGCGGAACAGGACTAACCGCAGAAAAAGGAATTGAAGTGGGTCATATTTTTAAATTAGGCCAAAAGTATTCCAAGGCCTTCGATATTACAGTTCTCAATGATAAGGGGAAAGCCACCACTACGACAATGGGTTGTTATGGGATTGGTGTGAACCGGTGTATGGCAACTGTCATCGAACAATGTAATGACGATAAAGGGATTTTTTGGCCAGTCTCCATTGCACCATTTACTGTCTGTTTGGTGAGTATTGCTAAAAATCCTGACGACATTGCAAAAATTGATTCCATCTACAAAGCACTTGTGGCGGCAGGAATTGAAGTGCTTTGGGATGACCGCGACCTGGGCCCTGGTTTTAAGTTCAAAGATTCGGAACTCATAGGTTTTCCCATCCGATTGACATTAGGTAAAGGATTTTTGGAAAAGGGAGAAATCACGATCCTTGACCGAAAATCAATGGCCGAAGAAACCATCAGTTTCACAACCAATGAAGACTTGGTAGCTAGGTTGCAAAACCAAATCAAAACATTACAAACTGCCCTCCAAGTAGAAGTAGAACGTGCGGGAACATGAACTTCTTTTGATTTTTTCTTTAGAATCAGAGGAAGGGATAGTCGGAATTTGGGTGATGTGATAAAAGGAAGCCATTGGGTGGCGGGTCTAGTTCCCCACCCTTAAATCAGGGCGGGGAGATTGTACCCAAAAACCCCCACCCCCCACAAAAGAAGCAGTTTTCATATTCCCCCATTCCCTTATCTTGGGATATATGGGCAAAAACCTACCTGGATATTTTGGTGAATTCGGCGGCCGTTACTCTCCGGAGATTCTAACGGAAGCATTAGACGAACTTGAATCCACCTATCAAAAGTTAAAGAAAAGTAAAAAGTTCAAAAAAGAACTCGAATACTATTTAAAGAACTACGTCGGAAGACCTAGTCCTCTGACTTATGCAGAACGTCTCACCAAACTTTGGGGAGGTGCTCGTATCTGGCTCAAACGCGAAGATTTAAATCATACTGGTGCACATAAAATTAATAATGCCATAGGACAGGCGCTTATCGCTCGTTTTATGGGGAAAAAAAGAATCATTGCTGAAACGGGAGCAGGACAACATGGCCTTGCGACTGCTACTGTGGGTGCAATGTTTGGAATGGAAACCATCGTTTACATGGGTGCAGTCGATGTGGAAAGACAAAATCTCAATGCTAAAAAGATTGAGATGTTAGGTGCTAAAATTCTCCCTGTCACTGCGGGTGAAGCAACTCTTAAAGAAGCTACCAGTGAAGCTATGAGGGACTGGGCCCTTAATGTATCCACAACTCATTACATTGTAGGATCCGCAATTGGACCACATCCTTTCCCAACCATTGTTCGTGACTTCCAATCTTTTATTGGAACTGAGGCAAGAGCAGAGTTTAAAAAACGAAATAAAAAACTTCCTAATGCCATCGTTGCTTGTGTGGGTGGAGGATCAAATTCCATAGGAATGTTCCATGCCTTTCTAAAAGACAAACAGGTTGCCATTTATGGTGCGGAAGCTGGTGGACTTGGTCCAAAACCAGGCGAACATTCAGCAACTCTCACCTATGGGAAAACTGGATTTTTACATGGTACAAAAACCTTAATCATCCAAGATGAGTTTGGTCAAATTGTACCAGCACATTCTGTTTCAGCAGGACTTGATTATCCGGGAGTTGGACCAGAACACGCACACTTGTCCCAAATAGGAAGAGTGGATTACCGAATGGTAACAGACGAACAAGCATTAGATTCCTTTTTAGAAGTCACCCGCGTGGAAGGAATCATTCCTGCGCTCGAGACGGCTCATGCATTTCATGTGGCGCGGGATGTGGCAAAGGATCTAGGAAAGAAAAAGGATCTCATCATTTGTCTTTCGGGTCGTGGTGATAAAGATGTAACGGAAGTTTTGCGGCTATTAGGTGAAAGAAAGTAAATGAGTAAAATAAAAACTTTATTTGAGAGTAATCGTTTTAAATCAGCCTTTATTCCTTATTTTACCTTAGGAGATCCGAATTATAACGACTCTATCGAATTTGGAAAAACCATTTTAGACAATGGTGCTGATATTTTGGAACTCGGGATTCCTTTTTCTGATCCGGTTGCGGATGGACCCGTTATCCAAAGAGCAGTGGCTCGTTCTTTAAAAAATACCTTTTCTTTTGAGGAAATCTTCCGAGTCACAAAAGCCATTCATGACCACAAACCTGAGACTCCTCTTGTGTATCTCACTTACTTCAACCCCATTTACCATTGTGGGATTTCGAAGTTTTTGGACCATGCCAAGGAATCAGGAATTGTCGGACTTGTGATTCCTGATTTACCTTTTGATACAGAAGAGAGCGAAATTTTATTTCGTGAGTTAAAAGTTCGGGAGATGGATCTCATTCACTTAGTGACTCCTGCATCTGAAAAAAAGAGGATCCAAGCACTTTCCAAAACATCTTCTGGTTTCATTTACTACGTCACTTCTTTTGGAGTGACGGGAGAAAGAAGGGAGTTTTCGGTCGATTTAAAAGAAAGAATTAAGTTTTTGAAAGATACCATCCAATTGCCAATTTGTGCTGGATTTGGAATTTCCACTCCAGAACAATCCAACCAAATTTCACTGTATGCGGACGGGATTATTATTGGTTCTGCGATCCAAAGGATCATTGAAGAAAACGGGTCAGACCGTACAAAAGCGGTTTCGGCTTTGGCGGAATACATTTCTAAGATTAGGGCATCCATTTCCTAAATTTTTTTCCAATATCCTCCAAAAACATTTGAGTCTCTTTAAAAATTCCGGGAAAATGGTCGGAAATTCCCAAACGAATAAAGAGGCTCTATGTCCGACAAAGAATCAAAATCGCTTTCGATTTTGGACTATCTCAGTGTTACCGTTGCCGCACTAGGATCACTTGGTGTGATCATTTCTGTCGTCATGACAGGGTGGGAATACGAATTTTCCTTCCTCATTGGCGGTTTACTCACCCTTCTTACTTCTTCTTATTTTGTATATAAAACCATTGAAAAGGTTTCCAAAGACAAACAGAAGTCAGGCGCTATTTGGTTATCCTATGTGATCGCCATTTTTATGTATACTTTGGTAAACACTTTTCAACCACTCAAAGATTTGGAAGAAAACTCTGTTTCCACAAGGTTCCAGTTTTTACGTGGCTCCAACACTAAAACTGAAAGTGAAGGTGACACAGGTCGTATCGAATACATTCAATTCCAACCACCAGCTAAGGCTCGTAAGGATATCAATATCATTGGTATCACAACCGAATCACTAGAAAAATTACAGGGAACTTGGCCTTTACCTTGGAGTTATTACGCTGACATCATAGAAACCTTCAAAGAATCGAATAACATTCTCATGTTCGATATTTTCTTCGTAGATTACAAACCTGGACAAACAGAAGAGATGGCAGCGGCTCTTCAAAAGAACCGGAATGTGCTCTTTGACTACCCTATGGAAGTCAGTGCGGAATCAAAAGAAGCAGTTCTCAATTTGGAAAAACGAATTGATATCCTTAGAAAGTTTCAGTTAAAAAATGTAATCGATGAAAACGATGCAGGGATTTCTTGGGTTAAATTTCCACAACCTCCCATTGAACCCATTAGCGAATTGTCAGCTGGACTTGGATTTGCGAACGTAAAAAAAGACGAATCTGGTTTGAATCGAAAGATGCCACTCGTTGTGAAAGTTTATAATTCTGGTAGAGACAGAGAAACAGAATATTTCCCTTCTATCGACTTACTCATTGTATGTAAATACTATGGGATTGATGTACAAAGAGATGTGGAAGTCAAAATGGGACATTATGTAAAATTGTCCAACATCCCTAAAAAAATCATTCGTGAGTTCAATATCAAAGAACGTAAGTTTGAAGAAAGGGATGTGATGCAAGTTCCGAACGAAAAAAGAGAAGTTGTGATTCCGATTGATTGGGAAGGACAAATGGAAATCAACTTCGTAGGTGGACGTTATTCCTTCAAACAAAATGAAATTTTCGAAGTCACAAACGATTGGGATGCGGAACTTCTCGAAGCCAACCAAATTAATAATAAAATCTTTCTTGTGGCGATGTATTACGCAACAGGTCGTGGGGCTTCGAAAGACTCCCACTTATCTCCGTTTGGTGATATGTCTGGAATTGAACACCACGCTCATGCAATCAATACCATCCTAAACCAAGACTTTTTATCAACAGTACCTAACTGGGGAATTTTCCTAATTTACGTTGGTCTTGGTGTGATGATTGGATTTTTACAACCAAGGGTAAAAACACATATTGGTTTTGCGATTATGTTAACTCAGCTATTACTTTATGTAGTCGCTGCCCTTTATATTTTCCAAACCTTCAACCTCATTACTGTCCTTCCATCAGTAACCATCGAACAGATTGTAGTATTTGTTGCCATCATTGGATTTAGGATCTTAACAGAAGAAGAAAACGTAAAATACATTCGTCAAACTTTCTCCAAATTCGTCTCTAAAGATGTTGTGGATGAACTCCTCAAACACCCAGACAATTTGGCACTTGGTGGATCCAAACGAGAAATTACAATTTTTTTCTCCGACGTTCGTGGGTTTACAACCATCTCAGAACAGTTGGGACCAGAAGATTTGGTGAAATTACTGAACGAATATTTGTCAGCCATGACAGACATCATCATTGAATACAAAGGAACCATTGATAAGTATATGGGTGATGCGATCATGGCTTTTTGGGGAGCACCAGTTCCTTTGGAAGACCATGCTTACTATGCTTGTGTGGCTGCTCTTGCTCAGTTAGATTATCTAAAAGTCCTACAACAAAAATGGGCAGAACGAAATGTTCCCGTGATCGATATTGGTTGTGGTCTCAACTCCGGTCCAGCCGTTGTGGGAAACATGGGATCATCCCACAGGATGGAATATACTTGTATGGGTGATACCATCAACCTTGGATCCCGATTAGAAGGATCCAATAAAATGTACACCACAAATGTGATCATTTCTGAATACACTTACGAAAAAGTGAAAGACAGAGTGGTCGCTCGGGAGCTGGATTTAGTGCGAGTAAAAGGAAAAACCCAACCTGTTCGGATTTACGAATTGCTTGGAATCACAAACCCAGAAGATATGGAGAAAATGAAGCGGCCTCTCCAAAAGGCGGCAACATGAAGTTTACATGCCATCATATCCCTATCTCGACAAAATCCAATTTCCGGAAGATCTTAGAAAGATAAACGAAGAGGATCTCCCGAAGGTTTGCCATGACCTTCGGGAATACATCATCGACACCCTCTCTGATGTGGGAGGGCACTTCGCCAGTAACCTAGGCGTTGTGGAGCTCACCGTTGCCTTACATTATGTTTTCCAAACCCCCACTGACAAAATCATCTGGGACGTAGGCCACCAAACTTATCCTCATAAAATTCTCACAGGTCGAAAAAAAGAGCTGCCCACAGTTCGTAAGTGGCAAGGCCTTTCTGGATTTCCCAAACGAGAAGAATCAGCATACGATTTGTACAATACGGGACATGCAGGAACTTCCATTTCCCAAGCCCTTGGTGAGGCTTGTGCCCGTGATTTACTAGGAAAAGATTATAAAGTAGCTGCCGTGATTGGGGACGCATCCATCGCTACAGGTATGGCACTTGAAGCCATGAACCACGGTGGTCATATCAAACCAAATATGTTAGTCATTTTGAATGACAACTATATGTCGATTTCCAAAAACGTAGGTTCGATTTCCAATTATCTCAATCGGATCATTTCCTCTCAGGTATATAACAGAGGTAAAACGGCATTTTATAGTTTTTTAAAATGGATTCCGCTTATCGGTCCCGCCTTACAGGCGCTTGCCCATAATATGGAAACATCCTTTAAACATTTTATGATGCGTCCCGGTGGCCTTTTTGAAGATTTGGGTTTTACCTATTTTGGACCCATTGATGGACATGACGTGAACCGTGTGGTTCAAATGTTACAAAACCTTTCCAAAATCCAAGGCCCCATCCTTTTGCATGTACTAACACAAAAAGGAAAAGGTTATAAACCAGCCGAAGCTGATCCTATCAAATACCACGGTGTCACACCGTTTAACAAAGAGTCGGGGAAGATGGCAACTTCTGACTCAAATAAAATTGGGCTTTCTAAAATCGTTGGAAAAACACTTACCGATTTAACAGAGAAAGACAAACGAATCGCAGTCATTACCCCAGCAATGATAGAAGGATCAGGACTTCGCGAATACCAAGAGGTTTATCCTGAACATACCTTTGACGTAGGAATTGCAGAACAACATTCCGTTGCTTTTGCAGGTGCTATGACGAGCGGTGGTGCCATTCCCTTTATGTGTATTTATTCCACCTTCCTCACACGAGCAATGGACCAACTTGTGGAAGATGTTTCCCTTATGAATTTACCCGTTCGGTTTGTGATCGATCGGGCAGGGATTGTGGGTCCAGACGGCGAAACCCACCAAGGTCTATCTGATCTTGGGTATTTGGCGGGACTTCCCAATATGGATATCATTGTACCCAGTTCGGCGCAAGATATTATCGATAGCCTTCATTTTATGAAGGATTATACAGAACATCCCATTGCCATTCGGTTCCCTAAAGATAATGGCGACTTACGTGAGTTAAAGTTTGAAACTCCGTTTTCGATTACTAAGGCAAAAGCCCGGTTAGTTCTAGAGGGAGAAGAATTGCTAATTTTATCCATTGGGTTTATGTTACCCATTGCGAAGTCAGTAGCAGAAATTTTAAAACAAAAAGGAATCTCGGTTTCCGTTGTGGATCTTTTTTGGTTACGTCCTTATGACAAGGATCTGGTTCACGGACAAATTCAAAAAAACAAAAGGTTTGTGATTTTGGATGAAAGTTATATTCATGCAGGTGCATCTGGTTTTCTATTGAATGAAATTCCATCAGACTTACTTGGTAAATTCTTAAAAACCTTTGCTTTGCCACCAGAACCTATCCACCACGGGGAAAGAAATCAGATTTTGGACCATTACCGTCTCACTGCATCTCAGATTTCAGAAGAATTGGTTCTGTCTTTGAAAAAATAAAATTTGTTTTCAAGGAGATTTTTAACTCATCCGAAAATGAAAGAAAATGCGCGAGGATCTCATTGTCTTCTAGTTCTTTCCAACTTTCCTTAGATTTAGCAAAAGACCATTTCAAAGTCGGTGACCTTGACCGAGCTGAATTCCACCTTCGTTCCAGTTTGGAATTGGAAGAATCCGAAGAAGCCTATTTTTATTTAGGTTTGGTCCAAAACGCACTTGGCCAATGGAGTGATGCTCTGGCTTCTTATTACAAAGCTGTTAGTTTAAACCACGAATACGGCAATCCATGTAATGAAATTGGCGTTCTTTTGTTACGTATGGGGAACGATAAAGAAGCAGTTTATTGGTTAAAAAAATCCGTTCGTTGTGAACGTAATGATGCCCCTCATATTTCTTATTTTAACCTCGCTACATTGTACAAGTTATGGAATAGACCGGAAAGATCCTTACAATACCTTCATAAAGCATTGTGCTTAAAAAAAGATTTTTCAGAAGCAAACGACCTGTGGAGAGAATTAAAATCCGACGAGGAAGCTCCGTCTAACTAAGTATAGTCTGTCGGGAGAGGAACCAAAACTTCTCCCGTATATTTTGGAATTTCCATTTTGACTTCTTTCCATTCTAAATAGGTAATTCCATCTTCCTCTTCTAAGTGATCGGCAAGTTCTCTGGCGGCATTCCAAGTAAATCGGTATTTGATTTTTTCTTCTAAAGACCTAAGTCCTAAAAGACCACCATCACTGGTTTCATAAATTTCAAATTCACCAAAAGGATAACTCCTTCCATCATCCGTTTGGAAAACCATACCGGAATCGGTTAATTCTACTTGCAAAACATGACATGGAAATCCATCGATTCGAACGTATCCATGTTCCGAGAGTTCTCCAAATCGATTTTCAATATACACTCCCTTTTCGTTACCATGAAGATTGTTGCGAAAGTATTGTAAAATTTCCTCTTTGTCGATTTTGTTTCCACGGAAGATCCACTCATCGGCTGGAGAAATATAAATTTCAGAATCAAAAATTCTTGGCATATATTTTATTTATACCTATAGGCGTAACCCTTCCAAAAAGGAAGGTTAGATTTTTGTAAGTAAGAGTTTGTAGAACGGCCTTTTTGGTCCATTGTTTCTACAGTTACCGAATCGACTGTATTTTGATTTTTTTCTGTCATCCATACTCCGTCGACCTTACGACGAAACAGATCCTTTTTGACCCTTGGCTCATAATCTTCCCAAGTGAGATCTTCTGTATTTCGAACCACCACTTCTCCTACGATTTTAAAGAGTCGTTTGGGTCGTTCCCGCAAGATTTCCACTTCTTCCCAGGACTTCACCTTATAACGGGAATCATTTGGCCTGTAGTCTGGTTCTGGGATAAAATCTACTGTGGTACATCCAATTACGAATAAGAGTAGGGGAAATAGGGAAAAATTGAACCGCATTCTATTCCTTAGACAAAAATATGCTATACATTGCTAGAATTACCATAGGATAAGCAATACAAAGATTTAGGCACCAAGCTTTCATGGAAGAAACAGACATCGGGAAACGCAAACGGGAAAATGTACTTAAGATTGGTTACTCAACCTTAGATGAAATCGAGGAAAAAGTAAAGGCCTTTCGAGTCATGAACCAAAATGCCGTGAAAAAACGGTACCTCATCACGCGAGATCCCATCCTTGACCCCCAAGGGAAGGTGCTACTTGCTAAGGCCCAGGAAATTGATGTTTCCGCCGCAAAACTCCTCCGCCGCCATTTTAAAGGTGTGGACATGTTCAAAGTCTTTCAACCAGACGAGGGACTTGTGATTATCTCTGATATGTCTACAATGGAAGGGGTTTCCTTCTCGATGGACATTGTGACACAAATTATGAACTTAGGTGGTGGTGCTTACGAAGGTTTTATCGACCGAGTCGATAGTTTTGAGGACTTTATTGGTCTTTTGAAAAAAAACCTATTTCCCCGAATGATCATTGTGGGATATCTTCCCAAAGAAAAAATCCAAAACGAAATCATCAATTTTGTAAAAGTAAAACGATTGGACAACTACCTCAGGGCTTTGGAACTTACTCATTCGGTTTTTAAACCTACTGCTTATTTCCCAAAAATCAAACAGGTCAATATTTCCCAAGAAGACCCCAAATCCTGGGGTCGCTTTGTAGTCGAGATTGTCAGAGAATACACAAGACCTTATTTCGTAGAAGAAGTGTAGTTAAGACAAAATCATCGCACGGTTGAGCATGGCGCCTGCAATGTTTCCAGAGTGGACCGCATGTGCCACTGAACGAAACATGGAAGCCATATCGCCCACAGCATACACACCAGGGACATTGGTTTCATAAAAATTGGAAACTTCTAAATGGCCACTGGGAAGTAGTTTGCAACCGAGTTCTTCTGGTAACTTAGAATGTTGTACCATAGGTAATCTTGTATACAGTGCTTCGATCGGAATTGCCTGTCCAGTTTGCAGTTGGATGGCAGAAATTTGGCCTTCGACATGAACCAGTGCCTTTACAATTTCCGTAACAATCGAAATCCCTTCTTTTTCTAATTGGCCTTGTTCTTCTTTTGGAAATTGGATTGGGCCATTCGTATAAACTGTCAGTTCTTTTGACCAATGTTTTAGAAATTTAGAATGTTCATATATACCTGTTTCATTCATCCATAGTCCTGTTTTGTTTCCCACAAATTCATAACCATGACAATACGGGCAATGGATTACCGATTTTCCCCATGACTCGGCAAATCCAGGAATCTCTGGTAAAATATCCTTTAGTCCAGTTGCAAAAATAATTTTATCAGTTTGGATTTCTTGAAATCCATTTCCTTTTACCAAAAATCCCGAACCTTGTTTTTGGACAGAAACTACTTCACCTAACTCCAGTTTAAAATTTGGATAATCTTTTAAATCTTCTAAAGCTTTTGAACGAATTAGACCAGGAGATTCACCATCGTGAGTGATAAAGTTATGAGAGGCGGGTGTCGTTTTGTTACACGGCCTTTCTGCATCAATAACAATGATTTTGCGAAGGGAACGGGCAAGGGAAAGTGCGGCGGAGAGTCCAGAAAAACTTCCCCCAATGATGGTTACTTCGACTTTTTGAATGGATTCCATAGATGCAATTATGTTGCATCTATGGAAATTGGCAAGGATTAAACTTCGTAAAAAGTTAAATTCTCATAGAGTTCTTTGGGAAGGTTCCCGCTGGCATCCATATATTTTTTGTATTTGTTTTCGAATTCTTTGTGTTGGCGAGTTCGAATGTTTTTGAACCTGTTGTGAAGTTCCGCATATGCAGGTTGGGAACTCACTTTCTCTCTAATATTTTTGTGGAACGGGATATGGCGATAGAAGATGGAACGCACCACTCGGTTGACCCTCTGCACACCTTCGGCTTCATAGCGAATCCACATGGAATAGTCATAAGCAAATTTATCCCTGTCGGTTCGGAACCGTTTGAATTCAGAAGAAATTTTTTCTTTGAGTTCTGGAGAGAGGTCTTTACTCTTTTTATAAAACTGCACATAATCTGTGTAATCTGCCGTTATGGAAGGGATCCCTACGTTATTCCAATCAGGACCAAGTATATTTTTACAAAGTTCCCAACGGAAAGCGGCAATAGCTTCCAACATAAATGTTTTTAAATCTCCCGTAACAAAATGAGGAATACAAATTCGACCTCGTGATTCTTTGGAACCAGCTCCTCGGAAAACGGAAAGATCCTGCCACATCATAATCTTTGGTCCAATGGAAGGAACTAAGATAAAATCAGGTATGATCGACCTTTGGACAAATTCGTTTTTGATTCCTATTTCTTCGTTTCGATAAATCACTTCCCGGTTGAAGGCAGTGTAATCCACCCCCAAAATATATTGGAGAGCTTTTTCCACATCTTCTTTGGATACAAAACATTTCTCTAATGGAATTGTAATATGGTATTTAGTAAGGATAGGGAAGTGGCTAGCAATATTACCAGACGTCAAACGCACGTTTGGTTCATACATAGAAGAGATCTCTGACCCAAGTCTTGCTTCGCCTGTATCATAATCAGGAGGTATGTCTTTTTCTGATTTGATTCCAGAATCTTTGAGATCCATTTTGAGTTTTTCGAAAAATGTTTGTCCAAGTTCATCCACAGAAGTAGGCACTTCTCTGGAATAGATTTTTTCTAACCAATCAGTTCCATAATGGATGGGAGCACTTGGATTTCCTCCCCCTTGGTACAACCTTCCAACAAGTTCTACGATATGACCTTCATCGAGAAGGCTTTCGTCAAAATAACCATACCGTAACATAAGTTCAACGGCCTTTGGTGCTTGTTTCCCTGCTTGTAACCATTTTGAGAAAGATTTTTTATAAACGTCCCAATACGTTTTTGAAATGGTCCTTCTGATTTTACGATTGTCTGGTTCGGGATCCAATGGGTTTTTGAAGGATTTGAGTTTTACCATCAGAGTCGAAAATTCTTTTACCGCTTCTGGGTCTGCCTGCGAATAGTTTAATATTTGGCTTGCTGAGTTAAGAAGTTCAACTTTGAGAGCTTGTGTATCAATTCCTGCATGGATGGTTTCACTTCCTTGGGAAGCAGCCTCAGCCTTACTTTTTTGTGCTGAAAGTTCGTGACCATATTTGTTTGTTAGTTCTGATTGTTTGGTTTCTAGTTTGTCTAGGTTATTTCCAAGGGACGCATACGAGGATCCAAATATCTGTTTGTATTCATCTAACAAGGATTTGGATTTTTTTAGAGCCCATTCTGTGATTGGTAATAATGTAGTCGATGGTATGGTTGAATACCCTGTATTAAAAAGATCCAAAGTTAAATTGAATTTTTCAACAAGAGCGTTGTCTCCTACAAACATTGTGTTCATCATCTCTGAGAGTTCGCTTGTTTCTTTGTTTAAAATTTCGAATAATTCGCGGTAGGTTTTTACGTAACTTTCTGCAGCACTTTGTAAAAGACTTGGGTCAGCTTCGAATAAAGCTTGTGAAATTTTAGGATTTACCGAGAGAATTTTTCGAATGAAATGAAACTCTGCATCGTTCCATTCGATAGATTCGCTATAATCACGTTCAAAAAATTCGCCATGATCTTCTTCCAAAAAGTGGACAGTGGGTTTATCCGGTAAAATTCCCCCATGTTCTTGGAATCCAGCTAAGTTGTTTCGGATGAGTTTCATCACAGGGTCAATGATGTTTTCATCACGAGTAATGAGTGCACCGGGGCTTACGTCAGAAAATATAGATGGATTTAAGATATAATATACAGCACCCAAGTTGTCCATTGTCTGTTCGAACTTGGCTGAAAGGCCTTTGATAGAAAGGACTCGTTTATAAAGTTCACCAATTTCTTTGAGTAAAGTACGAACTGCCATCACTCCCACAGATACTTTGGAAATGAGAGTTTTTTTCGCATTGGCCTGGTTCATCACATAAGTGGAAACAACACAAGAAGTTTTGGCACGAATGGTATAAGGGTAGGGTGTTCCTTCTAAAAGAGCAAAGATACCTGGTGTTAGGTTTGCCCCTTCTAAACTATAAAGAACTATACTTGTGTCCCCGAGTGTGGTTTCTACTCGAACCGAACCTTCATGTAAGATGTTCATGGAAGTTGAGGCTTTGCCTCCGATGAAAAGGACTTCACCTGGATTGACTGGGATCTTTTGGTTATTTTTACTGGTATCTAGAGGCATTTGTTTGTTCGTTTTGCGAAACTTGGGTTTCCGTCAAAACCTACTAAAGAAGCGCCAAATTGCAAAATACTTTTTAGAAAAATACAACATGTTGAAGCCCCAAATCAAATTAAGTGCGAAAAAAGAAATTTATGTCCCTGGAGATAAGTCCATCTCCCATAGGTCCGTACTCTTTAGTGCACTCTCCCAAGGAAAATCGGAAATTCATGGTTTTTTAGAAGGAGAAGATCCCCTTCATACCTTAAATTGTTTTGCCAATTTAGGGCTTTCGGTGGAGTCAATTGGGAAAGGAAGTTATTCCGTACAAAGCCCAGGGAAACAAAACTTAAAATCCCCGGTAGAGGTTCTAGATTTTGGCAATGCAGGTACTGGGATTCGATTATCAGCGGGACTCCTTGCTGGACTTCCTGGGATTTCTGCCACACTCACGGGAGATGCTTCACTCTGCAAACGGCCTATGGCAAGGATCATGAATCCACTGCGCGAAATGGGAGCGGACATTGTCTCCGTGGAAGGAAATGATCGGGCTCCTCTTCGTGTGACTGGCAAACAACTAAAAACTTATTCTTACACAAGCCCCATTGCTTCGGCACAAATCAAAAGTGCATTGGTTCTGGCGGCTCTTGCTTCAGAGATTTCGATTGATTATAAAGAACCAGAAGTTTCCCGCGACCATACAGAAAATATGATTCGATTTCTCGGCGGAAATATCAAACACCATTCTCCGATTCACTTTACGGTAGAACCACCCTATCATTTTGAAGGGACAAAGTTTGTGATCCCTGGTGATATTTCCAGTGCTGCCTTTTATATAGTTTTTGGACTTTGTGCGGGTGGGAGTGAACCTCTCCTCATTCGTAACATTGGTCTCAATCCTTCTCGTGTCGGAGTGATCACGGTTTTAAAAAATATGGGTGGCAAAATTGAAGTGACCGCAAAACGACAAGAATGCGGTGAAGAGATAGGGGATTTACTCGTTTATCCTTCAAAACTAAAGAGGTCTGTGATTACAGAAGATTTAATTCCATCCATCATCGATGAAATTCCTATCCTTACCATCGCGGGTTTATTTTCAGAAGGGGGATTTCGAATCTCTCATGCGGAAGAACTTCGTGCCAAAGAATCTGATCGAATCTTGTCGATGGTTTCCAATCTAGAGCGACTTGGAGTCACAGTAAATGAATCCAAAGATGGATACGAATTTGGGGAAGTAAAGGAAATCAATCCCGCTGCAATTGAAACTTTTATGGACCACAGGATTGCAATGAGTTTTGCCATACTTTCAAAGCTAACTGGCGTCGAACTAAAGTTCGACGATACCAGTTGGGTAGACACCAGTTTTCCTGGATTTTTCGATATCTTAAAAACCTTTTAGCAAAAACCAAACTCTTTGCTTTATTGAATAACCAAAAGGATTTATAATGCCAAATCCTTTTGGTTACTTTCAACTGGGATGTGAACTCGAATGGTCAGATCAAAACCATGTTCTTCTGTTTCATTAAATTCATAAGCAAGTTTCAATTGGTAATCTTTCAATAATATAAGTAAACCCATTCCTTCAGATCCACTTCCATTGTTTCGTGATTCTAAAGCATCAAAATATAACTGGTTAATATCTCCGTCTTTAATAGTTTGTATTTTATTTTCAAAGATCGCTTTCATCCAAGGGGTCACATGATTTTTAACCTCTAAACGTAAATCGGTTCCAAGGTCTTTGATTTCAATGTAAACAGTACTATTTTCTTTGTCAGAATATTTTGCTGCGTTTTCCACAAGTTCATTGATAATTGTGGAGATCGCATTTTTATCTAACTTCTTTGCTTCATAAGAGTGGAAGTAAAACTGAGATATAAAATTAGATAATACGTCGCATCTTTTCCAATAGAAATTCATATCTGCCGCAGACACCGCTATGGATAATTGACTATGGAAAAAAATCTTTTGTTCCAGTAGTAAACTTTTGTTTTCCGTTGTAACTGGTTTTTCATTTTTCATTTGAATATAGTTTTGGGAATGTTCCGCTTTGATAGGATTAGTTTGTTTTGTGGAAGTTAAAGTAACAAAAGACATTGGGCACCTCTTATGAATTAAGGATATCTTAAATCATAAATTTAGTCGTCTGATTAGATCCATTCTTACCTTTAAAAAAATAGGTTTCGATCGAATCGGACAAAATGTGTTCGAAGTTTTACCAACTTGTGTTAATTAATCTGGAAAAATATTTCTATTTCTTTGGGAATCAATATACAGTTATGATTGATCGTTTCTACTTCTCGTCTAATTGTAACTATCAAACCATACTTTTGGTTTTTAATTCGGTGACTCTATGAATTCCCCTTTACCATTTTACAACGAATACTTAAATTTTTTCCTGCTATTTGCCGCATTACTTGGGTTTTTATACGCAATCGGAGAATTCTTTAGTTATCATAAAAATAGAAAACAAATTCTTTTAGGAATTATTTTCCTTGGAACCAGTTACATATTATTTAACTTTTATTTAATTTCATCCGGTAAAATCAAATGGCTTTACCCATTATTTTTAACTGATTTGCCGATTGTTTCCTGCCTCGGTGTTCTACTTGATGAATACTTTCTTACGATTATGGAAGGTAAAATCCGATCATTTCGACGTTTTTCTTACCGAATTGTGCCATTGGTATTTTTATTTGTTTTGATTGTTTTTTGGAATTTTTGGAACAAAACTAGTTATTTAGAAAGCCAATCCCTTGGATTAAATCCCTTTTTAAATCGGCCTTTATTGTTGGTTTTGCCAACCATCCTGATATATATTTTGTGTTTGCTCCGAATATTCAGAAGGATATCCAAACAAATTCGCTGGAGTACCTTTCGTAAAAATTACACTTTAAGAATAGGAATCACCATTGTTGGATTTTGTATGGCATTGTCCATTCACGGACTCATCACTTTGGCCAGGGGAGGCCAAACGGCACATCAACTGACCGGAATTGCCATCGGAATCTTTTTATGTTTTTTATATGTGCTAAGACAAAGTTACCCCGATTTCTTTTTGGAAGTTCGAAAAATTGTCGAAGATGAAAAAAAGGCAAAGATTTCACAGATATCCAAATTGGATCATAATCAAATCCGAAACAAACTGCAAGATTTGTTTGAGAAAGAAAAAATCTACCGTGAAGAAAAACTAAGTCTTCGTGAATTAGCAGAAAGAATCGATTTAAGTTCCCACCAACTCTCCGAATTTTTAAATACGGAAATCAAACAAAGCTTTTACCAATACACAAATTATTTCCGAGTGAATGAAGCTAAGGAAAAAATTGAAAAAGAACCGGATCGCTCTCTTCTTGCCATTGCCTATGATGTGGGATTTGGATCCAAATCTACCTTCAACGAAGCTTTCAAAAAAGAAACAGGTACCACTCCCAGAGAATATAGAGAAAAAATACTGAAAAAACATCCAGTTCGATCCATTCGGTCGTAGTTTTCAATCCAATTCGATCGATCCAGACGATCTGGTTTCTTTTTTGTAGTAGGATGGATTCAAGTTTGAGAGGGGAGTTCCAAGAAATTCCGCTAAGAACAAATTTGATTTAAAGGACAATCCCATGAAAAAGAAAATCAGTTTACTACTCGCTATCGTGTTTGCCACTCAAGCAGCATTTGCAGCACCAGCTAACCAAATGAGCGTGAAGGAAGCAGCAAAAGTATTGGTTAACAATGGAATGACAAACAAAGAAGCACATGCGTATTTAAAAGCTCATATTACTCCGCATGAGTTTGCACGAATCAGCAGAGAAATTAAAAATGCTGAATTCGCAGGAACACTCGACCAAGACTTAGATAGAATTGCTTCTTCCATTCAATTGAAACAATCTACTGGAAACTATTTACATGGAACAAACTTTCGAGTTTTGGAAAATGTTTTAGCATCTGTGACAGTTGTTGCAGTTGTTGGTTTGGTCATTCACGCAGGTGGACTCAGTAATGTTGTTACTGGCGGAATGTATGATTCTGTCGGACTTGGCTTATAGTTCTAACAGTAACCAATAAAAAATTTATGACTTTGTTTTCTTCTTAATATCAAAAGAGAAGAAACAAGGTCCTTTTATAAAAAATCCAATAAATAGAGTATAACAAAATGAAGAATAAGAAATGTGGCACAGGTAATTGGAAGATAAAAATCTACACTTTGTTTTCTGTTTTTGTTTTCACTTCCAGCCTAAGCCTATACTCAGAAACCAAAAAAGAAAATCAAGTTTTGGATTGGGATAATGGGCGTAAACAGTTCGTTCATAAAAATGTATCGATAGAAGAACTAAACCTCAAATCAAAAACAAATTATATATTGGATCACTTTTCTATCCATTCTGGTTTGGAAGAAACGCCTATGCCAATGAGTCAATTAGAAGGAAATCTAAAATACCTTACTCTTGGATACCAACTTCAAAAAATCGAAGCTAGATGGAAAACAATAACACTCAACTCTGGATCAAAAGATAAAATTACTGAATTTTATCCAAGAGTTGTAGTAAGGGTTAATGCACCTTATGCTTATTCGCCTACAGAATATATTGATTCCAAAGTTTCTCTTAAAAATACGGCATTAACCATTCCCCCATCAGAATTTAATGGTAATTGGCAAAGTGAATTGTGGTTTGCTCCGAAATGGGATATTCCAGTACTCAGCACATTTGCCTTTGAACGTATAATAGATACGGCAGCTTGTCCAGATGCGATCTATCATGAATACACACATTTAATCACCGGGAAATATTTAGGTAATAATGCCATTGGCCGTTCCCTAGCCGAAGGAATATCAGATTATTATGCTGCCTCCTTTTTAGACCATCCAGTCTTATATACACATAAAACATGTGAAGCGGTTAAACGCCAACTCCTAGTTTCAACATTTCGTTTGGACAGGGAAATTGGTATTTATGATTCTTCCATAGAATCAGATTTTAAAAAGGACTTCGCTTTTATTCCTACTTTGTTGTGGTCATACAGGCAAATCGTAGGGACAGATCTTGCGGATGTTACTATATTTCAAGCGATAGAAAAAACAAATGCTGGAGATCGTTTTTTTCCTGAATTTATAAATACTCTTTCGACTTCATTATATAAAGAACTAAAAAAAAGAAATGGGGAACAAGTCGCAACGGATATGGTACAAAAAGTTGAGGATTCCCTTTGGATTCCCCACGGAGTTTATTCAAATTTTAGTAGAAAAAAAATAGTTTTTTCTTATTTTCCCAAAACATCGGTTATAGTTCCAAACTCTGACGAGAAGTCCAGTGAGTTTTGTGGTATAAAAAACGAATTAGAATTCTATTGGAAAGATGTCAAATTAGAAGAACCTACTCTTAGATTTTATTGGAATTGTAATCAGGTGAAAATTCCTTTGGTAATTCAAATTGAACAGTCAAATCCCATCAATTATCTATTACAATCAAACCTACGGTTTATCAATGGAAAATTAAAGTTTGCAAGCCAAAGTGCAGAAAAACCAAACCCAAAGTTATCATTAGAGGATCAAACTTTGTATCTTCAGATGTATCAATATGTAAAGGAAAACTATTTTTATAGGAAAACTATGGAGAAAGAAGTAAGGTTATATTTTGATAGTACTACCGATACCAACCGCATTGAAAATATACGAATGGAATTTGCTTATTTAGGAAATTCTAAAAAACGTTTTCGTTATAGTTTTTCGCCTTTTAATGGCGGGTCCTATTAATTGGAAATACTATATTGTATTCTGCTCCGGCATTCCCTTGAAATTTAAGTTTGCCGGAAAGTTGTGTAGTTAACATATTAACTAAAGTCAAACCAAACCCAAGGTTTTCTGAATTACTCATTTGAGTATCAAATCCTTTTCCATTATCCTTGATGAATAAATGGTAATTATCTTCTTCTTTCCAAACTTTAATTTGAATTTCCAATTCTTTTGATGGATCTCTTGCATATTTGAGACTGTTTGTGAGAAGTTCGTTTGTAATGATACCAACTGCCTGTAATTGTTCGGAAGTAAGTTGTATGCTAATTACATCTGTTTCTAATTTTACCTGATAAGGAAATAACGAAATAATTTCTTGAGATAAAGGAATTAGGTATTCATCTAAACGCAATTCGTGTACAGCTTTTCCGGAATACAATTTATCATAGAGTAGGGACATGGTTTTGATGCGGCTAGTGGCATCTTTAAGAGAGTTTGAAATATGTTCGTTCTCTTGTGCTTTCGCCTGTAAGTCCAAGAGATTGAACAAAATAGTCATATTGTTTTTAATCCTATGATGTACTTCTCGTAATATCATTTCTTTTTCAGAAAGAAGAGATTTTACTTTTTCTTCAGCGATTTTTCTTTCTGTCACATCATGGATGATTGAAAACAATAGATGTCTATTACTTGTTTCGATAGGAGTGGAATACACTTCCACTTGTTTGATTTCTTCGTTTGCCAATTTATGAGGAAAGGAAAAATAACTTCTTTCTTCAGAGAGTGCTCGCATCCGTTCTTGTTTGACTTCTTCTTCGGGAAGCATATTGATATCTGTAATTTTCATCTTAATTAGTATTTCATGTGGGTATCCATAAAATTGAACGGCTGTTTGGTTAGCATCGATAATCTCTCCAGTATTTGGTTCAATGATGAGCATCACAGAAGAGTTCTTTTCAAAAAAATCACGAAACCTTCTTTCGCTTTCCGTTAGTTTCGTTGAGACTATAGATTTTTCTATGGCTATGCTAACTAAATCTGCTGTTTCCGAAATGATAAAGATATCAAACTCACTCGGGCTTGCAATTTCATGGTGGTATATGGCAAAAGTTCCAATGATTTCATTGGTATGAGACTTGATTGGTTCTGACCAACAGGAAAGAAGACCTACACGAAGTGCAATTTCCTTGTAGTTTTTCCATAATGGACTTGTCTCAATATTTTCTACAATCACACGTTTGCCAGTGTATGCTGCTGTTCCACAGGAACCTGTTTCGGGTCCAATCTGGACTCCTTCGATGGCATCGTTGTAAATTTTAGGAAGAGAAGGGGCAGCTCCAATTTTGATTTTGGAATTCTCAATGAGGACAACGGTACAAATCATTGTTGGATTCAGTGTCTCAATCCCAAGGACAATTTCGTTCAGAACCTCATTAAGAGGTGAATTTTTTACAATGAGTTCTAATATTCCGCTCCGGAAACATTCGAAGTCGGCAATTCGTTCTGGATCCAGATTGCGATTTCTTAACTTCACTGATATGCCACCAAGTGTCACTGATCCTCGGTGGGAAAAATAAACATGTCAAGGTAAAATCGCTTACCACAAGTTAGTCTTTCTTTTCTTTAAGAATTCCTCTGGACGAAATCAAATCCTGTTCTAGTTTTAGAAATTAAAACTATGAGTCTCTCCAATATAGAAAAAGTCATTGCCATTGATGGGCCAGCCGGCTCTGGAAAAAGTACACTTGCTCGTATGATCGCCCAAAAAATTGGGTATCTCTACTTAGATTCTGGGGCTTATTACCGAGCACTAACTCTTGCTATATGGGAAAAGTTTTTAGAAACAAAAGAGGATGAGTCTAAGTTTCCATTTTATACAGAGAAATTGGCAGACGCAAGCCTTCTGGATAGAGACGAAGCAGAATTCGGATATTCAGTAGCAAAAATTCCCGTACATTGTGAACTTTCGTCGGCAGGTGAAAATTTAATGTTTCTGGGAGATAGGGACATAAGTCGCGAAATCCGCGATCCGGAGATCACCAAAAAGATCCGTTACATTGCCCCCCGAAGGGCCTTCCGAGAAATTTTAAACCGCCATATCCGAGAATTTGCAAAAAACCATAAATTGGTCATGGATGGTCGTGATATCGGCACAGAAGTATTTCCCAAATCCAAATTTAAATTTTTTCTGACTGCCTCTGTGGAAGTGCGGGCCAAACGCCGATACGAAGAATTAGTTGCAAAGGGTTTCAAAGCCGACCTAAACCACATAAAAGACGAAATTGTGGCCCGGGACGAAAGTGACACCACCCGTACTGTGGCACCCCTGAAGCAGGCTTCCGACGCAATCCTGATTGACACGAGCACCCTCGACACGGAAACTGTCCTAAATACTATCCTGTCCAAGGTTTCGTCCTCTGGGCAAATCTAAGTTTTGTATCCCGGTAAGTAACCATTGAATTCAACCAACCCATCCTCCCCCAAAAATGAGACCACTTCTTCCTTCGGCGAATTATTAGAGAAGTGGGAATCGCAGTCACAAGCACAAGAACAAGAAAACTCCGCAGGTAAAGGTACCCTCATCGAAGGGACTGTCGTTGATGTCATTGGTGATACTGTTTTCCTTGATATCGGAGAAAAATTGGAAGCTCGTGTTTCTCGTGAAGACTTCTCTGAAACGCCAAAACGCGGTGAGAAAGTCAGTGCGATCATTAAAAAGCGGGTCGACGGATACTGTGTCCTCTCCAAAAAAGAAGCGGACCAAAGAGTTGGTTGGGAAACCATCAAAGATGCAAGCCAAAACGGTTATCCTCTTTCCGGTAAAATTGTCGGAGAAGTGAAAAACAAAGGATACCTAGTGGAAAGCGAAGGCATTCAACTTTTCCTTCCTGCCTCTCATGTAGGTGTCAGGTTTAAAGAATCCACTGAAGGTGGAAAAGAGTTTTCATTCAAAATCATTGAACTCAATGAAAAAACAAGAACCGGTGTGGTTTCTCGTAAAACTCTCCTAGACGAAATCAACGGAGAGAAGTGGGAAGAACTCCTCGGCAAAGTAAAGGTTGGGGACAAAGTGAACGGTAAGGTTGTGAAAATTGCCAATTTTGGTGTTTTCCTTTCTGTTTACGAAGTGGTAGGACTTCTCCGCCAAAACGATATTTCTTATAAAAAATTTGCTCCTTTCAAACAATACTTCAACATCGGTGCCGAAGTAGAAGTCGTTGTTTTGGAAGTAGATAAAGAAAATAATAAACTCTCTTTAGGCATCAAACAACTTTACGAAGATCCTTGGATTTGGGCAAAGAAAGAACTCGAAAAAGGAATGGTGGTTCGCGGAATCGTAACTTCTCTTACCAACTTCGGTGCTTTCGTAGAACTCAAAGAAGGTCTCGAAGGCCTCATTCATACTACAGAACTTTCTTGGGCAAAAAAACCACCACATCCAAAAGATGTTTTGAAAAAAGGCCAAGAAGTTGACTCAGAAATTTTAGACATTGATTTCGAAGCTAGACGATTGTCTCTCGGACTCAAACAACTCCTTCCTAACCCTTGGGAAGCTCTCTCTGCTAACGTTCGTGCCGGAAACGTACTCGAAGGTAAAATCACTGGAATCACTAAATATGGTGCTTTCGTTGAAGTAGAAAGTGGAATCGAAGGACTCATTCATATCTCTGACATCACTTGGGATGAAAAAGAAAAGAATCCATTAAACCTCCTTAAAAAAGGTCAATCGGTTCAATACAAAATCCTAGATGTCAACTTAGATGCACAACGAATCAGCTGTGGACTCAAACAACTTTCTGAACATCCATACGAAGCTCTTCGCAAAAAATACCCACCGGGTACACTTGTAGAAGGTCGTGTGAAGTCGATTGTTAGTTTTGGTGTTTTCGTAGAAGTAGAACCAGGTTACGAAGGCCTAGTTCACATCTCTGAAATTCCAGATGGTCGTAACATCAAGTTAGAAGATCTTTACAAAGTGGGCGATTCCGTTCGCACAGTAGTTGTCAAAATCGAACCTAACAACAAAAAGATTTCTCTCTCTATCAAAGACTTTGATAAAGCAGTAGAACGTGAAGAGATGGCGAAATACATGAAGGAAGACAACCAACCTTCACGTGAATCCATCGGTTCATTTATGAATTTAAACCAAAACCGATAGGTCCATGGATAAGTTTCATAAAAAAAACCAAATCGAACATAAAAAACAAGCAGAACTCATCCAAAAGGATGAGTTCGCTGATTTTGAAGGTTCTAAAGCAGAACTCATTTTTTTAAAGTTCACACACTTTTTGGCGCGTAATCGTAAGTCTGTTTTTATAGGTCTTACATCCGCCATTGTTGTGTTAGCTTGTGTGATTGGATTTTTCGAATACCGTGCTTATCTTTTTGAAAAAGAAACGGTAACGCTTGAGGATTTGAAACTCACTCAACAGAAATCGAAAGCTGGTCTTGATGTTCAAATCCAAAGTTTAGAAACTTTTTTACAAAACCAAAGTACAGGTAAAATGGAACTTCGTGTTTGGAAGGATCTTTCTAAACTTTATGCGGAAAAAGGGGAATTTGGCAAAGCTGCTGGATATCTCGAAGATGCTGCAAAAAAAATTGATACACCTAAAGAAATCAAAGCTCTCTATTTTTATATTGCGGGTAATTACCGTGAAAAAGAAAAAAACAACACGAAGTCTTTAGAAAATTATAAGATTGCAGCAGCTGTCATCGAACCTGCGAGAGAACTTAATGGATTTAAGGCTTGGTCTTATTACCAAGCTGGTCGTTTGTCCTACCTTAACAGTGATAAGGCGGCTGCCAAAGCGTATCTTGAAAAAGCAGTCAAACTTGACGGAGCGGAGTCTGGGGAAGATGTAAAACTCCTCTCTAGTTATTTACTCCTTAAACTCGGGAAAAATTAATTTATGTTAACTTTGGCTCTCCCGAAAGGTAGGCTTGCCGAAGAAACTGCTCTTCTTTTGTTATCCAAAGGATGGTTAAAAACACTACCATCCGAGGGTTCCAAAGAACTCACCTTCGTCTCTGAAGACAAACGCCTCCGCCTTTTATTTGTCAGATCCCAAGACGTTTGCACTTATGTGGAAGAAGCTGCCGCTGATGCCGGAATCGTAGGTTGGGACATCCTAAAGGAAGGGGGATTTGATCTCATTGCGCCTGTGGATTTGAAATTAGGGGCTTGTAGGCTCTCTCTTGCTTCTTTTCCTGACTTTGATCTCTTTGCAAAACGCTCCAAAGTGCGAGTGGCCACCAAATACCCGAACCTTACCCGTGAATATTTTTTTTCCAAAGGGATTTCCTGCGAGATTATCAAACTCTATGGATCGATTGAACTTGCTCCCATTGTGGGACTTTCAGACTGCATTGTAGACTTAGTTTCCACTGGTGGGACCTTAAAAGCCAATGGTCTCAAGGAATTTGAGTCAATTTTGTATAGTACAGCCCGTTTTGTATGCAATCGTTCCTCTTTTTATCACAAACACACCGAATTACGGTCTCTTATCGAGAGCCTAGAAAATTAAAATATTGTTTTCACATTGGTTTTCCAAAACATAGTAAAAACCAGTTATAATTCCATAGAGGATAGCCATGGCAGTCCCAAAGAGACGTAAATCAAAATCGAAAGTTAGAACGAAAAGAGCCCATCACGCGATTGGCAAACCTAACTTAAACCCGTGTTCCAATTGTGGTTCATTTGTCCTGTCCCACCGTGTTTGCCCTTATTGCGGTTTTTATAAGGGAAAACTCGTAGTCGCTCAAAAAGTTAAAAAAACGACCGAAGATAACTAACCGTTATGTGGGTCGCCGTGGACGCGATGAGCGGAGATTACGGCCCTGAAGGTATCGTCGAGGGCGCGGTACTGGCAGTTCGAGAATTCGGACTGTCTGTCTGTCTCGTCGGCGACGAACAAGAGTTACTTGATATCCTGTTAAAATTTGATTATGACACAGAGAAAGTCCGTGTCATTCATTCTACTGAGATCATCGGTATGAATGATTCTCCTTCGATAGCAGTCCGCGCTATGGAGGATTCTTCCGTAGTCAAAGCAGTTCGTTTAGTGGCAGATAAAGAATGTATCGGTGTGTTTTCTCCGGGAAACACAGGTGCTACTATGGCCGCCGCATTATTACATCTTGGTCGACTACCGGGTGTTCTGCGGCCTCCAATTGCTGCGCATATTCCAAGAGAAGAAGGACCACCTGTGCTTTTGTTAGATGCGGGTGCCAATGTAGATTGTAAACCTGAATATTTAGCACAGTTTGCAGTAATGGGAGAAATTTATTCCCGTGAACTATTTGGAATTCAAAATCCTAAAGTAGGAATCCTCTCCAATGGGGAAGAGGACAAAAAGGGAAATACTGTTTCTGTCAAAACCTTTGATCTATTAAAAAAAATCCCGTTTAACTTTGTAGGAAACGTAGAGGGCCGCGATTTATACGGTGGTGGCCGTGAAGTGGATGTTGTAGTTTGTGATGGTTTTATTGGGAACATTGTTCTTAAAGCCACAGAAGGCCTTGCAAAATCTATATTTAATGTTCTAAAGAGTTCCATAAGGCAATCGAGTCTTGCAAAGACAGGCGCCTTACTTTTAAAATCAACTTTTAACGCTGTGAAAAAACGTTTAGACTACGCAGAATACGGCGGTGCTCTACTACTCGGTGTGGAAGGGATTTGTATGATAGGGCACGGATCTTCCAATGCATTAGCTGTTAAAAATGCAGTGAGAGTGATTTCAGAATGCGCCAAACACGGTATCAACGAAAGGATTCGCGAAAGACTCGGCGAATACAAAACTATACTTAGTGATTCAGTTTAATTTCTTCAGCGGATTCATTTGAATAGATTTAGTTTAGAAAAAAGTTTTTAGGAATTAGAAAAGAAGAGGAAAAAAACAAATGATTAGTTTATCAGGAAAAACAGCCATCGTAACTGGTGGGGCAAGAGGAATAGGAAAAGCAACTTGTTTGAAACTTGCTTCTCTTGGAGCCAATATCGTTGTAGCGGATATGAATCCAGAAGCAACGAATGCAACAGCAGAAGAATTAAAATCCAAAGGTTACAAAGCAATCGCGGTTGTAGCAAACGTTTCTGTTGAAGAAGATGCACAAAAATTAATCGATTCAGCAAAAAAAGAATTTGGAACCGTCGATATCCTAGTCAACAATGCAGGGATCACTCGTGATACACTCCTTATGAGAATGAAAAAAGAGCAGTGGGATGCAGTCATTGCAGTGAACCTAACTGGTACTTATCTTTGTACACAAGCTGCCATCAAAGTCATGATGAAACAAGAAAATGGTGGATCTATCATCAACCTTTCTTCTATCTCTGGTGAAAACGGAAACATTGGACAAACAAACTATTCAGCATCCAAAGCTGGTGTGATTGGTTTTACAAAAGCTGTAGCTCTTGAAATGGCTTCTAGAAAGGTTCGTTGTAACGCAATCGCTCCAGGTTTCATTGCAACAGAAATGACAGAAGCAATCCCAGAAAACATCAGACACGGTATGGTACAAGCAATTCCACTCAAACGAGCAGGTCTTCCAGAAGACATCGCAAACGGAATCGCATTTTTAGCATCTGATGCATCTTCCTTTATCACAGGACATATCCTCGATATCAATGGTGGTGGATTTTTACCAGGTGGCGGACACTAAGATTTAGCTCACAAAACCTTTGTCAGTTTTCATTCCGATGAGTTTGAAGACTGGCCTTAGTTTTTAATTACTATCAAATTATGATAACGAATCCCCTGATTTCGAATTTCGAGATGAGGGGATTTTTATTTTTTTTTGCCAAGTTTCGATTGGTAAGAGAAAGCTCTTGGAATTTCCATCGTGTAGGCGATCCCTTCTGTTTCTTCTCCGAAAAATCCTGTTTCTTCCAATAAGCTGATTACTTCTGTTAAATTTTTCTTCGGGATCAGAATATTGGCTGCTTCTCTTGCAGGTGTAAATGCTTTTTTTTCATTTTGGGAATGAACTAATTTATTGAGAGAGATTGTGGAACTAGAAACTCCTACTTTTCGCAGATTCGCAAGGGTGGATTCAATAGATTCCTCTTTACAGTTGATAACCACATTTACCCCTTCAAAATAATTTCTGTGACGTGCCGATTGTCTAAATTGATTTGATTTTTTTCGCCATTCCATATTTCCATATAACTGATCTAAGGCGGAAATGATTTGGTCCATACTAGCTGCTTGTTTGGGTCCTTCCAAACTGACTTTAGTATTCAGTAAACCGTGACCAATTGGGAATTCAAAAATAAATCCTCTACCTGGTAAATCCAATCTTCCCACCTCGATAATAAAGTCCATCGCATGTTCTGCATCGGATGAGTGGACAACTAATTTTAAAATTTCTTTTTCTTTAGGAATTGTGATTCTTAAAAGACCTAATTGATCCCGTAAACCCGTCCCTGTTCCATAACTTATGGTAGGTACTGCCACGCCATTTTGTAGAATCAAACGAGCAATGGGTTCTGCTGAACCGCGCGGTAAAATGCAAAAAATGCCAGTGAGTCCTGAAAAGCCAATGGTTTTTGTTTTTTTCTCCGTTGTGACAATGTAATCCGTAGGGACGGGACTATGGAATTCAATAGCTTCTGAATAAACACTTCCATGTCCCGGAATATTTAATTCTGCAGCATCGCGGAAAAGAGAAAGTAAAATGTTTTCAGCAGCTGCTTCACAGGAAACTTCAAAGATGGTAACAGGTGTATCTATGATAGAATGATTTTGATAAAAATCAAAAAGAAGCCAGCCTCGTTTGGCCAGGACTGGATACCTTCCTGGTTCCATATGGAAATAGTGGATGTTATTTCGTTTTAATGCGGAAACAACAAGGTCAGTTAAATCTCTATGTACGATTGCCGTGATTCTAATCGCTTTTTGTCTGAAATGCATTCTATTTCTCTTTTAATTCTGAATCACGTAACGAAAGTTTACGGGAATTCTCAACAATCATACCCATAATCAAAACAGATAAGATGGGAAATGCTGATGCAGCGGCTAAAATCCCAAATCCGTCAACAGTGCCCATTTGGTTGCCAATTCCAAGTCCCATTGCGATGATCAGTGGAACAGTAATGGGTCCTGTGGTTACTCCGGCGCTATCCCAAGCTATATCAATAAATTCAGATTTGCTAAATGTATTTAAAACGAGAAGTAAAAGATAAATGGGAACAACAATCCAAACCAAAGGGATTTCTAATAAAATTTTTAACATACCAAGGAGAGTTCCTAATCCCACCCCAACCGCCACAGATTGGATTAAGAGAGATTTTCGAAATGTACCAACAGTTGTTTCTTCTACTGTATTTCCTAAAGCAGATAATGCAGGTTCAGCGAGTGTTGCGCTATATCCCAAAAAGAAAGCAAATACAAGAACAACTAAGTAACCTAATAAATTGTCTTCTTTTCCAAAAATAGGTCCGTGGATCGGAACATATTCATAAATTTTATTTTTTTGATTCCAGTTTTCTTCATGGTATGGGATACTTGTATAGGATTTTCTTTCTTTGAGATAAAAGAACTTTTCTTCTTTTCCGTCTTCGTTGACAGCTTTCAAAACAGATTTCGGGTTAAAGTTTGGAATAAATTTTGTGGAGTCGATCAGTTCAATGGAACGAAACGTCGAAGGAAGTTTTCCTCCTACTTGGTCACCGAGTTTATTTAATCCGAAGATGATTCCAAAGTTAAAAATGCTAAGGCCAATGATAGAAAATCCTATTCCCAAAAATACTTCTTCGGGGTATGATATTTTTTCTTTTAGAATTAATCCTAAAAATAAAATTAAAAAAATCGATAAAGGTAAAATGGCTCGGATTGCTAATTCGAAAGCTTCAAAGATATTTTCTTTTGCCTTTTTGAATAATTCAGGTGGATTGATTTTTTTAGGTAACAATACTTCTTTTGTAGAAGAGACTTTATATGAGTCTCCAAGTAGAAGTTTTGCTTCTTCTAATTTGATTCCTTGTTTAAAAAACACTTCTTCCGACATGGGTTTAGGTAGTTTTCCAGAAAAATACATTCCTACTAAAAACACAGAGAGGATGGGGAAAAGAGAAGCAAGGGTCACGACTCCATAAGCACTACTTTGGTCATTTTTTTCTGCTACCTTGGATATTCCAATTCCTAGAGCAACAACTAACGGGACAGTAACCGGTCCTGTGGTCACAGCTCCCGAATCCCATGCAAGGCCAGATATAAATTTTAAATTTTCATCAAAGTATGCATAAATACTTACACCTAACAGAATAACTATGGTGGGCACAAGGATTCGCATTAAAGAAAATCCAAATAAAAATCTTAACATCCCAAAGACAACAGACACTCCAACTCCAATAGCTATAGATAAGTAGAGGTAGTGGGAGCCTTCATTTAATAAAAAATAAAGTAAAGGAGCATCCCAAGGAGCGACCTTACTCCCACAGGCGCGAAGGATGGCGATTGCTGGCTCTGCTAATGTGGCACCAACTCCCATCAATATAGAGAAAAGGATAATACTTAGGATACCTAATTTTTGTGGAAGGCGAAGTCCCAATGCCTCACCTAAGGGCATGAGGCCCAAAAACAGTCCTTCCAAAAAGAAGGCCAAACCTAGGATTACTGCAGAGATGCCTAATGTAATGAGACCTGCCTCTTTGATGGGGATTCGCAAAATAAATAATTGAAAGAGTGCAAGATACAGGACTATCCAGATGACGGCTTTGGTTTGCTCCCAAAGTTTTTTTCGAAAGTAGGGAAGTATAAGCGTAATCGCTTCTTTGAATCCTATATGAATGGATTCTTCTTTTTCATTCCTTGCCATTATTACAAACTGTCAGACAAAAACAATTTTGCAAAGGGATTTTAAAATGCAAAAAGAATGTCTCCCGGCAAGGAATGCCAGGAGACGAAACGTGCAAACTGGGAAAGAGATTAGTACTTATAAGCCTTATCTTCTTGAATGAATTTTTTTGTGGTTGTTGCTGTAAGATTGATAGCGGGACGAACAATGATAGTTGAGGCGTTATACCAGAGATTTGTTGAAACGGAAGAAGTGTCTGTTCTCCATTTAAAATCACTTGGGACTTGGTTGACAGAAGAAGTTCCATGTCCCGCAACAAGGGCTGTCCATTCCACTAAAGATCCATCATAATAAGTGCTTGGATATCCGAGAATATTCAGCGCAGCAAATCCATTTACTTGTGCTTCAAAATTAGTTCGGCATTGGCTGACAACGGTAGAACCGGTAGTATAACCTTTGTTTGCAAAAATCGTTTTCAAAGCCGCCTTTGATTTGTATCGATAACCGATAGCAAAAGCATCCGCAGCTGAAGTGGATAAAGCTCCCGTGTCAGTGAATCCCTCAAACAAGGCTAACCAAGGAAAAGTGGTAGATCCTTTGATACGTCCCTCAAAAGGGATATATTTCTTTCCTGCAGCATCCGGTGCACCAGAATGTAGGTAAGATGTGGTGATTGCTGTTCGATTACCATTTGGATTTGACCCTGCGGTGGTAGTGCCAGAATCATCATCAAGTCTTCCTGCAGCTGACCCATCCCATTGTGCAGTTGGTCTTGCATCGATTAAAAATTGTTTGGTGGTAAGACCTGGAATTTGTGCTTCCAGATTGTTTTTTGCAATCTCATAAATATCCTCTAAACCAGAGGTAATAATGGTATTATCCACTCGAATGCTTTTGACCGTAAAATTTCCTTTTCCGGGAAGTGTACTTTTAGAGGAACTTGTTTGTGATGGGTAAATTTGTGAGAAATTACTTCGTAAGTTTCCATTTAAGATTGCAAGGTGTTTTATATCAACTCCCCAATACCTTAGCCAATATACCCCACGAGTGATGTCTTGCACTCCACCCGCTGCCGAAGCTGCTGCTGGTGCCGAATCGGCAATGGCATCTTCACTATTGTTAGTAGAGTTTCCTGTTCCAACGGCAAATACGATTAAATCTTTTGTAGGATTAATTCCATAAGTGTTCAGCCAATCATCTACAAATTCACCATTTGCTTGGTAACGCACTGAATTGGAGAATAGTCCAGAATCTCTGGTTTGATTGAAACGAAACCCACCACTTGGCAAACCGGATGGTTTGTAGTCATTGAGAGCATAAACGTACACCCCTTTGGAAACATCAGATTTCACATAGGGGTTCCAAACCTCAGATCCGCCATTTGCTTTGTTCGCTCGATCTGTTTGTAATACGATGAGGTTTCCCGTAATATGATTCGGTTTGTTTGCTGGCCAATCTGATACAAATCGGTTTAAGGTAGAGCCTGTGATGAGTCCCCAATTGTTTTGGTTATAATCATCGGCAGATTCGTTCACCAAATCGGATGCCGTGTTGACTTTGATTTGGTTGGCGGCCAAATAAAGTAAAGCAGCCAATAAAGTGTTTTTGTCTTCTTTCTTTTCGACACAAGAAACCGAGAAGGAAAGTAGGAGGAAAGCAGTCAGTGTTTGGGTCCATTTTTGAATCATGGAGTTCTCCTTTATTTTTTTTTCTTGCGGTTGATTTCTTAGGTCCTAGCGGGAAAGGGAAGGTGAATTCGTTATAACAGAATATAAATCTGTTAAAATGGATCAAAGCCTTGGAATTAGGACTAGGATTTTGGAAATTGGCCGGATGCCAGTGTGTTTGCCACTTATTTCTCAGCAATTCGAACGATTTCAAATCAGATTAATTTGAGTTAGGTGATGTTAGAATGATGTCAAAGGTTTCAAGAGGAAAATAATCTATTTAGACTTGCCAAAAATTCCGACAATTTCATTTTAAAAAAACGCTAGGCGTACATATATACCTAGCGGAAAACGATTTAACACTTGCCCCACTGATTAACAGTGGCCTGGAGGATATAAAATGGCAGATTTCGAAAAAATTAAGTCAATCATCGTAGAACAACTTGGTGTTGATGAATCAGAAGTTACACCTGAAGCTCACTTCATCAATGATCTTGGTGCTGACTCTCTTGATACAGTTGAACTAGTTATGGCTCTTGAAGAAGAGTTTGGTGTGGAGATTTCTGATGAAGACGCAGAAAAAATCCAAACCGTAGGCGATGTAATTAAATTCATCGATAAACTTAAGGGGTAATTCCCAATCCAAAAACCGGGTTCCCCGAATAGAGGAACCCGGATCTTTGTACCTTGTCTGACTCGATACGTATCAAACTTCCCCCCGAAAGAATTTCCTCTCTCAAAGAACTTCAATCTCTTACAAAAACACAGTTTAAGGACCTTTCCCTCCTCCACCTAGCATTTGTTCATAGATCGTTTGCAAATGAGGACTCTGATCGTTATCTTGCTGATAACGAAAGATTGGAATTTTTAGGAGACTCTGTCCTCGGGATCCTTGCTGCCGAATTTTTATACCAATCCCTCCCCAAAGGAAAAGAGGGCAAATTAGCCAAATTAAAAAGTAAAATGGTTTCGGCACCTGCCATTGCAAAGTTAGCTAGGACTTACCGGTTTCCTGAATTTTTATTACTCGGAAGAGGGGAAAGAGAAAAAGGCGAATCGAATACAAACCTCCAAGCAGATTGTTTTGAGGCCTTTCTGGGTGCACTATATTTGGACCAAGGCCTTGTGAGTTGCCGAAAGTTCCTCACACCTCATTTTCAAGTGATGGAAAAGGGAGTCGAAAATGCCGAAGAGACAAAAGATTACAAAACCATTTTACAGGAATTTTGCCAAAAGAAATGGAAAAAATTACCTGAATATTCTGTTATGAAAGAAGAGGGTCCTGACCACGACAAAGAGTTTTTAGTCTCTGTGGCCTGTGAAAATCATTTCCGAACCACTGGGGAAGGAAAAAACAAACGCCGTGCCGAACAGATGGCTGCAAAGGCAGCCTTACGTTATTTAAAAATACTATGATCGATTTTTTATTAAAATCCAAATCGATGAGAGTTCGTGTTGCAGCCCTCATCCAAGATCCAAAGGGAAAGATTTTGCTTGTACAACAGCAAAAAAAACAATCAGGTTATTGGCTTCTGCCTGGAGGTGGAATTGAATTTGGTGAGTCGGGAGAAGAAGCTCTCAAACGAGAACTAAACGAAGAGTTGTCTCTGGAAGTGAGCCAAATGGATTTTTTATTTTTAAACGAATCTATCGATCCAAATAAAAAACGCCACTTGATCCAAATTGTTTTTTTAACCAAGGTAAAAGATTTGTTACCTATTTTGAATCCAAAAGAAAAAGCAATTTCTGGATTCGGTTACTTTACAACGAAAGAAATTTTGTCTATGGACATTCGCCCTGATATTAAACATTACTTCCGAGCTAAAAGTACAAATAAACCTAGATATATTTCTAGCCCGTGGGTGAATGAACCATGAAGTTATCTGAATGTGAAATTATTGGGCAGGGGTTTCGTTACCCAATTGAATTACACGAAGACTTCCAAGGTCTGTCCGAAAAATTAAATTCCCTTCCCAAAGTTTCAAAGATTTATGTTCTAACCAGTCGCGAAATTGCTGGGATTTACGAAAAATATATTACTAAAGAACTAAATTCCCTAAACGTTCCTTTTTCTTTTATTTATTTAAAATCGGGCGAAAAGAACAAACACATTGACCGGGTAAAAAAAGTTTACAACCAACTCATTGAAACTGACGCCGATAGAAAATCGGTTGTGATCGCCTTCGGTGGTGGGGTGGTGGGTGACTTCGCTGGATTTATTGCTGCCACCTACCAAAGAGGAGTACGTTTTGTTCAAGTTCCTACTACACTTCTGGCATGTGTGGATTCCTCTGTGGGAGGAAAAGTCGCTGTCAATGTAGATTCAGGAAAAAACATGGTAGGTGCCTTTTACCAACCAGAATTTGTTTTTGCTCCTCTTTTTACTTTATCTACTTTACCAGAAAAGGAATGGAGTTGCGGGCTTGCGGAAATCGCAAAACACGCGTTTCTTGACGGTGGTGAATTTTTAAATAAAATAGCTGAATCGGAACGGGTCGATTATTCTGCAAATTCAGCAATCCTTCGTTATGCGATCGAAGAGTCGGTTCGGGTTAAATCTGGAATTGTTGCACAAGATGAAAAAGAATCTGGTTTACGTGCGGTTTTAAACTTAGGCCATACAACGGGACATGCGATTGAATCCTTAACCCAATACAAAAAATATTCACATGGAGAAGCAGTTGCCGTTGGGCTTGTGACTGCTTTACTATTGTCTTGTGAATTAGTCGGTTTTTCTGAATCAAATTTCCAAAAAGCAATTGCTTTGATGAAACGGTTGAAGTTACCAACTCGTTTGGAAGAAAAACCTGAAGAAATTCTAAAACATATGGAACATGATAAAAAAAAGGAAGGTTCTTCTTTAAAATTTGTTCTATTGGAAGATTTCGGGAAACCAAAATTTGGAGTATCTGTAGAACGAAAGAAAATTTTGGAAATTCTAAAACGTCAGAAAGGAAAGTTATAGAATGGGCGGAGGAAGTCTTAAAGAATTCTATTTGGATTTGAATCCATTAACTCTGTTACGAAATTCCAATCGTGACGTTGCAGAAACCATGATCCTTTTTGCTTATATGGTGGTTTTTGCCATATTTTCATATAAGATCACGATGATTCTCGTTGAGAGAATCAAACCTGCACCTGATGCCGTACACGAATACAATCGCCGGAAAGTGGCTCGAATGGGTTTCCTTTTGGTTTTTGGAATCGCCTACTTACCTTTAATTTTTTCCAGTTTATCACTTCTTCCTACCGTCCTTGGTCTAGCCGGTGCGGGGATTGTGATTTCACTGAAAGAAGTTTGGCTCAATATGGTGGGTTGGTTTATGATTATGGGCTCTAACGGATTTAAGGTGGGGGACCGAATTGAAATCGACAACATCAAAGGTGATGTGGTTAATATAGGTTTTTTTAAATTCACATTACTTGAAATTGCATCAGATCCAAGGTTTGAACAGTCCACAAATAGGCTCATTCATTTCCCTAATTATAACATTGTACTACACCGGTTTTTTATCGTTTCAGAAACTATGGATTTTGTTTGGGATGAGTTTAAGGTGTATTTGGAATTAAACTCCAATTGGGAAAAAGCTGAAAAAATTTGTTCTCAAATCCTTCATGAAGAATTGGTTTTGGCCCCTGAATTGGTAGAGTCAAAAATTCGCGAGATGTCAAAAAACTATCTTGTGAGACTTGGCAAAACAACTCCCATTGTGTATACTTCCTTAGAACCAGAAGGAACTATTTTAATGTGTTTAAGATATTTAACACCTATTAGGTCCAAACGTCTCAATCGAATCCTTATCTCCAAAGAAATTCTTACAAAGTTCAAAAATGAAAATGACATCTACATCCACTCCCATTAAAGATAATTCCATTTGGATCTTTGTATCCTTACTTTTATTAGTATTTTTATCCGGAATTGTTTTTGGCCCCTGCAAAGGTGGTAATACAAAACCAAAATCAATTCCTAAAGAAGCAGTTTATAATAAAAAAACAAATTACTATAGTTATACGAGCGATGGTATCAACCGAGAGTGGTTTGAAAATGGAAACTTAATTGCTGAGTTTCCTGTGAACTCCCTTGGGTTACCAGACGGTTATAGCAAAAAATTAAACTACCTGACGGGAATTACCATTATGGAAGGAAAATTTTCTAATGGAGACCGAGATGGCCTATGGAAGTTTTATTTTTCCGATGGTAAACTCTATATTGAACAAAACTACAAAGCAGGGAATCGCAAAAAACAACTTTGGATCCAAACGGCGGAACTTGGAAATGAAACAGGATCTTTTCAAAGATATTTTCACAGCGGTAGGTTGAACGAAAAAGGGTTTTTTGACGGCGGACTCCGCACTGGGGACTGGGTGCGTTATTATCCTGATACCAAAGTGGAAGAAAAAGGCAGTTATGATAATGATAAGAAAGTTGGAGAATGGTTTTATTATTATCCTACAGGAGCCAAAGAAGCTTCGGAAAATTATTCTGCTACAGGCGAACTCATTTCACGCACAACTTATTATCCGAATGGTGATGTTTGGTGTTTGGTGAAAAAAGGTAAAGAACCTGAGTGCCAATAGGCACTCAAAGATTTTAAAATTCTGTAGCTTTGCCAAAAAGACCTAAGTGGTTTTGAATTAGGTCTATATTAAATAGTAACAAACTAAATAAAAATGTTACAAACAGGACAATTAACACAGTGCTAAACGCTGCAAAAAAGCTATTCCTTAAAAATCTAAATTGTAAATAAGCAAAACTAACCGCTAGGTCTTTCCAATTGTTATTGTTTGGTTCTCCACCTACTTTTTTGTAATTGAAGATATAAAACAAAGATAACAGCCCGAGCAAAAAGAAAATAAAATAACTAAATTCAGTTACATAATGTTTTTGTAAGAGAAATAGTGGGATGTAAATTAAGTTCCCTATCAAAATTCCAATTAAAATGATAATGGCAACATGAAACACGGGTGCAAAGATCGAACCTGTTTTTGTATTGCTTGGTGATCTTCCCTCTTCTTCTAAGGAAGAGGAAAATTGTAGTGATTGAAATCCTTCAGCCAGTTCTTTGTTTTTTAGAATCAAACGGTAAGAGATAATGCTCAATATATAAGTGAAAACCAGAAAGGCAAAATAGAAGTAAGATAATACTTCCTTTTGTAACATTAAGTTGAGTTGGAAAAAAACTTTTGGAGCTAAAACAATAAAGGAAACTGGATAAAAAACATTAGTTAATGATTTATGAAACCAAACCCGGAAACCATATGAAACTGCTGTGGAAAAGGTTAATAACAGATAAAACAAATAGAATCCAAGCAGTAACTTTTGGCCTACAAGAACTCTTTTGATATTGTCTTTAGTTTCTTCTTGTTCTGTATCTACAGGAAGTTCTCTAGATTCTAAATCGACTAAAAATGTTTCTAAATAAGAAATTCGATTTAATACACCATTTTCAGAAATCACTTTTGGTCTCATTGACTCGACTGTCTGTTCAGAAGCGTCAGAAGATATAAAATCAGGAAATTGGAACGAATAATCAACAAATAGAGAATGAATGATTATGAGTGCAATGAATATAGGTGTAACGATTGGGAGGTTTTTTTTAAATTTTTCCATAGAGATTATAAAATTACAAAGATAGTCATCATACCAATGGCAAGAACAACTAACATGATTATATAGGGCCACAAATGAAAACTTTCATCTGCAGAAAGTGTTGGGTTTTGTTTTGCTTTTGAAACGGCAACAGTTGGTGAAGCAACAGAATTCATAATGTTGGCAGCACCTTGTTGGCTATCGGTTGTTTTGATTTTTACAGAGTTTTCCTCTTCGATGATTTTACCATAAATTTGTTCGTTGATTTTGATGACTACTTCCGAAAAATTCTTGTTATTCGATATGTTTACGATTTTGGCTGGGATCTGTTTAATGGCGCCAGATTCTTCTTTTAGTTCCAAAGTATTAATAATGGAATCAGTGATTCCATCTCCTGGCACCAAACGAATGTAAACATTGTCTCCTGCTTTGAGTTCCACAAGAGGAACACCGTTGACCGGGGAAAGTTGGAATTTGAATTGAACAATTTGTTTGTCAGCAGGGATCAAAAATCCAGAGGCTTGCGGGACCGGTGTTGGAGGAGGTGCTTCTTTTTTTGCAATTTCTTCCTCATCCACCGTGGTTTTTGTAATTTCACTTGGATCAATGAGTTCGAAATGAATTTCCACTTTTGGTTCAGAGTTTCCTGAGGTCCTTTTGTGAATTTCGCTAAAAACAAAGTCCAATCGATCCGTTAGGTTGTGATCCATATAGTGAAGAATCTCTTCCAAGAAACTTTCTGACCCAAATTTGGTTTTTATGAGTTCCTGAAGCGATTTGGTGATGTTTTTCTGTTGTTCCCCTTTGTAGATCACCCGTTGCGTACGGTTATAAAAGTCCTGGAATGTAGACCGAACAGGCAAAAGGGATAGTGGGCTTGTACACGAGACTCCCTCAAACTTCACCGATTTGGTTTCAACCGGGTCAATGACAGCAGCAATCATGGTATAGACCATATTGGCTTCGTCTCGAAGGTTTACTTTGACAGAATAATAGTTTGGTGTCTCAGGCATAAGGTTCTTTTTTGACAGTATCCATCTTTAGAAGAAAGCTGTCAAAAAGATTAGGTCATCATGGGAATTGTCTCTTTAATCACAATCCGTTACATCCGAGGGTCCAGAGTACTAGGATTCCTCTCTATCAAATCCAGGCTGTCGTTCATTGTTATGGCAGTCGGAGTGGGGCTTCTTGTCGTTGTCCTCTCCATTTTCAACGGATTCCAAAAACAAGTAAAAGAATCTCTCTGGCAAGGCGGGCCTCATATTACAATTGAGAACTCTTATGGGTCAGGGGCCATTTATGATTATGAAAAGGTCATCGCTCATCTAAAGTCAGATCCGAAACTGGCTGAATCGTTTGTTTCTGTGGAAGGAAACATAACGAGTCATGGACTCATTCAAAGTAATAATAACTTTAACCCCATTATGATTCGAGCGGTCCCCGTGGATTCGGTTGAAAAATTAGTGGAGAACGGGTTACCAAATTTTCCAAGAATCTTACAATATGACCGAGACGAAATCCAATCCATCAATACCAAAAAGTTGGTAGTGGTAGGAAAGGAAATGAGTGCCATTTATGGATATGGACTGGGTCGTGAAATTACGATGGCAGTACCTGGTGGAAGGTTTACTGTAGAACGTGGGGTCCAAGTCAACGTACAAACTTTTCGTTTGGTGGGACTTTTTAAAACGGGATATTATAATTACGATTCAAAATTTGTATTTTTGTCTCTCCCACAAGCCCAAGAATTTTTTAAAATGAAAGGGGCTGTCAATCAAGTTGCCATTAAGGTTCGTTCTCTTGATGATTTAAAAGTCACTAAACAAAGAATCTTATCCAGGTTAAACGAAGATAATTGGAATCAGAAAATCCAAGATGAAACTTCCTGGTCAGTAAGAACCATTGCCGAAGAACAGGAAAACTTTTTAGCGGCACTTAGACTTGAAAAAACAATCATCTCCATCATTGTGTTTCTTTTCATAGTTCTTGCGGCACTGGGAATGGTGGCAACAGTTCACTCACTCATTCGTGCGAAACGTAGATCCATAGGAACCTTAAAAGCACTTGGACTTGCCTCCAATGATATCCTTTTGATTTTTACATTGAATGCAATGATCGTGGGAATATTGTCATCGCTTGTAGGTGGGATGACTGGAATCTTTATTGCTACCAAGTTAGAAGTCATCATCAATATCATTTCTGAAATCATTAATGGGATCGGTGGTTTACTAAATCCTGGAGATTGGGATCCTGTGGAACTTGTACCAAAAGATATTTATTACTTCGATCATATCCCAGTAGATATTGATATTTCCTTTATCTTTATGGTCACAACGGCAGCAACCATCCTCTCTGGGCTTGCTGGTTATTTTCCGGCACGTATGGCGGCCAATCTAAATCCTGTGGATACAATACGAAATGACTAATATGAATGTAAAACCAACTGTTTCGGTTCGCAAGTTAGAAAAATACTATCAGGTTGTGGACAAAAAATACCATATCATCTCTGGCTTAGATTTTGAAGTGATGCCAGGAGAAATCGTTTCTGTAGAAGGTGCTTCCGGTGTTGGTAAATCTACACTTTTGAATATTCTAGGTGCTATGGATTCGTTTGACGACGGTGAGGTGGAAGTTTGTGGTGTTTCCTTAAAAAACTTAAATGAAAAACAAAGGGAAAGTTTTCGTGCAGAAAAAATTTCCTTTATCTTCCAACAACATCTTTTGTTGCCTGACTTTACTGCCTTGGAAAATGTAATGATGCCACTTCTCATTGCAAGAATGAATCCAGGTTTGGCTAAACAACAAGCTACTGAAATTTTAAGGAAAGTAGGGCTTGGGGAAAGAACAGAAAGTTTTCCCTCGCAACTTTCTGGGGGAGAAAGTGCTAGAGTTGGTGTGGCAAGGGCTCTTGTGGGTAGAAGACAACTTATTTTGGCTGATGAACCAACAGGAAACTTGGATCGTGATAACTCACGTCATTTGATGGATCTCATTAAAGAACTGCAGAATGAATTTAAATTTTCTTTGATTCTTGTCACTCATGACTTGGAACTTGCCTCTATGGCACACAAACGAAATCGAATTGTGTCGGGACAGCTAACTCCCGTTACTTAGAATGAACTTTTGTCGTTTTTGCGGAACCAAAGAAATTCAGTTTCGTAAAAGCGGCAAATTTGGTTGTGTTCACTGTATACAAGTTTTTAAATATCCTATCCTTCAAAAACCCAAAATCATCCCCAAAAATGTAATGGAAGGTTTAGAGAGTTTTGTAAAAGAAAATTCTAAGTTTATCAATTTATTATCTTTTCGAACTCGCATCACAAGAAACCTAAAATCAAATCTTTTTCCATTTTACGATTCCATATTTACAAAATCCAAGCAGTTGTTAGCTGAGAATGGAATGGATTTTTGGCTATATCCTTCCGAATTGTACCAGTCAAACCCGGGTGAAAACTGTGAAGTAAAAATGGGTTTTTATTTAGGTTCCGAAGATCATATTCGTTGGGAAAAAATGGTTTCGGTTTCACACCGAATCCCCCAAGAATCACCGCTTGAAAAAAAGACCAAAAATCAAATCTTTCGTTTTTTACTGCAAAAAACCAATTGGGCGGTATTTCCCAAGATAGGGTTTATTTCCTCTTGCCCTACCAATTTAGGCCTGGGAAGGCGGGACTCAGTCCTTGTGGAATTGGATCCGGGAATCAGTCCCAGGTTTTTTTCAATTTTGCAAACTCTCACCGAATTTGGTATAGAATTTGCTCCTTCCTCCGATCATAGTTTTAGGAAGATCGGAGAAAACCCGGGTCTTGTCGTAAAAATCTCGTGGAAGAACGCTCGTGCGGTCCAAAAACGTCAGCTTTACAAAATTCTTGGTTTACGAGGCTCCCTTTAAACCGGTACGGTCATGATGGGAACGAGGACGTTCGTCTAATTAACAAAGGCAGGGTGCGGCATGTTGGAATTCACCAAAAGAGCAAAGAGAGTCATCAACGAAATCGCCCAAGATGAGGCTAAACGTTTGGGTTCCGATTTTATCGGTCCTGAACACATTCTACTTGGGCTTCTCCGGGAGGAGGACTCTGTCGCGATTAAGATTCTTACGAATCTAAACATCAATTTGAACGAACTCCGTAAAGAAGTCGAAAAGAGAACTCGTGAGGGTTCCGGTGCCTTGTTATTGGATGTAAGCCAAGGACAAGACAAATACCAAAAAATGATCGAAGTTTCTAAAGAGGAAGCAAAACGCCTCAAACATAACTATGTGGGAACTGAGCACATTCTTTTGGCACTACTTCGCGATAACAATAATATTGCGGGTGGATCGTTATCATCGTTCAGCGTAAATTATAACGTCATTAAATCTGAGATTTTACGACTTTTGGGAGCTCCACCCTCTGGTGCGGTGGGAGCAGGAACTACAGGAACACAATCCGGTCCACAAGGCCAAACACAAACTGCAGCACCAAGACAGGAAAAAAGTAAAACTCCTATTTTGGATGAGTTTGCACGGGACCTAACCCAACTCGCACGCGAGAAAAAACTAGATCCTGTGATTGGTCGCTCCAAAGAAATCGAAAGAGTCATTCAAATCCTCTCTCGTAAAACAAAAAACAATCCAGTTCTTGTGGGAGAATCAGGTGTGGGTAAAACGGCCATCGTTGAAGGTCTTGCCCAAGCTGTGATCGACAAGTTAGTTCCCGATTTACTTTTCGATAAACGAGTGTTATCTCTTGATTTGGCAAGTCTCATTGCAGGAACCAAATACCGAGGTGAGTTTGAAGAACGATTGAAAAAAATCATGAAAGAAATCGTTACTTCGCAAAACATCATCATCTTTATCGATGAGTTACACACTCTCATTGGAGCAGGGGCTGCCGAAGGGGCTGTGGATGCGGCAAACATTCTAAAACCTGCACTCGCTCGTGGGGAATTACAATGTATTGGTGCGACAACGAATAACGAATACCGTAAATACATCGAAAAAGATTCTGCTCTGGAAAGAAGATTTCAAATGGTGAAGGTTCTTGAACCTTCCGTTGATGATGCAGTTCTTATCTTAGATGGTTTGAAAAAAGCATATGAAGCTCATCATAAGGTTCGTTATACAGAAAAAGCCATTGAACAAGCGGTTAAGTTATCTCACCGTTATATCAACGATCGCTTTTTGCCAGACAAAGCAATTGATATCATTGATGAGGCTGGTGCAAAAGCTCGTCTTGCTAATTGCCAACGTCCGAACGAAATCAAAGAGATTGAAGAAGAAATCAAAGCTCTTTCCGTTAAAAAAGAAGATTTGGTTCGTAGCCAAGAGTATGAAAAAGCAGCCGCAGTTCGCGATGAAGTGAATCGTAAAAAAGGCCAATTGGAAGAAAAAACCAAACAGTGGCAAGAACGAATGGAAGGTTATGCTGTTTCTATTGAAGAAGAAGATATACTTTCTGTTGTGAGTCTTTGGACAGGAATTCCATTGAAAAAAATGGAAGAGTCCGAAAATACAAAACTTCTCAATTTGGAAGAAGACATCAAAGGTCGTATTGTTGGACAAACCGATGCCATTGAAAAAGTAGCTCGTGCTGTCAGACGTTCACGCACAGGTCTCAAAAGTGAAAAACGCCCTACCGGATCGTTTATTTTCCTTGGACCAACAGGTGTAGGAAAAACAGAACTTGCAAAAGCTCTCGCAGAACAACTGTTTGGATCGGAAGACAATATGCTCCGCATCGATATGTCGGAATATATGGAACCTCATGCAGTATCCCGTCTGATTGGAGCTCCTCCGGGTTACGTAGGATATGATGATGGCGGCCAACTCACTGAATTTGTGAGAAGAAAGCCATATAGTTTGGTTTTACTCGACGAAATCGAAAAGGCACACCATGACCTTTTTAATATCTTACTCCAAATTATGGAAGAAGGGAATTTAACTGACACCAAAGGTCGTAAGGTAAACTTCCGCGATACCATCATCATCATGACTTCGAACATCGCTGCGAAAGAAATTTCGAAAGGTGGGCGATTGGGTTTTGAAGACTTCGCAGAAGAAAGAGAAACTTACAAAGCAGAACAAGCTCGTGAACAGTTGAAAAAACATTTTAACCCAGAATTCCTCAACCGTGTGGATGAGGTGGTTTACTTTGCTCCTCTCAAAAAAGAAGAGATTGTAAGCATTGTGGATATCATGTTAAAAGACTTTAACAAACGTTTGACTGAAAAGAAGGTGCTTGTAGATCTTTCTCTTTCTGCCAAAGAACATTTTGCAACCATTGGATACGACCAAAACTATGGAGCCCGTCCACTCCGACGTGTGTTCCAAAGAGAATTGGAAGATTATATGGCTGTGCAGTCTTTGAAAGGCGTTTATGATAACCCAACGAAGATTCAGGTAGACTTTGTGGAAGGAAAACTCGTGTATTCGGAAACTCCTTGGTCTGATTACAAGGAAGCTCCGAAAAAAGACGACGGTTCTTCGCCAAGCACAGAGGAAAAAGATTTGGCTCTCGTTTAGAGAGCCTTTCGGGCAGGCGAACGGAAATGGCTATCCTCATTCCCCTCGTCTTCCTGTTTTCTTATTTCTTTATCCGCAAGATTTGGTTCCAACTCCGAAAAATTCGAACCGTTGGGACCATCGAGCGGATTGAACTTGGTTATATTCGCCCCAATTTAATTCTCCCCGAAGTGAAAGTTTTCTATAAATACTACTTCCAATCGGGATTGTATTTCGGATCTGGTTATCTCAATCTCTCCGATTTTCTCACCCATCAAGAATTCCATCTTCATTTGGGGCCTGGTGAAAATCCTATTTTATATACAGAAGATGCAGAGATCATCACGGAAGAACATATTGAACATTACTTGCTTTCCAAGGGGGGCAGTGTTTTCCTATACCTGGACCCCATCGAACCCTACCATTCCAGGATTGATTCGGTTAATTTGAATTCCATTACTGTTCCGTCGGACCTTTTATGAAACATTTGATTTATACTTTAGCCGTTACTTGTTTTCTTGTAACCTCCCTCCATTCCCAAGAAAAAGAACAAGTTGGTTCGGCTTACTTTCAAGCTGTAGATGAATACAAAGTAAAAAACTATAACAAGTCAATAGAGCTTGTAAAGAGTTTACTTACTGATGGTAAATCTTCCTATGAATTCTATGCTTTACTTGCATTTAACTATGATAAGTTGAACGACTTTGAAAATTCTTATAAAAATATCTTAGAAGCAAGAAAACGTAAACCTGACGATGAAGATCTTTTGTTAGCAAGTCTTGCAATCTTAACTCGCAACAAAAAATGGAAACCGGCCATTGAACTTGCCGAAAAAACTATCCCATTGTATCCGCAAAATCCTGAAGTAAGATACTTTTATGCACTGGCACTATCCGAAAAAGGTGCTTCCAAAACTGCACTTTCTCAAATTGAAAAAGCAAAAGCAGGTAGTCCCAATGACTTCCGAATGTTAGAGTTAGAGGGAAAAATCTATTATAATTTAAAAAATTATGATAAAGCGGATGTTAGTTTAAGATGGGCATCTTCTTTAAACCAAAATTCTGCTGAAATTTGGAATAACCTGGCTCTCGTCCAAGAATCATTATACAAAACCAATAAAAAATTGGGTAAAAAATCTCAAGCAAACACCTATTTGACGGAGGCAAAGGAATGTATCCAAAAAGCTTCTGATTTAAATGGAGAAAGTAATACAATCAAAGAAAATTCAAAACGGATTGTTGCACTTAGCGATTTGTGAAAATAAAGTTTCATACACTTGGCTGTCGGTTGAACTTTTTTGAAACCGATGGTATGTATTCAGTTCTCAAAGACAAAGGATTTTCTTTAGCAGAAGCCGAGGAAAAGGCGCAGTACATTGTTGTGAATACTTGTACTGTTACTAATAAAGCTGATGTAAAAAACAGGAACATCATTCGAAATGCCATACGCACAAACCCTGGTGCAAAGGTTTATGTGACAGGTTGTTATGCAGAAACTGACAAAGAAGTTTTACTTAATATTCCTGGTGTGTTTGGTGTATTCGGTAATACCGAAAAAAGTTCTCTACCTTATAAAATTTTAGAAGACTTTGAAGGAAAAGAAGTATATCCAACTAAAGAACTGGATCGATTTTCCTATTCGGACGTACTGCCGGAAGGCCATACTCGAGCGTATTTAAAAATACAAGATGGTTGTAACAGAAAATGTTCCTATTGTAAAATCCCAGCTGCACGTGGTCTTGGAGTCAGTAGAAATTATAACGACATTTTAGATCAAGTTAGATACCTTCAAGACAATGGAGTTGGGGAAATTCAGTTAACTGGCGTTAATTTAGGATGGTATCGATTAGAAAATGGTGAAAAAGGTTTTTTAAATCTTTTAGAAGATATTTTAAAAATCTTAGAATATTCTCGTATTCGTCTTTCTTCCATAGAGCCGCCAGATGTAGGATCCGGGTTACTGGATTTAATGAAACACCCCAGATTTTGTAAATTTTTACATATTCCTATTCAAAGTGGTAGCCGAAAAATTTTAAAAGATATGCGGCGAACATATCATCCAGATGCATTTCGAACAAGGATTGAACTAGCAAAAGAGAAACTGCCTGGTTTATTTCTTGGAACTGATGTCATTGTGGGATTTCCTTCGGAAACAGAAGTTGAATTTAATGAAACAAAACAATTGTTAATTGAGCTTGGTTTTGCAAAATTACATGTATTCCCTTATTCTGTTCGAAAGGGCACAACTGCTGAATCCTTTGGCGATCCGATTCCAGGTGATGAAAAAAAACGCAGAGTATTAAATTTGATGGCTCTCAGTTCTGAATTGCACAAAAAATATTCTGAATCGGTCATTGGTAAAACCTATGAGGCCATTCTTGAAAGTGATGGACGGTTTGTAACAGATAATTATCTGAAAGGTAAACTTGCTGATTCTTTCCGATTTGATACCTTACAAACTGGACAATTTGTAGATGTTAGGTGCGTAGAGTACAAACCTGCTAAAGATAAAGAAGGTGAGTTTGTTTTTGGACTGTCCCTATAATTTCTATTAGAAAAAGAATTCCCAAAAACAATCAATTAGTTACAATTAGGTCAACATGGATCGTAAAAAACTATATATTCCTGGATTTATCTTTGTAATCGTTCTAATCCTTTCTTCTGTTTGGTTTTTTCGGAATTCTCAATCTAACCGATTAGGAATTGAAAGAGGGTCTTTGGTCGAAGCAGTATATGCTCTTGGCACTGTAAAACCAGTCGAAAGTTTTAGTTTAAAATTTGGAATTGCAGCTTCGGTTCGAGAAATTTTTGTAGAAGAGGGCCAAACCGTTACAAAGGACCAAGCTCTACTTGTAAACGATTCAGGAATTACTTTCCGATCTCCATTTAATGGCACCTTAACCAAGTTAAATGTTGCAAAAAATGAAACAGCAATGCCAGGCCTGCCTCTTTTAGAGATCCAAAATTTAAAAGAAGTTTATATTTCCGTTTCTTTAGACCAAGAATCTGCGTTACGTGTCAAACCAGGTCAACTTGCTCAACTTAGTTTTGAATCCATACGAGGAAATGTTTATAAAGGAAAGGTCGAACGGATATATCCATCGAACGGACAATTTTTGGTTAGGATCGAACCAAATGAACTTCCGCAAGGAATTTTACCGGATATGACTACCGATGTGGCTATCGAAGTTTCTTCCAAAGAAAACGTAATCTTAGTTCCGTTAGTTGCCGTTGACCGAGGAAAAATTATTAGGTATCGTGATGGCAAACGTGAAAAAATTGAAATTCGTATTGGAGCCATCAATTCAGAATATGGAGAGTTAGTCCAAGGTGATCTGAAAGAAGGCGACGAAGTATTGGTTAAAAACTGATATGTTGTTTCTTGCGATAAGACAGATCCTTTCAAGACCACAACAATCCATTCTTACATTGATCGGAATCGTACTTGGTACTGCAGGTTATATTGTTTTCTCGGGAATTATGTTGGGTTTTCAAGCTGTCATAACTGACCAATTGGTGAACACTGACGGACAGATCAAAATTTCGCCTAAAGATGAACTGATAACGGAAAGAACATTTGAAGAAGTTTTTTTTCAAGGAAAAGTAGTGCGTTGGTTGTCGCCACCTTCCGGCAGAACCGACAATTCCCGGTTAACGAATGTTCTAGGTTGGATGGATAAGTTATCCAATGATCACCGAGTCATTTCTTTTGCACCGCAGCTTACCAAAGAAGTTATTTTTGTAAATGGGAAAGCAACGGCTCCAGCTAGGTTTGTTGGAGTTGATCCGACGATCCAACCTAAAGTAACTAATATAAGTGATTACATTGTAGAAGGAAAAATTTCCGATTTATCTAGAGGGACTTCGCTTGCCATTATGGGTGAAGGTGTTTTGAATAAACTTGGTGCAAAAATTGGTGATACCATTTCCGTATATATTCCAGGTTCTGATTTAATCCCTATAAAGGTGGTTGGTATTTTGAGTACTGGAAATCGTTTGGTTGATGAAGTCACCGTATATTCTGCATTGTCTACTGTACAAAGTGTAACAAAATCTAGTGGAGAAATCTCTCAAATTATTGTAAAAATTAATGATATTCGATCTGCTGCTGCAATTGCCGCTGAATTTCGGTATTTTAGTAAAGATAAAGTGGAAAGTTGGGACGAAGTAAATGCAAGTATTCTTCAAGTCTTTAAAACACAGGATATTGTTAGAAACTCTACCACTTTTACAATCATTCTTGTCGTAGCATTCGGAATATATAATATTCTAAATATGGTTGTGAACCAAAAGAAAAAGGAAGTGGCCATCCTTCGTTCCATTGGGTTCGACGAAAAAGATACAATCCAACTTTTTATTTTCCAAGGCTTGTTTTTAGGTACACTTGGAGCTGTCATTGGAATCGTTGTGGGAATATTTGGATGTTATTATATAGATGGAATTCCCATTGGTGATCCAAAACAAAATTCCAAAGCTTTAATGAAAACGATGATGATTTCTTGGGACTGGATGATATATGTAAAAGGGTTTTGTATCGCCGTTATCAGTGCATCCATTGCGAGTTATATACCTGCACGTATGGCAAGCCGTCTTTCACCTGTCGATATTATCCGAGGGGCAACATAAATGATTGGAATAGATGCCAAACATATTTTTAAATCCTTCGGAGAACCACCGCAAGAAGTATTAAAAGATGTTTCGTTAGATATTGATATTGGTGATTTTGTTGCCCTCACTGGAAAGTCGGGTTCCGGTAAATCAACGTTACTCTATATTGTAAGTGGTTTGGACAATCCAACAAGTGGTGAAGTCAAACTGAATGGAAGTTCCCTTTCTGGAATGGGAAGCAAAGAAATTCATGCCTTACGAAATCAATCGATAGGATTTGTCTTTCAATTCCACTACTTACTTCCTGAGCTTACGGGACTAGAAAATATAACTATGCCGGCGAGAAAAACTGGATCGCATAAACTCACTGAAGACTATGCTTTGCATTTGATGGAAAGTTTTTCTGTATTACATTGTAAAGATAAGTTTCCGAGCCAAATGTCTGGTGGAGAAGGGCAAAGGGTTGCGATTGCGCGTGCTTTAGTTCAAAAGCCAAAATTTCTTTTTGCCGACGAACCGACTGGCAATTTAGATACAGTTAACGGCGATAAGGTGATGGAGATTTTTAAGCGAATCAACAAAGAGGATGGAACTACCATTCTTTTTGTAACTCATGATCCAGATTATGCGAGTTTAGCGAGTCGTAGGGTCCATATGGTTGACGGAAAAATTGCAGAAATTTCCTAAAAATTCTGTTATATTATCATAAAACCGATTTTATAGCAGATTTTTTCCAAAAAAATTAATGAATTCGAGAGTTCTTAACCGACCTTGGCATAAGATATGTTTGAACACTTTGAAACTGACGCCATCCGCATCCAAACCAAACGAACTGGAGAAAAAGAACATTCCACTCCTTTATTTTTAACTTCAAGTTTTGTTTTTGATGATGCGGAACATGCAAGGGCACTTTTTGCAGAAGAAGTTACGGGCAACCAATACACTAGATTCTCTAATCCCAATACGACAGAGCTCATAGATAAACTTTGTTCTTTAGAACATACAGAAGATGGAATTGCGACTGCTTCTGGGATGTCTGCTGTTTTTACTTCCGTGTTTGGACTTGTTCAGTCTGGAGATCATATCGTTTCAGCTCGTGCAATTTTTGGATCCACACATCAAATATTTGCGAATATACTTCCTAGGTTTGGAGTCACAACTACATACGTTGATATCAACAAACCAGAGTTATGGGAAGAGGCATTTCAAGAAAATACCAAAATCGTATATATAGAAACTCCATCGAATCCAGGTCTAGATATAGTAGATTTAGAATGGGTAGCTGCCTTATGTAAAAAGAAAAAAGCCATACTTATAGTTGATAATTGTTTTTGTTCCCCGTATATCCAAAGACCTGCAGAATTCGGAGCCGATGTTGTGATTCATTCTGCAACTAAATATTTGGATGGCCAAGGCCGTGTGATTGCAGGTGTCATTTTAGGGAAAAAAGAATACATACAGCCGATTCGTTATATGGCCCGAAATACGGGACCATCTTTATCTCCAATGAATGCTTGGATCATATCGAAAAGTTTAGAAACCTTGGCTGTACGTATGGATAGACATTCAGAAAACGCAATGAAATTGGCTGAATTTTTGGAACAATCCCCTGATGTAGATTTAGTTAGATATCCTTTTTTACCAAATGATCCTGGTTATGCGATAGCCAAAAAACAAATGAAATCTGGAGGTGGAATTGTATCTTTTGTCATCAAAGGTGGAGTAGAAAGAGCAAGAAAATTTTTGGATTCATTGAAATGGTTTTCTCTCACTGCCAATTTAGGTGATACTCGAACCACTGTCACTCATCCTACTTCTACCACTCATTCTAAACTTTCGGAAGCAGAAAGGTTAACTGTGGGAATTTTACCGGGACTGATACGAGTTTCGGTTGGGTTAGAACATATAGACGATATCATTGCGGAAGTAAAACAGGCACTTGCCAATTCAAAGTAAACAATAGATAACGAGAGTTCTTTTTTTCAAGAAGGGACTCTTGTAACATTTTTTTTGACTCTGGATTCAGTTTCTTATCATTTTCCAATCGTTGTTCTTCAAATTGTCGTACGTATTGTTCATCAGGATCCACTTCGATTTCCCATAAAAATTTAAGTACCTTTTTTTCTTTTGGATCGTAACCAATACTTACTTGGTGCGACATTTGGGGTTTGATTCTTGTATCTAAATATTCTTCTGTTAAATTCGTATTCACAATTCTACCAATAACCGACTCTTCAAGAAGGACTGGTTTTGATTTATGATTAAGAATTGCGTAAAAACGTAAGTAAACTTTCGGGATGATATAAGTCGGAAATCGGTGTCCCACACCTATTGATTTAAGTTCTGCTTGTATATGAAAAGTGCCATTTTTTTCTGTAATTTTCCAAGTAGGTAATAAAGATTTTTGTACAAAAGTTTTATCGTGGATACCTTTCCAGGAATGTTCTCTCTCAGACATATGACAGTTTTGGCACTGAATTCCCTGTTTCGCAAATGGACTATTTTCCCATTCCGTATAAACTTCCATTAGTTTTTTGCCATTGAGTCTCTTTCCATTTGGTTTACTTTCGTGACAAGATTTACAAAATGCAGAAGATTCAAATTCTTCTTTAGCAATGTACCCGTTATGTGGTAAATTGTTTATATATGATTTTTCTTTTGCATTAGTTCTTGGTGGAGGACCAAATCGTATTTGATTTCGAATGTGGCAGGACGCACAAAGAATCGAAGGGTTTGAAATCCCATTGGGAAAATTTTGGTGTTTTGAATTAAGAATTTCTTTAGTTTCGAATTCTGTAGAAAGCTCTGATTTAGTTTCTGGTAAAGGAGAGTGGCACTGGAAACAAGACTGGTATTCCTTAGAAGATAAAATTTCCTTCTGCCATAAAAATCCTTTGCTGATAGATTTTGAGTGCAAACTTTCTTTCCAATTTTGAAACTGCTTGTTATGACAAGTCTGACAAGCATTAGGTTCTAGGTTTTTTTCTAATACTGTGAAATGTTTTGGTGGTATACCTTGGACTTCGATGGGATATTTCCAATGTGAGTCTAAGAAGTTTGAATCCAAACAACTTACGAAGTTTGTCATAAAAACTAAGATAACCGTAAGTTGAATGGATGGAAAATTCATACGTAAATACAAATTAAGTAATTATCATCCCCCGCAAGCATTTCCTCCTCCACCGGAAGGAGCTCCGCCGCCACCTGACGATCCAGATGCTGTGGTTCCGCGTAAAAATGATTTGTCTTCAACTCTAATTTTATTGGAATTTTTTACAAACTGTCTAGCAACATCCAGTTGATAATTGGGAACATTCGCATCTGCGTTAGGGTTATTACTTTCTGTTAAAGATGTAAGATCGGTACGCCAATAGGAAGCAGGTTGCGAAATGGCACTGGGACTCGAACCTGATGATGGTGATCTTAGTCCAAGGGCCCCAAATTGTTTCCACCCACCTTCATACATTCTTGTTGGTTTACCTAGAATTTGATGTACAACAAACCAAACGAGTGAACCTTTTGTTGCATCTTCGCCGTAAATATAAATTTGTTTATTTGCTGAATAACCAGTGTTATTTAAATAACTTTGCAATTGGTTAAACGATCGAAACTGGAAAGTCGTTCCATCATACAAATCTGTCGGAACTAAATTCGAGGAGGATTTAATTCGTCCTTCATAAGTAACAACGCATGTATTTGAAACAAATGTAGAATTTGTTTTTGTAGTACAGTTTGTATACTTGGATCCCGAAGCTGTTGAATTGATCGTCCCAGTAAAAGATGCATTTGGTCTGCCATCAATGATTTGAAAACCTTCCACTGGGATTGGGTCAACATCTTCAAAATTGGTATTTCCGCCTTTGATTGCATGTATTAAATCTCCGATCGTAAGTTGTAAAACTGTGTGGTCACGAAAAAGATTTTTTATATTTCCTGCACGATTACTATTTGCATAAGTGTAAGAAGGAGTTGTAAATAAACTGCCCGCTGTTGTTAAATCAGCAATCGAACCATTTAAAACTGCTAACCTTTCTTTCGGGAAACCCCAGTATAACAAAGAGTAGTATGCGAATGTTGCTGATGATAGGTTCGTCAAAGAGGATGTATCACTAGCAAAGACAATATAATCTAATGCTGGATCAATGCCGTAGATAGAAAAAAAATCGGATATTTTTTTGCCTTTTGGAACTACGCCATCAATACCTAAAACTCCATCGTCTCTGACATCCGTAAGCAATTCCGATAAGTTAGAAACTGGATAGGAGAATGCCTGTTTGCCATCAAAAAAAACATACCGTCCACTTGCGCCTGTGGTTTGTATTTGAAAGACAACCAAGTTTCCAGAGACACCAGAAGGCCGATTATTATTCCAATTTGATAAGAACCGTGCAAACTTACTGGCAGTGATTAACCCACTTTCATTAAGATTATAATCGGCATTCGATAAAGTTGCCAATTCTGCCGGAGTGTAAACACGAAATAAAAATGGCGTTAAATCAATTTTTAAGCTCTGCGGAAGGAATAAATATTCCGGTAAACCTTTACAGCAAATCATTTGAGTGAAAAGTATAAAAAGAATTGTTAAGTATTTTAGTTTCATTCTGGTACCTCAAAGATTGTAAGGAAGTGTTACGGCAAATCCTACTGTTTTTAATTTAGCTGTGTTATATCCTGCAATGGTTTCTGAATAGAAGAGGGTATAGAAATTTCCGAAACTATCCGAATAACTAAAACCTACTTCTGCATTATGAAAACTTTCTTTTCTACCCCATGCCGGCCGTTCATTTTGTACGTATACATCATATGGATTAATTCCATAAAAAGATGGTTGTGGGTAACGAACTATGTTTAATGGAGGTTGTTGTCTTGGATCTGCATATGCATATCCACCTTGGCCGACTTGACCACGCATACCTACGGTTATAAACAAAGATTCGAAAAACCGTTTGTATATTGCTCCGTAATAGAGAATATCATCGGGAACGAGATTCTCTCTTTTTCGATAAGAAAATTCCCCTAAAGATCCAAGTCCCCAAACACCAAAATCTTTTGCTAAGTAAAGATTTACTTCTCCACCACTGGCACCATCGCCAAGGGACTGTGGATTCCGGTCATAATCACCACGTTTGATTCCACCAACACGGAGTGAAATGGTTGGCATCCACCGGTATTTTGAATCAAATTCGTCTAAAATTTTATAGCGAATTCCAAACCTTGTATCCATAAATCCGTATTTATCTGGAACTTCTGGCGTTTGTTGTAATCCTAAATATCGATTAAAAATTTTATGGCGACCTAATTTACCAAATCCAAAGGTTAAATCGGCAGTAAGCCTATCGGTTATCCCGTATTCTAACGCTAGGTTTGCAACCGACAAACGGACGTTATCATCGTATTTTGCTTTTTGACCAGCAAGGAAAGCACCATCATACTCAGAGTGTATGAAAACCGGGCGGACCCATAGTTGTCTTTCATAAGGTGCCCATGCCTGTTGTGCATAAATACTTGGAGTAACAATGATAAAAATAAAAATTAGATACTTTGAGAAGTTTAAGAAAGATTTCATAATTTATTCCTTCTTTTTCTCTGGTAGTTTTACGTTAAATCTTATTTGAACAAAGTATTCGAGAGCTAGTATTTGTTCCTCAGTGAGTTTGCCTGCTAATTCCGGGAGATTAACTCTTCTTTTTTCTGTATTCGGTAAACTCCCTTGCAAGTATTCCAATCGTTCTTCTTGGTCTAGTTGCTTAATGTTTGTTTGCTTTTCTAATGTAATATCTTGATTATAAACTGCTTTCCCTAAGTGGTATTTTTCCCTGTCTTGGCCTTGTGGTATGTTTGCAATTCCCCCACCTCCAATACCACCAGATGCATAAACATTTGTAATTAATAATAGATTAATGATTAATATTATAATTAAATTTTTCATTTAAATTTCCCTGTTATTACGATTTTTATTTATTAAAAGCAAAAGAGGAATGATTTACATTCCTCTTTGTTTGATGCTTTTTAACGTTTGTAAGCTTTGTCATCTTCAATGATTTTTCTTGTCGTTGTTGCTGAAATATTTAGGTTTGTTGGTAAATTATTATCAACATCGCCAGCAACATTGTAAGTAATCACTTCAGAAAGTTCAGGTACGTCAGTTCTAAAAGGAGAGTCGGAAGGTAACTTAGGAGCAGGTCCCGCACCAGTTAAACTTCCCCATTCAATCCAACTACCATCATAGTATGTTGAAGGGTAACCTAAGATGGCAATATAAGAGAATCCAGTTACCTGTGACCTATTGTTTGTTCGGCAAAGTTGGATCGCTGTTTGGCCTGATTGATAACCTCTTGCGTCAAAGTAAGCTTTTAAATCTGCTTTTGATTTAAATCTGTGTTCTGTATCCAAAAGTCCAGTCCAAGGAACATCTTTGGCACCTTTAATCCTACCTTCAAAACCTACATACTTTCCTGAAGTTTCTGATTGAGTACTTTTAATGGTTCCATTGTATTCGGCTGCACTTGCGGAAGATCTTGCATCAGAAACAAAGACACTAGAAGTAAGGCCAGCAATAGTTACATTATTAGGTGCTTTTACCGCTTTAATTACATCTTCTAATGGAAGCATTAAAATTGTATTGTCTACTCTCAAACTTTTTACACTGTAGCGATTGTTATATCCTGGAGGTGTATTTGTTGTAGTACTAAAGGGAACAAAATTTCCTTCGGTGTCAATGAGCCTTGGGAGTGTCCCATTAAGAAAGGCTAGATTTTTATGATCAAATCCCCAATAACGAAAAGAGTAAAACGCTCTTAATGTTCCTTGTACATGACTTGCTGCATCGGCAGTAGAAACTAAGACAATTAAGTCATTGGCTGGATCAATTCCATATTGATTTAAGATCTTATCAATATGAGCACCGTCTGCAATGATAGATATTGTATCCGCTAGTCCATTGTTTCTTTTTTGACTAAAACCGTCTCCGCCATCATTGGCGTTTGCACCACTTGCAAAATTGAAGGAATACACAACCACATCGTTTCCATTTCCGCCGATGTATTCTTTTCCTGCCTGTGTACCTGTTCCTCCTGTTCCTCTTGGATTAACTCCATTTTGTAAGATCACAAGTTTTCCGTTGATCTCTGCTGGTTTTGTTCCCGACCAGTTGTTCACCCATTTTCCTAAAGTGGAAGGAGTAATAAGTCCGTATTCATTGAGGTTGTAATTTTCGTTCGATTCTTTTGCTAAATCAACTGCAGTATTGACTTTAATTCCCGGCGAGAGGGCCAGTGCAACTAACAGTAAGTTTTCGATATCCTTATTCTTTTTTGTGCCACCGCAGGCTCCGATGAACCCCGCGGTAATCAGCGCAATCAATTTGAAAAATAGATTGGTTTTCATTTTTTAATCCTTAGATTGAATTCCCGTTCTTTCTCTGTAGGGGTTGCACCAGAGACAAAAAACATGGTAAGGACAGACTTATTTAGGGGAGGGAAATTAAAAACCTGAAATCTAATATAATGAATTTAAAATCTTATATAGCGTATAGTATATTGCCTGGATGCGCAGTCCATTGTGTTGCAAGTAAAAAGACCAGGCTATAAATCGTAAAATCCTCTATCTGGTTTTTTTCGAGGAAATCCAAAGGAATTTTGATTCCTCTATAGAATCATTTTCAACAAATTCTAATTCCGCAATAGGAAAAAAGGCACTATCTGCTGGTCCTAAAACAAGGTCTTTCGTTTTTAATTTGATTCTAGTGTTTCCAATGATTTGATAGATTTTGATATCAAAGGCGGATGGTAAATGAGAGAATTGTGAAACTTTACCACTAATTATTTTCCATTCTACAATACTTAGTTTATCTCTTTCCTCCTGATAAAAAACTCTAGATTCGGCAGTATTTTTAGGTGAAATCCAACGTTTACCTTCATTGGCACCTATAAAACGAGGGGATTGAGCAAACAAATCAGGAATCATTTCACCAATAGGGATTCGCAGTGATTTAGATAACTTCCAGAGAATTCCTATACTCGGAGTAGTTTTACCTGATTCGATTAAACCAAGCATGCCTCGGCTAACAGTAGAAATTTGCGAGAGCTTTTCCATAGATAATCCGAGTTCAAGTCGTCTTCTTTTTAAGGTTTCTCCAAGAACAACTGTTAAAACTTCATCTACATTTCTTTCGTTTTCTGTTGTGACCGAAAAACTTTCAATTTCTGTTTCCATACCCAATACTTCCCTTTGGGGATATGTTTGATATATTGGATATTTTGTAAAGTAAAATGAATATTTGTCTGAACTGCAATAGGAGGCAGATTAAGGAAATACCAACCTCCAAAAGGAGGATGGTTTCAGGAATTTCATAAAAATAGGTAAATGTTGTACCCAGACGTGCTTTGGTAAAATAGGATAACTGTGGTAGTGAAATTAGAACCCAAGGTGTTACATTCTCTGATTTCGAAATTACTAGAAGTGGAATCAATACTAGAAAATACCAAGGATTATAAACTGGTGATAAGGTTAGGAAAAAATATCCGTATAAAAAATATAAATCTAATTTTGATGCATGAGAAAGAAAAATTCGGTGACGATTTTTTTTTGCAAGTGAAATCCAAACATATATATTAATGGTTGTTAGTTGTACTAAAAAAGGAAACGTTTTTAAGTCAATAATTCCAAATAACTTCCACAATGGTTCGTAAAATTGATTAAATTTGAAATTTCCACCAAATTTAAATAAATTATAAATTCCAAAGTCAATTGTAGATGGAAAAATAAAATAATAAACAAGATAAAACATTAAATAACCGCCAAGTCCGGATAGAAGGCAAAGCATCCATTTCACCCAACTAGAATTCCATTTTTTATAATTTATAGGTTGGCATAAAGAGATAAGAAAGATGATGGAAAATATTTTAATATGAATCACTAAACCTAAAACAAAGCTGGCTCCAATCAGTTTTTTCTCTCTGACTAAATTAAAGAAAATCCATAGTAATGAAATTATTAATATTTCGAAGTGAAAGTTTATATAAATTTCTTTAATAAAAACAGGAAAGATCCAATATGATAAACGAGACTTGTTGAACTTACCTTTCGAAAAATAAAGAAAACAAAAAGTTTCAAGAACAAGGTAGGTTAATTTTAATAAAATTCCAGAAAATCCTAATGAAAATAAGGAAAAATAGAATAAAACAAAAGGACTATAAATAGTTGTCCAATCTGGATGGTTGATCTGCGATAATATTTCGATTTCTGTACCAGTTAAATTTGGACTTTGAAAAAAATCTAATGGTGATATTTCATACGGTGACATACCATTTCGAATTAACATTCCTTCCCATAAATATCTTGACCAATCGTCTTCCCAGAGAGGTGGAAGAAAGATAGATAGTATCCGTAAAAAAAATCCGAGAATAAGAATATGTTTGTAATATTTTTTAAAGAAATCTTTTGGAAAGGTTACCATCCATAAAAAAAGAATGGTAACCACTAAAAAACATATGAATAAAATCCATTGAGGCAAAGTCTTAAAACAATCTATTTATTGAAGTTGAGATTGTTACAACGTTCACAAATTTCTTCTGGAATCACTCCTAGTTTCATTAGCAAACCAAATGCAAAACAACCTGCACACCAACCCAAAAAAGATTCTAAGGATGCAAAAAAGACTAATGTGGCAAGTGTGATCTGGTAAACAAGAGTATGTCCTAACACAAAGAATACAATGGCACTAACACTAAATAAGAATCCAATCAATTGCGCAAATCGTTTGGGAGGTCCTGCAGCGCTAACAAAAGATATTCCGAGCCAAGGTACGAGGTATCGCGATGTAAAAAATGCGAAAGGTTCAAACTTAGGTCCGTAACTGAGCCTTAACGCAAATCCAAACACAAGGAATCCTAATACATAAGCATTAGGAAATAAAATGGCAAGAACGCCAAAAAATACCACGGAAGAGGCGACGATCCTCGTGACATTTTCATTGACCACATCTGGATAATAACCTATTTTCATAATGGCCTCCATTTACTTCCAAAGTACGAATAGAATCGTAATTAGCAAGGAAAATTCGCTTTCTTGGATGAAATGTTTATTTTATTGACGGAAATTCGTCTTAAAAGAGAAGGTTTGTAAAAAATGAGAGGATTCTCTATGAAAATCTGGCGCGGTTATGGGATTTATCTATTTGTTATTTCTCTTTTATGGGCGTATTGGCTCCAACTGAGCGCAGGTCCACAAGGTTCCACCCCCAGCAAAGGGGAATCCCCTTGGTTTTTATCGGCAGAATTGGCTCTCCAAACTCCTAAATATACGATCCTTGATACGAGATCTTACCTTCATCGCATCAAAAACAAAGTTCCTAGTTCTAAGGTCATATCTTGGGAAGACCTATCTCGAAGTGATCAACCACACAAGGGAGAACTTTTGGAATTAAAGTTAGTACGTAAAAAAATTAATGATTTAGGCATTCAGGAAAGCGATTACATATTAGTGTTAGGTGATGGAATCGCAGGTTGGGGAGAAGAAGGTCGTATTGTTTGGAGTTTACGTGAAGCTGGGTTTAATCAATCCTTTTGGGTTGAAGGGGGATACCCTGCTTATGAAAAAGAAATTCAGAGAATATCAGACAGTAAAAAAAATAAGGAATCCGAGTTATATAAATTTCAAAATAAAAATATTCAATCCTCTGCAGTTTTAAAGGAAGATATTTTGCAAGGATTACAAACGAAAAAGTACCAAATCCTTGATACTAGGGAACCTAGAGAATTTTCTGGAGCAACTCCATATGGAGAAACCAGGGGAGGGCATATCCCGGGCGCTAAATCCTTTTTTTATCAAGAGTTGTTTGATAATAAAGGAAATATAAAATCTAAATCTGAAGTTGATCGTTATTTGAAACAAATTGGCATTCAAAAAGATAAACCAATCGTTGCTTACTGTACTGGAGGTGTTCGCTCTGCTTTTGTTGTAGGAATTCTTCGTACTTATGGATATAATGCTTATAATTATGCGGGTTCTATGTGGGAATGGTCCTACGATCCGAAACTTCCATTGGAAACTAATCATTGAAACGCACTATTTTCATTTTTTTGTTTCTGTTCATAGGATTGGGGACCAGTATATATCTTTATTTAAACCAAAGAATTGTTCCCATTGAACAGGTGTTCCCTAGTAAAATTTGGGCAAAACCTATTGAAAATCTCCCCAATCTAAAAGGTGTTGGGGCACCAACTGCAAAAAACTGCGGTGGTTGTCATACTGAAATTTATGAAGAATGGAAACGGTCGACACATGCAAATGCGCTATCCGACATTCAGTTTCAATCAGAATTGGCAAAACCAAGTTCACCTAAATGGATTTGTTTGAATTGTCATATCCCCGTTCAAAACCAAAGGGAAACGATCATCACCGGCTTACAAAATGGAGATTATCTTCGTCCGGTGGAAATTCCTAATCCAAATTTTAATATTGAAATGCAAGCGGAGGGAGTCACATGTGCTACCTGTCACGTACGTGTAGATTCCAATTTTAAGGAAAGTTTTGTGATAGGGGGAACGGGTGGAACGACTCCTCCTCATCCGGTAAAAATTGATAGAAAACAGTTGTTAAATCGTTGTTACGATTGTCATAACGAAACCTATTCCTTAAATGAATCGCTAATTTGTTCTTTTCAAACAGGCACTGAGTTAATTGCTACAAAATCAAATGAATCCTGTTCTTCCTGCCACCAACCAGAAGTTCGTCGGTCATTCGTAAAACCTTCTCTAAATAAACCTATAAGGACCTCCCATAAACATGGATTCATTGGAGGTGGTGTTCCCAAAACCTTTGATTTGTATCAAGACCAAATAAGATTGGGTTACAAACCGGGCATCGTTCTTTCTGATTTAAAAGTAGAAAACAACAGAATTGAAGTTTTACTTAGAAATTCCAATGCTTCGCATCATGTCACTACAGGAGATCCGGAAAGGTTTTACCGTTTGATCCTTGTGGGGATCGATCCATTGGGAAAAATTATTTATAAAGAAGAAACCACCATTGGTCAAGAATGGGTTTGGTCTCCTGCTGCTAAAAAGGTAAGTGATAACCGAATTCCTTATGGTAAAAGTTTTGAATGGAAAATAGAATTACCAAACTTACCAATTGAAACGTTTCAATTTCAGGCAGTTCATGTCCGATTGAAAAATAATACTTCTGATTTTATGATACAATCTTCCGGATATGTTCCTTCGAAGTACAAAGCTAATGTAGATAAAATAAAAGATTTATACCCTCATAGTTCTTTAGTGATTGAAACAAAGTATCAGTTGAAAACTAAATCTAGGAAAGACACTCCGCTAGAAGAATTATTCAAAAGGAATGTCAATAGAAAAGGTGAATAATGTTTTTTGTATCATACCTGCACGTGATGAAGAAGAAGGCATAGAACGTGCGTTATCTGGAATTCTAGCTGGATCAGGTTTGCAAAAACCTAATTTTATCATTGTTAATAATGCCTCAAAAGACCAAACTGCTAACATTGTAAAACGAATGGGACTTTTGTGTCTAAATTGCCCTGAAATTGGTTACGGAAACGCCTGTTTGTTGGCTTTAGATTGGATCAAAAACTCCGGTTTATCTCCTGATTATATTTTATTCTGTGATGCCGATGGTTCTGATGATCCATCCGATATCCAGAAATTAATTCATGTCATTCAAGAGAATGATGATGATTTGGTGATTGGTTCAAGAACTTTAGGTGAGGTAGAAAAAGGTGCTTTGTCTCCGATCCAAATATTTGGGAATGCTTTGACTTGTTTTTTAATTCGTATTTTTTTTCGCCGTAAATTTACCGATATGGGGCCACTCCGAATTATACGTTATTCTTCTATTTTACGGTTGCAGATGGAGGATCCTACTTGGGGTTGGAATATTGAAATGCATGTAAAGGCTTTACAATTTGGACTTGCCATTCGTGAAATTTCAGTCAATTATCGAAAACGGTTTGCAGGTGTTTCGAAAATATCAGGAACCTTATCCATGTCAATCCGAGTAGGCATAAAAATTTTATACACTTTTTTTCGGTTAATTCTATTTCGTGTCCATTCGAAGTAATTTAACAAAACTACTCCTGGGCATTTTATACCCATTTGTTTTATTTGTTTCTACTCATTGGGGTAGTCGAAACGATTTTAGCATCATCCTTGTTGTATCCACTGTTTTGCCATTATATTTTTATTTTTTATCAGCATCCCTTTCGTTGTTTGAAAATCGTTTTTACTGGTATTTCGGTTACGCTTTTTTTTTACGTGTAGCGGCTCTTGGTTCTCCGGCAGTTTGGAGTGATGACATTTATCGATATTTGTTTGATGCAAAAATTTTTTTGGAGGGTTTTTCTCCTTATTTATATACTCCCGCAGAAGTCATCAAGTTCATTCATTGTTCTCCTTTAGAATTGGAGACACTTTTATCAAAAATGAATAGTCCAAATTATTATTCCGTTTATCCATTGTTAGTTCAATATTTTTTTTCGTTGGGAACTTTGGTTGGTTCTTATTTAGGAAGTAGTTTTCTAGGGGTTCAAATTTTAATTTTGTTAGTTGATATGGTGAATTTGATTCTTATTAGAAAATTATATCCATTAGCAAGTTTTAAATCTTATTGGTTGTATTTTGGAAATCCGATTGTGATTTTAGAAGGAATATCGCAAATGCATCCTGAAGTTTTATTAGTAACAGGGTGCTTATTACTTTTGCTATCTGGTTCAGTAACTCAAAAGATTTTATCATTCTTTTTTTTAACGCAGTTGAAAATCAATACTTTTCTCTTAATTTTGGGATTTCGATGGAATCGCAGTTATTGGCCTAAATTAGTTATCGTATCTTGTCTTTCTCTTTTATTATGGAAAGTAACAGTTTTTTCCGATTTAGGTTCGCAAGGGTCTTCTGGGATTGGGCTTTTTTTTCATTCCTTTCGCTTTGCAGGAATGGTTGAACCTTTTTTCTATTATATTTTATATTCATTTAATGTAGAATATCTTTCGGGTATTTTTTCTTTCAGTATTCTTAGTTGCATTTTTATTTTCTGTCTTAAAAAGGATTTCGTTTCACAACTAAACTTTGAAAATCGTTTGCTTTTCATTTATTCTTTATTCCTTTTATTTTCACCAGTCATTCATCCTTGGTATTGGATCCCCTGGATTTTTTTAATGGTAGGAAAGGAAAAAATGGAACTGTTCGTAACAAATATTTCTTTTTTAAGTTTTTTATCTTATGGATTATATGTTTGGAATGATTTTGTGCACATTCACTGGATGATTTCCATTTTGGTATTAGGTTATTATGGGAAAAAACAAATTAATTATTTTTGCAAAACAACCTAAGTTAGGAAAGGTTAAAACCCGGTTAGCAACTACGATTGGGGAAGACAAAACTCTAAAGATATACTTTGAATTACTCACTATCACAAAAAAAGTAACTTCTGTTATTGATGCAGAGAAGGTTGTATATTGGGATACACTAACGTGTCATTCCCAAAATGAGTTTGAGTTTGGATACGAGAATAAAATACAAGAAATAGGGGATCTTGGATTCAAAATGGAAAAGGCATTCCAAAATGAATCTAAGCTCGGTGCCAAAAAAATAGTCATCATAGGTACCGATTGCCCTTACTTAACAAAAGATATACTAGAAGCTGCTTATTCAGAATTAGATTATTTCGATTTTGTGTTGGGGCCAGCCCTTGATGGTGGTTATTATTTACTTGGAATGAAAGAATTTTTTCCGTTTGTTTTTCATTCCATCCCCTGGAGTACAGAGAATGTATTATCTTTGACCATCGAATCAATAAGGAAAAACAAAAGAACAGTTACTCTTTTAGAAGAATTGTCTGATATAGATGATATAGATGATTTGAAAATATGGAAATCTGATATTTAAGGAATTTGTTGGATTTTAATATCCACTCGCCGATTCAATGTTTGGTGTTCTTTTGTTTTGTTGGATAATTTTGAATTTCCGTAAAATAATCTTCTAATTTGATTTGGCTCCACAAAATGAATAAGAAAAAAACGTTCAACCTCTAATGATCGTTTTTCACTGACTAATACGTCTTCCTTTGCATTTTTTCCTTCATTGGCATGTGCTTGGATATAAACTTCATAATTTCTGTTTTTGTTCAGAAAATCCGCAAAACTTTGTAAACGAATCAAATCGGCCTTTTCAATTTTGGAAGACTTTTTAGAGAAATACAAAGTTAGGGATTTGTCATCGAAAGCAGGTTCAGTTTTTTTATAAGGATTTTCGAAAACCACACCTTCTTGTCCTACAAGTCCTTGTGTGAATAGAAAATATTGAACAGTGTAAGTTAACAAAAGCAAACGGAGGACTTTGTTCAGATTTAGGTAGAACATAGTCTAATCATCGGATGGTTTAAAAAGTTTCCGCATGATAGATTTTAAAAATATGATTGAAATATGTCCCTTCCAATTATTTTTCAAGAGTAAGGTGTATAAATGAAATTAAAAGATTTGGCTGAACAACTTGGTGCAAGTTTCACCGGCTCTGGTGATTTAGAGATCAATGGAATCAAAGATTTGGAGCACCATACTCCTGTAGATCCTAATAGTATATATTATGTTGCTTCCAAAAAATACTTAGCCAAACATAAGAAAGCATCGGATGTCAAAATAGCGCTTACAATTGATTCGTTGGCGTCTCAGTTTCCCCATGCCATCATTATCCCAGAAGAAGGCTCCAAAGTAAAATTCATTCAAGTAGTTTCATTATTTGAAAAAAAGCCAAGTTATAATGCTTACGTTTCAGAAAAAGCAAGTATACATCCTACAGCCAAACTTGGGAAAGATGTAACAATTATGGATTTTGCTGTGATCCAAGAAAATGTTGTGATTGGTGATCGTGCTGTGATTTTTCCGAACGTGGTATTGGAGTCCAATGTTGAAATTGGTGATGAAACTGTACTTAAATCTGGAGTTGTTGTTTATTATAACTGTAAGTTAGGAAAACGAAATTTGATCCACTCAAACACAGTGATTGGTGCCGATGGATTTGGATTTTATGATTACTCTGGTGTAAGGTATAAGGTTCCGCAAATTGGAAATGTAATCATTGGTGATGAAGTGGAAATGGGAGCCCATTGTACGGTAGACAGGGCGGCCCTTGAGTCTACGACCATTGGAAATTTTACTAAATTCGATGATCATGTCCATGTGGGGCACAATTGTCGAGTTGGAAATTATGTTTATATTGCAGGAGCCACTGTACTTGCAGGTTCCGTTACCATTGAAGATGGTTGTTTTCTTGCGGGTCAATCAGCTGTGGCAGAACACCTAACAATGAAAAAAGGATCTATTCTAATGGGGCTTTCTGGATTAACAGAAGATTCCAAGGAGAAAACAGCTTATTTTGGTATTCCAGCAAGACCTGCTTTGGAAATGCATAGAATTCACAGTTCGCTTCCAATATTACCAGAATTAGCTAAAGAGCATTCAAAACGAAAGAAACAGGAGTCTTAATTTTAAGATTCCAAAATTCTTTTTAAAGAATTTAAGTTTTCCATCATTTGAGATTTTAAGTTCATTTTCACAAGGCCTTCACTCAATTTAAAAAGGCCTTTTAATTCCATCCGATCTGTGATAGTTAGGTGGCAGTTCCCATTGGAATCCTTAAATTCATATCGATCAGTAAATAACATAGAAATGGAATGGCAACTAGCGACAATCAAGTGGTTTTCTTGAATTTCTTCTAATGTATAAAATTCTGTAAGTTTAAAAATTCCTAAATCAATTTGGATTTTAAATTGATTAGGGTTGTCTGGAACCACTTCCGAAGCGGTGATACTCGAGTTATACAAAGTTTGATTTTCCATATTCCGAATATATGCAAATACTTCTGGCACCGGTTTTCGGATTACCGTTTCAATGGTGGTTTGTATCATTTATTTTTTGGATTCTGAAATCCACTGTTTCCAAATATCAGGAACAAATCCAATGGTCGCACGTTTTCCATCACGGACGATTGGTGTTTTGAATAAGAGGGGGTTTGTGAGAAGAGCTTCCTCTTTGTCGTATAACATGTACTTTAGATTTTTGTCTTCGTAGACTTTAGATTCTGTATCAATCAAATCATCCAAACTAACACTTCCTAAAATAGACCTAAGCTCACCTTTGCTCATTTCTTTTTCTTGGAGGTTAATGAATTGAAAAGGTACGCGACGTTCTTGGAAGAACAACTGCGCCTTCTTCGATTCTTTGCATTTTTTGGTTCCGAAGATTTGGAGGTTCATCCAAAAATAGACTTTTTGAAATCTTCTAAAAGAGATTCTGTTCCAGACAACATCAACTCAACTTGATCCTTGTCCAAATCATACATCACATGTGCTTGTAGGTATAAAGTGAATTCTTCAGCAGACAATTTCTTTGCATCGAAGTTTTCTTTTAAAAAATTATACCAAGCGGCAAGGATGACTTTTTGGTGAGCCAATTCTTTAATACCAATGGTAATGATTTTAGAGGATTTCATGTAATTTTCTAAAAGAATGATACTCTTCCTAAGAGACAGTCAATCCAAAAACCTTTGGAAGACTGAAAAATAGAGAACCCATGATCCCGAATTCATATCCAATCTTCGAAAAGTTTGTGCAGTGCTCACAGTGGCATCAATGACTCTTGTATCATCCAATACTCCTACCTTACCGTCGGCTCGGATATAGAAACTGGAAGTTTCCCCATTATAATTCCCACTGAACTTATCAATTGCTATATAGTGGTATCCTAACCCTATTTGAAAAAAAGTATTTTCGTATAACCGATGATTGATGGCTGTCTCTGCTCTGTAGGTTAGTCCACTTCCTCGTAGTCTTCCTCTTTGGTTAAAGTATTGGGAGTCTGGCGGTAAACCACCTCCAACCGAAAATCCACGTACATTCCAGTCAGCAGAAGTAAATCCGCCACCGAGTCCACTTTCCCATTCCCAATTGCGAAATACAGGAATGTTAAAGTAATACATTCCCAAAATATGGTAGGAATAGATTTCCGAACTAAGTTTTGTATAATAATAGTCGCTTGTAACTTCAGTTAGTTGAAGAATCTGCCAGTCATTTCTTCCAATCACAAATCCGATTCGGGATCTTGAGTCTAATAGGAATCTAAAAAATCCTTCGTATAAATTAGTAGATCTGCCGCCACCTAAGGCTACATCGGAGGCAGTTAACGGACTGATCGTAGAAGAAAACTGTTTTAGGTCTCCATCGAATCTTCCAGGAATTCTTTCGCCACCACCGTAACGTAATCCGACTTCCATACCGGAAGGTTCAGAAGCCAAGTTGCCAACGGCAATAGAAGAAATCATAAAAACCAGAAACGAAAGGATCACAATACATCTTGACATAACAATTTCATCCAATTTCGTGAGGAAGAACCAATATGGAAACACTCTTTCAAAACGGATCTAAGTTTAATCTGATTTTAGGATCAGACATTCTCAGCCCTTATTTTTATCTTATCCTTGTCGCCTCAATTTATTTGAGTTTTCGGTTGGGATTTCCACAAATTCGTTTTCTCTTTCTCGCACTCAAGATCCTTACCGGAAATATGGACTTTAAAGGTTCCAAGGGCCAGTTGGTTCATTCGCAAGCTTTCTTTGCTGGAATTGGCTCTTCATTATTGGCCGGATCGGTCATAGGGACAGCCCTTGCCATCGCCTATGGTGGAATTGGTGTTCTTTTTTGGATTTGGGTGATGAGCCTTCTTGTGATGCCTATTCGGTTTGTTTCTTCCACCTTGGCTGTAAAGTTTCGAAACCAACTACCTAGTGGTCGTTATCTTTCCGGTCCTATGTATTTTATTGAAAAGGCACTTAGGGCGAAGTGGCTCGCTGTGGCATTTTCCTTGGCGAGTATGGTTACCGTACTTTTGTTTGGAGGGATTTTTCCTTTTGTGGGACTTACTTATATCACAAAAGAGGGTTTGAGTCTTTCGGGTCTTTCTGGCCCCATTTCTATTTCAGTCATTTTATTATTTATTGTGATCGGTGGTGTTAGGCGAGTTGGCCGAGCTGCTTCCATTCTTGCTCCTATTGGAATTTTCCTTTTTATTTTTGGATATGTAACACTTTTTTCAAATGGAATGACTTCCTTTTTTGGATTCCTTTCGGACGTAACCAAAGAAGCATTTTCAATCAAAGCCTTACAAGGTGGTGGTGCGTTCGGCATTTTGCGTGCCCTATCTGTTTCGCTTAGTACTTTCTTTTTATCTACAGAAACTGCCGTTGGAAAATCTTCTGGCATCGCAGGTGTGGTACGGACTGATTACGCCGCAAAACAAGGATTAGTGAGTATGCTAGCTTCCTTTTTTGAAGGTTTTATTATGGCTACCCTTGTCGGATTTGTTTTGTATTCGTATGGTGCAGTCAATTTAGATACCATTCTTTCTTTTCCTGATAGAATTTTAGAACAAAAAGATTCTTTATCTGCCATTTTGTTTTTTATTTCTTTTGTTTGTTTTGGAATTTTAAGCCTTGCCGGTTGGTTTTATAGCGGTGAACAAAATGCATTTTATGTATTCGGCGAAAAGTTTTCCAACTTTTTTAGAATGTTGTTCATTGGATCTACTTTAGGTTTTTCTTATCTTTATGTAAAGTATGGAGTAGATGTTCTAACGTTTGTGATGCATTGGGGTTATATTGCTGCTGTGATTACCAGTGTTCCACTCCTTGTTTCCCTTATGTTACTTGGTAAATCTGCCAATTTTGAACTCAAAAAATACCTTTCCGAATCGGGAGCCAGGTATGAAATTTTCAAAGACATTTATCTTTTGTTTTTGACCTTACTTCCAAAAAACCTGATCTCCAAAATTTTTGGTTATTTTTCTATGTTTAAGATGCCACGGTTTATGATGATCCCCATCTTAAAGGCATTTGCTAAGGCATATAAAATCAATTTAAGCGAAGCTGAACTCGAAATTAAAGAATATGCATCCTTAAATCAGTTTTTTACAAGAGCACTTCGTGCCGAAGCAAGGATCATTGACTCGGCTCCTAATGCAGTTGTATCTCCTACAGATTCTAAAATCACAAGTTTTGGAAATATTAACCAATCCACTATCATTCAGGCAAAAGGGATTGATTATTCCGTAAAAGAATTGTTAGGTTCTGAAAAATATTATCCATATTTTACTAACGGAAAATACATTACCTTTTATTTGTCTCCGCAAGATTACCACCGCATTCATAGTCCATTTGCGGGACAAATCCTCGGATACTACTACGAACCGGGAAAACTTTTTCCGGTAAACGATTTGGCAGTTCTCAATATACGGGGACTTTTTCCAAAAAACGAAAGACTAATCACCTTCTTACAAACCGAATATGGTAAAATTGCTGTCATTAAGGTGGGAGCGTCTAACGTAGGAAAGATCCGTGTGACTTACGACAATAAAATTGTCACAAACAACTGGATTCGTTTTGCGAAGGAACATCACTACAAAGATGTTTCGATCATGATCGACAAAGGGTCTGAACTAGGACGTTTCGAAATGGGTTCTACTGTCATTCTTGTTTTCGAAAATGACACCATCGACTTGACAAACATAACTCTCGGTGACAAAATCCAATACGGGACTACCGTTGGGAATTTCCGTTCTAAAACAACGAAACTACCGGTGAAATCTTAAAAATGTCGAATTCACAGTTTGCCACGATACCGAAAGAAATTTCTTTCGATGACGATTCTCTTTATATCGAGTGGAAAGATGGTCACGGTTCGAAATATTCGCTTTTGGATCTTAGAAAAAAATGCCCCTGTGCCACTTGTCGCGGGGGACATGGCGGAAAAGTAGGGGATGCCACTGGTCATATCCAATCCATCAAACTCCTTTCTTGGACCAAAGTGGGTAGGTATGCCATTTCCATCGTTTGGAGTGATTACCATAACACCGGCATTTATTCTTATGACAATCTCCGAGCCTATTCGGACGGAATAGCGAGCGCATTCGACTAAACTCGCTTACTTTTTGTCAATTCAGGAAAAAACTGAGTGACAAAAAGATTCATATTATGTCTCATTATCCTAAGTTTTCCGGAGATATAAGGGTATGGGTGAAGGTTCACTCTCACAAGACGAGATAGACGCATTACTACAAGGTGCGGATGATACATTCGACCTCTCTTCCTTAAGTGGCGCCGCAAGTTCGTCATCGGACAACCTATCTCCAATTGACCGCGACATTATTTCTGATGTGATCGGCTCTGCATTCCAGGTGGCGGGGAACACACTTGGCACGATCTTGGCAAAAAACACTCGTTTTATGAACCCTGCCACCGAATCGAGCTCCTCTACCGATATTCAAAAGGAACTCGGAACCAAATCCGTAAGTTTGTATTCAACAATTAGCGGAAGTTTGGCGGGACGTGCTTGTCTCATTATGGCACAAGAGAATGCAGCAAAGATTGCAGGTGTGATGATGGGAGGAATGACTCCTCCCGGTCAACTTGATAATGCACAACTCCAAACCTTAAAAGATTCGTTATCTCCTATTTTGGGGACGGTAACGGCACAAATCGGAATGAAACTTGGTGGCACCATGTCAGGTAGCCCGCCAGAAATTGCCCTTGTGAATTCTGGTCGTGATTTACAACTACCAGATGACAACAATTTGGTGAAAACCTCTCTCAGTTTAAATATTGATGGAGTTGGTTCCTTTAAAGTTTATTATGTTATCTCATTGTCTATGGCCAATTCCATTTTGGATATTCAAAAGGGTGGTGGTCAAAAACAACAACAACAGTCCGGTGGAATGAACGTCAACATGCAACCTAACATGGGTATGGGTGGTGGACAATCTTCTGTTGGAATCAAAGGTGTTAATTTTCCTTCTCTTGCGACAGCGGGTGGTGGTCCAGGCCAAACGAACCTCAACCTCCTTATGGATGTGCAGATGGCACTCACTGTGGAACTCGGAAGAACTAAAATGTACATCAAAGACATTTTAGGTTTGGGTGAAGGTTCCATCATCGAACTAGATAAGTTAGCTGGTGAGCCAGTGGATTTACTTGTGAACGGCAAACTCATCGCCAAAGGTGAAGTTGTGGTTATCGATGAAAACTTCGGGGTTCGCGTTACTGATATCGTAAGTCCTACCGATCGACTCAAAGGCGAAAAATGATTGGATTCACTAAGAGAATGTTAAAACAAAAGGGGCAAGTTATGTACTTTTGTTTGTTTCTTGTTTTATTAACATCTCCTGTAATTTCTCAATCAACAGAAACAAAGGAACTAGACCAAATCCTTCGTCAGGAATTGGGAGAGACAAAATCCAAACCTACTGATGTTGGTAATCCTAATTCTGGTCCAAAGTTTGAAGGATCCTCTAACTCCAGTAAAACGGATCCTGGTTCAGAAACAAAGGTTTCGGAAGAAACAAATCTTATACAAGAAAGATATGCAGATAATACTGATGATTCTCCTTCTGCAACTTGGATACTACTGAAGATTTTAATTGTTTTAAGTATTCTTGTTGGTGCTGGATATTTTCTCATCTTACAAATGCAAAAAACAAAATCAGCAAAGTACCCAGTAAAAGGGTTTATGAAGGTTTTGTCCAGTTTGCCACTTTCGGCCACACAATCAGTTCAGATCATCGAAGTAGGTGGTCGTACACTTGTGCTCGGTGTTGCTGATGGTTCCGTCAGTTTACTCACGGAAGTAACTGCTCCCGATGAAAAATCACAAATCCAAAAAATGAAAGAGGAAGCAGATCCTTACGTTCCTAATTTTTTGGAAACGGTCCTGGAAAGTTTACAATCGAAAGCACAAAGGAAAATTCGGATCAATCCTTCCAAAATGGAAAGTTTGGAATCCGACGGGGCTCTTGAGATCCAAAGAAAGGCCAAAGAAGGTTTGGAACGACTTCGCAAACACCGTGAATTGTTAGAAGGAGGGGAAACATGAAATCTCGTTTTTTTTCCTTCTTAAAGAGACATAAATCTATTATTTTTCTCATTGGGGTATTGTTCCTTATCACCGCTGGTGGGTTTACGGGCCTTCTGGCCCAAGATAAGGGGACAAGGATCCCTATCCCGAATTTATCATTTAACGTAAATGAGGCGAAAGGTCCAAAAGAGACAAGTTTGTCTCTGATGATCCTTTTTCTTGTGACCATCCTGTCCTTGGCACCAGCGATAGTGATGAGTGTCACTTCGTTTACAAAAGTAGTGATTGTATTTGATTTTGTGAGAAGGGCTCTCTCTTTACAAAACTTACCACCAAACCAGGTGATGATGGGCCTTGCTCTTTTTGTTACTTTTTTTATCATGGCACCTACTATTGGTAAGGTGAATGATGAAGCCCTCCAACCGTACCTAAATGGAAAAATTGACCAAACGGCGATGATGGAAGGATCCATGAAACATTTGCGTCAATTTATGATTAGGCAACTTGGAAAAGATGGAACCAAAGATGTTGCTTTGTTTTTGAAAATTGGGAAAGTACAAAATGTCAAATCCTTTGAGGATGTTCCTTCTTATGTTTTGGTTCCAGCCTTCATGTTAAGTGAAATCAAAAAAGCATTTATCATTGGTATTTATATCTTCATTCCCTTTATCGTGATCGATCTCATTGTGGCGTCAGCCCTTCTTGCAATGGGGTTTATGATGTTACCCCCTGTAATGATATCACTTCCTTTGAAACTCATCCTCTTTATCCTGATCGATGGATGGAACTTACTTGTTTTGGAACTAGTAAGGAGTTATAAATGACAGAAGTTGATGTAGTAAACTTACTTAGAGAAGCGTTCATTGTAACACTAAAAATTTCCAGTCCTATTCTGATCACGGCATTGGTGGTGGGACTCATTGTTGGAATATTACAAACTACAACTTCTATCCAAGAACCTACTATTGCTTTTGTCCCCAAACTGGTTTCTATTTTTGCGGTGATTGTTTTTTTCTCCGCATGGATGGTGCGAGTCATGACAGACTATACCCGTGAAATTTTTTTTATGATTGAAAAGATATGATATGGAAGCATTCGTTTTACATTTTCAATCATTTCTTTTGGTTTTAGTTCGCCTGCTCGGACTATTCCTTGTTGCGCCTTTTTTTTCTTCGGAATCAATCAATTTTTCACTAAGAATGATCTTTTCCTTTATGGTTTCCCTCATTGTATATCCTGTGGTGGCGACCTATATGCCTTCTGTTCCTGGGCATATGATCAACTACGGTATCCTAATTATCACAGAGATTTTGGTAGGTGTATTTATTGGTTTTCTAGTTTCACTTGTGTTTGCTGCCTTTCAAATGGCGGGTGAATTTTTTAATAACCAAATAGGATTTGGTTATACGGAGATTTTGGATCCTGTCACTCAGAACTCACTTCCCGCCATTGGAACTATGAAAAACTTAATGGCAACGGCTCTCTTTCTTGTGATTGGGGCACACCGGTTTCTCATTGAAACACTAGCTTATTCCTTTGAAAAAATTCGAATCATCTCTTTTACGGGAAAAGTAAATGCAGGTCTTTATCGTTTGATGGAAGAGGCCATTGGTGCTATGTTTGTTGTCGCCTTTAAAATAGCACTACCTGTGATGGGGATTCTATTTTTGGTTTCCCTTGCGGAAGGACTAATGGGAAAGGCCGCACAACAAATGAATGTTATGTCCATGTCATTCCCTTTGAAAGTTTTTATTGGAACACTCACTCTCATTGCCACTCTCACTTTTATTGCTACGCAAATGGTTCAGGGAATCCAGATATCTATGGATAAGGCAAGTTTACTCATCCGGGAGTGGCCCAACTTATGAAAGAATGGATAAAATTTGAATTCGGATGGGACAACATTGAAATTATAATTTGGATCAAATCATTGTTTGGTGGGATACGTGTTTTTTTATCTGGGTTTTTTCCTATTCTGCAAACGGAAGTTTTGCCAGGACCCGCTATATTTTCCTCCGGTTATTATGAAATCGATCTCCAACTTTTTGCTGCGGCAGACGAAGGTCGAACAGAGCCGCCGAGTGAACGCCGTAGGCGGGAAGAAAAGGAAAAAGGAAATGTTCCTAAATCCAACGAAGTTGCATCCACCTTGGTGTTATTAGGTGGGACAATGGTCCTTTTTATATTGGGTGATACATTTATACGAAATACGGCTATTTTTATTAAAAAATACCTTCCTATGGGAATGAAACTGGACCGATTCGGTGCAGAAGAGTTTCGGGTCATTCTTTCTGGTGTTTCTAGGGATTTTTTTAATCTGCTTTGGCCTGTCCTTGCCATCACTGTAGTTTTTGCCATCGTTGGAAATGTGGTGCAGGTGGGATTTATGTTTTCCCCGCGAGCATTGTCATTTCGGTTGGATCGAATCACCCCTAACTTTAAACGGGTTTTGCCAAACCGCCAAACTTTATTTAATTTAGTGAAATCTCTCGCAAAAGTGGTGTTAATTGGTGTAATCAGTTACATTTTAATTTCTGGTGATTTCCTAAAAGTCCTTTTGACAGGAAATATGGGAATGATGCAAGCAATTTCCCTCATCACTTATTCAGGATTTAAAATCATGATGGCGGCTGGGCTTTTGCTTTTGGGAATTGCCGTTGCTGATTTCTTTTTTCAAAAGTCTGAATTTGAAGAATCTCTCAAACAAACTCCTTCGGAAGCAAAACGTGAGATGAAAGAAGATTCTGGTGACCCTGTGATGAAAAATCGTAGGATGCAACTCGCACGTGACATGATGCAAGGGAATATGTTACGGGAAGTTCCTAAAGCAGATGTAGTCATCACTAATCCAACTCATTATTCAGTTGCTCTTTCTTATGAAATGGGAAGGGATTCAGCGCCTCGTGTGATTGCAAAAGGGGAAAACCGCCTAGCACTAGAAATACGAAGGATAGCTCGTGAAAATGATGTTCCGATCGTTGAAAGTCCCAAACAAGCACGTCTTTTATATGCACAAGTAGAAGTGGGAGAAGAAATCCCTCAAGAGTTTTTCCAAGCGGTAGTGCAAATCCTCATCACCCTTGAGAAGTTCAAAAAAAAAGTAGGAATGGCATAACTGTATGAACTTTAGAGATATACTCAAACAATCTGATCTTATTTTAGGTGTCGGTACCTTAATGATCCTTGGGATGTTGATAGTCCCTCTGCCAGGATTTGTTTTGGATATCCTGATTGTTGTAAGTATTGGCCTTGGGTTACTTATACTTATGACAGCTTTATCGGTCACAGAACCGAGTGAGTTTTCGATATTTCCAAGTTTACTACTCATCACCACTCTCTTTCGGTTGGCGTTAAACGTATCCACAACTAGACAAATTTTATCGAAAGGCCCAGCGATGAATTCCAGTGTGATCGAAGCTTTTGGAACCTTTGTGGTGGGTGGAGAATCGGGACTTGGGAAGTATGTAGTTGGTCTAATCATCTTTATCATCCTAACCATCGTACAGGTGTTAGTCATCACCAAAGGTGCGACAAGGATCTCGGAAGTGGCCGCAAGATTTACACTCGATGGATTACCGCAAAAACAAATGTCCATCGATATGGAACTCAATAGTGGTGCGATTACCGAAGCAGAAGCTAAGGTAAAAAGAAAAAAAGTTCAAAGAGAAGTAGATTTTTATGGGGCTATGGATGGAGCTTCCAAGTTCGTACAAGGGGATGTGAGAGCAGGGCTTATCATTACCGCCATCAACTTGATTGGTGGGATTCTCATTGGTTCGACCATTCGAGGGGAATCTTTTTTAGCATCGATTGAAACTTATGGAAAGTTTACCATTGGGGATGGTCTTGTTTCGCAAATTCCAGGTCTACTTTCTACAACTGCAACTGGTATCATTGTCACACGTTCTAGTTCCGAAAAAAAACTAACCGTGGAGATCAAAGACCAACTTTTTGGGAATGCCAAAACATTGTATGTAGTGGCAGGAGCTCTTGGTTTAGCCAGTCTCATCCCTGGACTTCCATTTTTTTCACTTCTCTTTTTAGCAGGAGCCATTGGTTATTTAGGATATTCCATCGAACAAGTGGCCAAAGAAGAAATTAAAAAAATCGAAACAGTTTCGCAAGAAAAAGTCCAAGAGAAAAAACCAGAAAACTATATTAAAGAAATTTCTGTGGAAGCTATACAGGTGGAGCTGGGTCGCGACTTACTTCCGTTAGTTGATTCTTCTTCTGGAGGACATTTACTCGAACAAATTGCCAACACACGTAAAAAATTCGCGATTGATTTTGGTCTTGTGATCCCTGCGATTCGGATCATTGACAATTTAGAAATTCCTCACGATAACTATAGCATTCGTATCAATGGAGTGGTTGTTGGACAGTCAGCTGTAAAAGCAGATCGTTTGATGGCAATGAACAATACCGCTCGGAATTTAGATGCCATCATTGGAGAACCATTCACCGAACCTGCGTTTGGTTTAAAAGCCACTTGGATTGATCCCAATGATAAAATTGAAGTGGAGAATAAAGGTTATTCGGTGGTGGATCCTTCCACTGTCATCATCACTCACTTAAAAGAGCTGATTTCCAATTATGCATCACAACTTCTTGGAAGAGAAGAAGTGAAGGCACTCCTCGAACATTTACGTCAAACTCATCCTACTCTTGTGGGTGAATTGGATTATGACAAACAAGGAAGACTTGGGATCATCCAACAGACTTTACAAAATCTTTTGGCAGAAGGTTTATCGATTAAGAACCTTCCAAAAATTATGGATGCTATTGCCAATCATTTGCCACGCACAAACAATCCATTTGATTTGGCTGAACATGTAAGGCAAGCTTTGTCACGCCAAATCATTAATGATTTCCTTTCACCTGATGGAAAGTTACATGTAGTCACCATTGATCCAAGAATTATTGATCGTATGAACAAAAGTATCACACTAGATGAAACGGATGGAAGTAAACTCATCATCCTTCCACATGACATCCGTGTGAGGATTTTGGAATCGGTTTATAATGAATTACAAAAGGCTTTGGATGAAAATCGTTTCCTCATCTTTGTCGTTTCTAGGTACTTGAGACAAGCCTTTGCATTCTTTTTGACAAAGGAACTACCCCCCAGGAACTTTGCAGTAATTGCTTCTGAAGAAATTCATAGAGGGGTTCCGACAGAAATTGCCTCGGTTCTAAGCCTTCCTTCCAGAGAGGAACACCCACAAGAAGCATAGGAGATTTTTTTGACAAGTTCAGTTCCATCGTACCGCATTTCTGTTGCTCCGATGATGGACTGGACCGACAGGCATTTCCGCTTTTTTATGCGGATTATCTCCAAACACGCGTTACTCTATACGGAGATGGTGACAACAGGTGCCATCCTTCGTGGAAAAGACAACCATCGATATCTCGATTTTTCAAAAGAGGAACATCCCATTGCCTTACAATTAGGCGGAGATTCTCCTTTGGCACTTGCTGAATGTGCCAAAATTGGGGAAGATTATGGATATGACGAAATTAATCTCAACGTAGGTTGCCCGTCGGATCGGGTGCAAAGTGGAAGTTTTGGTGCTTGCCTTATGAAAGAACCAAACCTTGTGGCGGAGATGGTGGCGGCCTGCAAATCTAAAGTAAAAGTTCCTGTCACCGTTAAACACCGTATTGGTGTGAATGGAAAAGAAAGTTATGAAGATTTATTCCATTTTGTTTCTAAAATTAAGGAAGCCGGAGTGGATCATATCATCGTTCATGCAAGGATTGCGATTTTAGAAGGATTGTCTCCCAAGGAAAATAGAACGGTTCCACCTCTCCGTTATCAAGACGTATACCAATTAAAAAAAGATTTTCCTGGTTTAACCATCACGATCAATGGGGGAATCAAAACACATGCAGAAATTTCTGACCATCTAACAAAAGTAGATGGAGTGATGATTGGGCGGGCTGCCTATGATAATCCATTTTTATTTCATGATGTAGACCCATTGTATTATGGCTCCGAGGAAAAAACTCATTCGAGAGAAGAAATACTTCGTGAGCTCATTCCCTATATTCGTTCTGTTCTCAAAAAAGAAGGAAAAGCGCATCATATCCTTAGGCATATATTAGGGCTTTATTATGGAGAGAAAGGTGCCAGAGAATTTCGGAAATTTCTCACCGACCGAATGCATATTACAAGTGCCAATGAATCTATTTTAGAGGATTATTTAAAGCGTTAAGGATCTGGAGGGCGTAAGGTCAGCGAATCGTCTAACGACGAGAAGCTGACTGGAGCGTAAGCGCACCCCGGAGGAGCCTGACCCCTGATACACAAAATTGTTTTATAGGACAAATTGGGGAACGCACTAAAAAAACCATAAGAAGTCAATCCAATTATTTAAATTAGAAAGGTATAGGATAACCTAGATTAGACGGTCTACTCATCCACTTTGTTCGGAAAAATTGGAATTTTGCCAAAAAACGCCGTGAAAACTCATCGAAAATCTATTAAAATCAAATGAGTTGACAGGGCAGTTTCTCTTCCCAGCCTGGTTAAATTGAGAGGGAATACCATGACCAAGCCACTCACCGTACAAAGTGATAAAACAATGCTTCTTGAGGTGGATAACCCAGAATTTGAAGCCTGTCGGGACCTCATTGCCAAATTTGCTGAGCTCGAAAAAAGCCCTGAATATATGCATACCTATCGCATCTCTCCACTTTCTTTGTGGAATGCGGCTTCGATTAAAATGACTGCAGAAGAGATCATCGAAGGTTTAACTAAGTTTGCTCGTTATTCTGTTCCAAAAAACGTGATGAACGAAGTGAGAGAACAAATCTCTCGTTATGGAAAAGTGAAATTAGTGAAGGAAGAATCTGGGGAATTATATATTATTTCCAATGAAAAAGGATTCATCACAGAAATTGCAAACAACCGAGCCGTTCAACCCTTTGTGGATGGAATGGAAGGTGATAAAATTCGAATTAAAAAAGAATACCGTGGCCACATCAAACAAGCGTTAATCAAAATTGGTTTTCCAGTGGAAGACCTTGCGGGTTACGATGAAGGAAATAAATATCCGTTTAACTTACGTCCTACGACAAAAGGTGGGATTAAGTTTGGAATGCGTGATTACCAAAGAGCTTCAGTCGAAGCATTTCATGCAGGCGGCCGTAACGAAGGAGGATCTGGTGTTGTGGTCCTTCCTTGTGGTGCGGGAAAAACCATAGTGGGTATGGGGGTTATGCAAATTGTGGGAGCAGAAACTCTCATTCTAGTCACGAACACTTTGTCCATTCGCCAGTGGAGAAATGAAATTGTAGATAAAACCGATATTCCTGAGTCAGACATTGGAGAGTATTCTGGGGAACTCAAAGAAATTAAACCCATCACCATTGCCACTTATAATATCTTAACTCACAGAAAGAAAAAAGGTGGGGACTTTACTCACTTTCATATCTTTAGTGCCAACAACTGGGGACTCATTGTGTATGATGAGGTTCACTTACTTCCTGCTCCTGTTTTCCGAATGACTTCAGAACTTCAGGCCAAACGTAGGTTAGGTTTAACGGCAACTCTTGTTCGTGAAGATGGACTAGAAGAAGACGTGTTCTCCCTCATTGGACCTAAAAAATATGATGTACCTTGGAAAGAACTGGAAGCCAAGTCTTGGATTGCAGAAGCCAATTGTGTGGAGATTCGTGTTCCTATGGAAGATGATCTTCGTATGAAATACTCAGTGGCGGATGACCGTGAAAAGTTCCGTTTGGCATCAGAAAACCCTGAAAAACTTCGGGCGATTAGTTATATCTTGAAAAAACACTCCACTAACAACATTTTGGTGATTGGACAATACATCAATCAACTAGAAGAGATATCCAATACTTTCAAAATCCCTTTGATTACTGGAAAAACTCCTCTTCCTGAAAGACAAGAGCTTTACCAAGCCTTCCGTACGGGACAAATCAAACAACTTGTGGTTTCTAAGGTGGCAAACTTTTCTATCGACTTACCAGATGCCAACATTGCCATCCAAGTTTCAGGAACGTTTGGTTCAAGACAGGAAGAGGCGCAGCGTTTGGGGCGTATCCTTCGTCCAAAATCCCAAGACAATACAGCGATTTTTTACTCGTTGATTTCGCGTGATACCAACGAAGAAAGATTCGGACAAAACCGACAACTCTTCCTCACCGAACAAGGGTATGAATATGAAATTTATACTTTGGATCAGTTCAAAGAAACTGTTCCAGAGGAATCACTCACTAAATAGAGGACAAAATGAAACTTGTAGCAAAACGACTTGATGTCGTAGAACCTTCTCCCACTCTCGCGATCACTGCAAAAGCCAATCAGTTGAAAGCGAGTGGACTTGATGTGGTTGGATTTGGAGCAGGGGAACCTGACTTTGATACTCCAACACATATCAAAGAAGCTGCTAAAAAAGCAATGGACCAAGGGAAAACAAAATACACTCCCGTGAGTGGAACTGTTTCCTTAAAAGAGGCCATCATTCGTAAATTTGAAACCGAAAATGGTTTAAAGTACGAAAAGAACCAAATCATTGTGGGAACAGGTGGAAAACAAGTTCTCTACAATTTTTTTATGGCAACTTTAAATCCTGGTGACGAAGTAATTATCCCTGCACCGTATTGGGTCAGTTATGCGGATATTGTTCGTTTGGCAGAAGGAACTCCTGTGATTGTATCCACAGATATTTCTAGTGGATTTAAAATCACAGCAGACCAATTAGAAAAAGCCATCACTCCAAAAACAAAAGTTTTTATTTTTAATTCTCCATCTAACCCTACAGGAGCAGCTTACACTCGTTCGGATGTGGAAGCACTCGTAAGGGTACTAGAACCAAAAGAGATCATTACGGTTTCGGATGATATCTACGAAAAAATCATTTATGATGGATTGGAATTTGTAAATCCAGCCATGATTTCAGCAAAGATGAAGGAAAAAACCTTTGTGATTAATGGCGTATCCAAAGCATATTCCATGACTGGTTGGAGGATTGGATACGGAGCAGGGAATCCAGAGATTGTAAAAAACATGGATACTATGCAAGGCCAATCCACAAGTAATGCTTCTTCCATTTCCCAAGCAGCGGCTGAGGCAGCGCTCACAGGAGACCAAACACCCGTGGCAGAAATGTTAAAGGCTTTTGATAAACGTCGTAAACTTATTGTTGGACTTTTACGTGAAATTCCAGGTGTGGAATGCCGGATGCCAGAAGGTGCGTTTTATGCGTTCCCTTATATCAATGGTGTGTATGAAACTCCTGGGTTCAAAAAACTGTTGCTTGAGAAAAAAGAATCTTCTTACTCAAAACTATTTTGTGATGTGCTCCTTGATAAATACAATGTGGCAGCAGTGCCGGGCATTGCCTTCGGAGATGACAAAGCCATTCGTTTGTCTTATGCGTTAGGTGATAAAGATATTGAAAAAGGTGTGGCTCGCATCAAACAAATGGTAGAGGACTTACAAAAGTAAAATGGCCTCTGTTCCTTTACTCAAAAAAAATTGTAGAGGAACAGAGTTATTTAATTCATTTTTTATTTTAGGACGGGTTTTGATTTTTCATATTTCAAAATCTGCTTTTTCCCTTTTGAGAACAAAATTTATTTTCCTCAAACAAATTAAGATTTTGAATTTTTTTTCAGTTTTTCTTTTCTTTTTGGTAGGTTCGATTCTAGCAGAACCCACATTCCAGGAAAAAACAAAACAAACAAAACCCTCTGAACTAGTAAAACGAGATTTACATTCAGAAATTGTAATTCCAGTCATTGGTCTCAACTTACATTTGTTTGCTGATCAAAAAAGTGATGTTTTGCGTAAACTAAAATTTGGAGAGCCAGTTTCCTTTGACAGGGAATCTCTTGAAAGTCCAAAAGAAGATTGGATCCCTGTAAAATTAGAAGATGGTCTTTCTGGTTTTATCAAACGATCTGTAGTCCGTTCAGTTCCACCTAAACAATATTTATCCACTTTATTATTTGAAGCAGAACGAATGATTTTATCCAAGAACATAGATTTTGCTGCAAAAGGGGAAATTACTGATACTATTTTTTCTATCTCCGCGACAGGGAAATTTACAGGAGATGATTTTATCTTCATTCGAGCGAAAGCTGGTTTTTTTCTTAAAAAAACAATAGATTTAATGAATGAAAAGGGGATAAAACCGGACAATGATCCTGGAACTCTTGAATTCTTAAAACGTCATCAGACAAAATTGTTATACGATTATTCCTATGGAAAATACTATGTGGATTCCAATTATTTTTGGAAACTACTAGAAGCTTACCCAAAAACAAAACATTCGGATTATGCCGGTTATCTGGCGACGGAAAGTATACCTGTTCTGGAATGCGGGACAGATTTAAAATGTCGTTTAGAAGAAATGAGGAAAGGAAAACTGCGTTATATCTATTTGTTTCCTACAGGCAATTACATTAATTTATACACAAAAGACTTAGTAAACAATTTACAATCGATGACAAAGGACCCAGATTCTATTCCTTGTTTTGCGCCAGTCAGTGAGGGAATTAAGTCTGAAATTAATCAGATGATTCGATATGCTTCCGAGATTGGACCTAGAGAGAAAAAACAAATCCTACCTCATTTGCAAATCTTAAAAAAAGAATGTTTCCGTTAACAATTAACTTATTTAATACAGCGGAGAAGTTTCTTTGAAATTAAGTCATAAACTGTATCCATTCCAAAATTCTGATCCAAATCGGAAGTCAATCGGTGATATTATCATCTTACATGGGTTATTCGGATCTTCAAAAAATTGGGTGACGGTTGCGAAGTTTTTATCAAATTTTGGGTCAGTTTATGCGGTTGACCAAAGAAATCACGGGGACTCTCCCCATGCCGAAGAACATTCCATCCGATTGATGTCAGAAGATTTGGAAGAATTTATTTTTGATCATAAAATCCAAAATCCGGTTCTATTGGGTCACTCTATGGGTGGACTAGTGGCCATGTATTTTGATTTAACCCATCCTGGAATCCTAAAAAAACTAATCATCCAAGATATCGCTCCAAGATCTTATCCGTTTGCTTACGACAATGAAATCCAATCTATGTCCTTTGCCTTAGATGGATATTCTTCGCGAACAGAAATTGATTCTGAAATGGCGAAGTATGTATCAGATACCTTTATTAGGCAGTTTTTGCAAATGAGTTTGGAACGAAATGAAAACGGCAAGTATGGTTGGAAATTGAATGTAAATGGCCTTAACCATGCTCGACGAGTGTTTGAAGATGTGTTTACTTTTGATACAACATCAATGACTCCAACTTTGTTTTTGTTGGGTGGAAGTTCTGAGTATATTAGAGATAGTGATTTTCAGGTGATGGACCAATTTTTTAAAAACAATCAGAAAATCACAATAGCGGGTGGCGGGCATTATATTCACTTCACACACCAGGCCAAATATTTAGAATTATTAGATCGAGAATTGTCTTCGATTTCCTGATTTAATGTTTCGTTTAACGAATCATTGGTCAGATGTTTTTTATTCTATCTTTAATGAATTCGATTACTTGGATATTTTGTTTCGGAAAGCGAAAGGATGGAAACGATAGAAACAGTAGCCGGAATTTGACTACTGTTTCAAAAAAATTAATCTTCGAGTAAAGATCGTAACATCCAAGCAGTTTTTTCATGAATGTCTAAACGCTGAGTGAGTAGGTCTAAGGTTGCTTGGTCATTTCCTTTTTCAGCAGGTGCATAGGCAGCGCGTGCAGTGCGAATGACCGCTTCATTTCCTTCAACTAAATGTTTGATCATTTCTTGTGCTTTTGGGACTTCTTTGTCCTCTGCGATGCTTGAGTATTTTGCAAATTCCCAACCACCCATCGGCGCATAGTATCCAAGTGATCGAATTCTTTCCGCAATTGGATCGATCGCATTCCATAGTTCTGTGTATTGGGTCATAAACAAAATATGTAAAGTTTGGAACATGGGTCCCGTTACATTCCAATGGTAACTATGGGTTTTTTGGTACAGGGTGTAAGTATCTGCCAAGAGTTTTTTTAAAGACTCTGAGATCGCACTTCTTTCTTCTTCGGGGATTCCAATATTAATTTTCATCATTTGTCCTTTTGATTTATGATAAATTATTTTTTTAGTTCGGAAACAATACGTTCTACTAAACTTTCTGCTACAAAATCATATTCGCTTGTAATGAGTAAAATGTCTTCGCGACTCCAAATCAGTCCAAGCCCCAAACTGTATTGTAAAACACGTCCGAAAGTCCAGTCTGCTCCCGGTTTTTTACGTGCATTGACAATCACATGTCCAGATTCAATATGTACGATTTTTAAAGATACAGTATCCACTAAGTTAGGAATGAGTTTTCCTTTTTCATCGTATTTTTTGAGAGCTGATCCTCTTCCGAAAATTAGGGCATCTACCCCTAAAACTTTTCCTAGGCGAACGGCTGTTTGTGTATCTATAATCCCTGTTTTGGAAAAACTTTGTTCGTTTACAACTTTCGACAATTGTTCTCTTTCTATGACTTTAATGGGTAGGAGTTTGGCAATTTGTAAGGATACTGCGTCGGTAAATTCGTCTCCCCATTTTGCATCCTCAATGTCGAAAAGTAAAACAGCAACCTTAGTGATGCCCAGGTCAGTTTTTCCCGTGTCTGGATATTGGATGGCAGCATCCATAGTGCGACAGTTGACTAAGGAAAAGGTAAGGAGGATGGAAAAACACATTATATATAGTTTCATAGATTTCCTTAAGAAATGATGGATGGAACGTAAGACGGCAATTCTTTTTCTCATCAAAACCTGGCATTTTGGAAAATTCGCTTTTCCTATTGTGGTCTTTCCTAGATTTTTCCAACTAGGCCCTTTGATGAAAAAGATTTTTAGTATATTGATTATAACTCTCACCTTTTTTTTGCTAGGCGCAGGGTATTATTTTTCATCTTCTATTATCTCCTTTCCCATCTCCGATTTACAGGAAGATAAGACGAAATTAAAGATTAATTCTTTTGCCGATTTTGGGCTTCCTGAACCTGAATCGGTTCGTTTCCAAAACGGAAGTTTGCGACTTCGCGGTTGGTATTTTAAAAATCCTAAAAAGAAAAAATGTGGTGTGGTTTTGCTACATGGTCATGGGAGGACTCGGTATGGAGTTCTTAAATACACCCCTCTATTTTGGAAACGAGGATGTAGTTTGTTTACCTATGATGCACGCCACCACGGAGAAAGTGCAGGAGAATACGGAACGTACGGATTTTACGAAAAACAAGATTTGGAACGGGCCATTGAGTTTTTTTCGGAAATTAGCACTGTACCGGAAGAAGATATAGGCATTTTTGGTGCCTCTTTTGGGGCTGCGACTGCATTACAATATGCAGAAGGGCGCAGTGATTTTGCCTTTGTCATTGCAGATTCTCCTTATATGGATATGCGTTCCATTGTGGAAAAACGGGCGGTCGACTTATATTCTCCTTTGGTTTTATTTCTTTCTCCCATTGCGCTTTCTGTGGCAGAGCTCAGAGCAGATTTTCTTGTGGATGAAGTGTCCCCGAAAAAAGCAGCTAAATCTATTTCAGTACCAGTTCTTATCATACATTCCAAAGAAGATGAAATAACACCAGTCTCTCATTCGGAAGAGATTTTCCAAAATTTAAAATCGAGTCGCAAACAACTTTTTATTTCCGATTGGGGTGCCCGTCATTGTAAGTCGATAGATACTCGATATAATGAATACGAATCGATTGTGAATTTATTTTTAAAAGAAAAAACTTTTTTCCCCAGGTGATTCTTTTCTTCTGCGTTTTTTCCCTATAAGAAATTATTGATAGGTTCCCTAAGTTTTTGCATCAATTAGGGAAATAACTTGAGAGTTTTGGAAGAAAGAATTTTGAATAGAGTGTTTGTTTGATTGATTTGTGGGTACAATCACCCCGCCCTGATTGTAGGGTGG